>CAZLHV010000018.1:0-28079 GCA_964559205.1 uncultured Bacteroidaceae bacterium
AGTAACCATCATAACACCGCTTCAAATTCAGTTTGGCTGCCGTTGGATTCAAGCAGGATCGCTTAAAATTGAGAGCGGCGGACATGAAATACTGGTGGACTATGGAACTGGATCATGTGACGCCACAGCTACGGTCACGATCAATGGCAACACGTACACTATTTCTATGATGTAACCCTCCGACAACAACCCATACCCAAGCAAAAGGCAGACAGCAGCAATGCTGCCTGCCTTTTTTTTCACAACGCCCTGTCCGATATCATTCACTGAAACCGATCTTTGTGAAAAAAACTTGCTATTTTTGTATTCAGCAAAACTATGATCAAATCACTATCCATTCAAAATTATGTTTTAATACAGCAACTGAGCATTGATTTTGCCAGTGGCTTTACTGTGATTACAGGTGAAACAGGTGCCGGAAAATCTGTGCTGCTAGGCGCTATTGGCCTGCTGGCAGGCAACAGAGCCGATCATGGTGTTTTGTTGGAACAAGATAAAAAATGCATCATTGAGGGCCAATTTAGCCTTAACTCACCAGAATTTCAGACATTTTTCACTGACAATGAACTGGATTTTGACGATCCAGTCATTATTAGACGGGAAATCAGTCCGGGAGGGAAGTCAAGAGCATTTATCAACGACACACCTATACAATTATCCATTCTGAAAGATATTGGAGACAGAATACTGAACATTCATTCTCAGCATGAAACATTATTGATTTCAGGAAACAAGTTTCAGTTGCAGGTTTTGGATTCCTTTTGCGGCCACTTTGCAGATGTGACAAGTTTTCAAAAGCTTTATGAAGAACTCCAATCGATCAGCGGTGAAATAGAATCGCTTGAAAACAGAATTGCCCAAAAAGCAACTGAAGCCGATTACTTAAGATTTTTACATCAGGAATTGGAGAATGCACAATTGTCGGAAGAGGAATATCATCATTTGGAGCAGGATGAAAAGACCCTTCAGCACGCTGAAAAAATTGGAGAATGTTTGGCATTTGCAATCGATCAGCTCACAGAAAATGAAGTAAATATTCGGGCATTATTAAGCAGAACAGCTGCTAAGCTTGAAGAAGCATCGACATTCCTTCCACAGCTCACCGATTTTTCGATGCGACTGAAAGAATCTGCAATCGAAATTGCCGATGTGTCTCAAGGCCTAAGCAGTCTGACGGACAAAGCTGAGGTAAATCCTGATCGTCTGTTGCAAATCAGCAAGAGGATCGATGAATATCAACGGCTTTTTCACAAACACAAAGTTTCCAATGCGGCATCATTGCTTGATATATTTATGAAGCTTGGTGAAAACATCGAAAACGACTCATTGCTGGAAACAAAACTCGATCAATTAAAGCTAGAACAATCCAAAATCGTTGGAACAATGGAGCAGCTTGCAGATCAGCTTCATAAAACACGACAGAAGCATGCTCCAGTATTTCAGAAATCGGTGAAGGAATTGCTTTCCCAGCTTGGGATGCCTGATGCGATATTTGAGGTACCGGTTGAAAAATCAGAACAATTCAGACCTGATGGGAAAAACCACATACGATTTCTTTTCAATGCCAACAAAGGAGGCAAACCTCAGGAGCTTGGATCAGTAATTTCAGGCGGAGAAATGTCGCGAGTTATGCTCGCCATTAAAACCATGACTGCTCAACGCAACTTACTTCCAACAATAATTTTCGATGAAATTGACAGTGGCGTTTCCGGAGAAACCGCTGCAAAAATGGGAACAATCCTGAAAAAGCTTGCTGCAGAGCATCAGGTTATCGCTATTACACACTTGCCTCAAATTGCAGCCAGAGGTGATAAACACCTTCATGTCACAAAAACCGATGCAGGCAATCGCATGCAGACGATGATTGAAGAAATTGACACACCATCGCGAATCGAAGTTATCGCACGCATGATGTCAGATGAGAAATTATCGGCCTCAGCCATGGAAATGGCGAAAGAACTTTTGTTTAACTAAATTCATTGCTATGCCTTTCAATTTACTTAAAAATAAGCGCGGAATAATTTTCGGCGCCCTCGACGAAAACAGCATTGCCTGGCAGGTTGCATTAAAAGCACATCAGGAAAAAGGACAATTTACTTTAACCAACACCGATTTGGCATTACGAAAAGGGGACATTTTTCGTCTTTCAGAAGTCACAAAGTCAAAAGTCATTCCTGCTGATGTCACCTCACTCGATGATTTGGAGATTCTTATGAGCGAAAGCATGAAAGAATTAGGTGGGAAACTTGACTTCATCCTGCATTCTGTTGGCATGTCACCAAACGTCCGCAAGGGAATTCACTACACAGAGCTCAACTATGAAAACTTTCACAAGACGCTTGACATTTCTGCTATATCGCTGCATAAAGTACTTGCTATTGCAAAAAAGCTTGATGCCCTTAACGAGCATGCGTCGGTAATTACATTGAGCTATATTGGGGCTCAGCGCCAGTTTACCAGTTATAGCGATATGTCGCAAGCTAAAGCCATGCTCGAAAGCATTGTGAGAAGCTTCGGATATCATTACGGCAGGCATAAAAAGGTCAGGGTAAACAGCATCAGTCAGTCGCCAACACAAACCACTGCAGGCAAAGGGGTTGGGGGATTTGATGCGTTTTACTCATACAGTCAGTGTATGTCACCTCTTGGTAATGCAAGTTCGGAGGAATGTGCCGAATTCTGTATGCTTTTATTCAGCGATTATGCAAAAAAAGTCACCATGCAGAATATTTTCCACGACGGCGGCTTCAGCAGTATGGGTATTTCGGATCATTTAATCAATGACTGTTTTACCTGCAGCGGCAAATGTGAACACAAATAATCAATTATATGGCCAGAAAAAAGTACTTTCTTGACGACAACAAAACGCAGGAGCTTGAGATTAAGTGGAGCATGGGATGGAAAGAAACAAGTGTTTCACTGAACAGTCAGCTACTAGCTGCCATGTCGAAAGATGATATTCTTGCAGGAAAAACAATTGAGCTTCCTGATCAGAGAAAACTTGAAATCAAGCTCGAAAAAGGCTTATTCACCACACTCACCTCAAAAATTGATGGAAAACATATCAGAGGTAGTATGGGCGATCCGGTGTACCAGTTAAAACAGGTCTTTTATCTCATGATCTTTTTGGGCATCCTGAATATTGTCATTGGGTTAATATTCCATATGAACGATATTCAGATCAGGGAATTTGAAGGAATTGGCATTGCAAATGTGATTGTGGGACTCGTTCAAATCGGTCTGGGATATGCTATTTCAAAAGGAAACATGCCTGCTTTGGTCGGAGCAACCGTTCTGATGGGTCTTGATTTAGTGCTTACAGCAATGTATATTGGCGGAGGAAGCATTAAATCAGGCATCGTGTTCAAAATTTTCATATTTCTCTTTATCATTAGAGGGTTTAAATACATGAAAGAATTTCGCCAGAGTCAACCTTAAAAAATCATTGACAAAAAAAAAGCGCCGCAGTCAATGAACTGCGACGCTTTTTTTTACTTCAACTGATTAGTAAACAATAATGTTTTGTTCTTTTGGGAATTTCACCGAATACTTGATCACAATCTTTTTTGTTTCGGCAGGCTTCAACTTAATAGTCCATGTAACTTTTCCGGTATGATCCTCAACGGTACCCCCACTTGTTTCAAGGTGTTCTATTTCAATTTCCTTGTTTGTGGTATTGGGGAACTGATCTTCAACAACAAGTTCGATTTCCTTGCTTTTGTTGTTTCTAATGGTGATTTCCCAACCCTTGGTCACTTTTCGAGAAGTTCCAATGAATTTATCGCTGGTGAAGTCCTTGATCATGTCGCGTTTAATAGAAATCGATTTGTCGCGGCCTAAGGAAACCTCAAGCGTATCGAGTGCTGTAAGCGGGTTTACATATGATTTTCCCACGTAAGTTTCCTGGAAAAATACATTTGATTCACCCGGCAGCAAATTAAATTTTTCCCAGCCAGTGACTCTTGCAAGCAGAAATGCATCATTGTCGATTTTAGGAGCTGCATAATACTGATAAAGTGCCGGCAACTCATGCTCCTGAACCTGAATGATTCTGGGTTTACCGTTTGATTCAACCGAATAAGGCAGATCAATAACATATTCAAAGTTGATGGGATATTCGGTAACAGTTGTATATGCTACAGCCGATTCGAATGATTTCTCTTCGTCGTATGCCGAACTTCCTGTAGTCTCTGATTTTGCAGCCGACATGGGAACCATGGATCGGTCAGCGTCGTTCTTCTCTTTATAAACGTAATTGTTGTAGTATAAATACCAAGGGCTTAGAACCGGTTTATTGCTGCTTTGGTTTGGATTTGAAGTTGAGAGCGTTAGCCTGACCTTATCCCAGTTTTCTCCGGTACCTTGGTAAATGCCGGCCTTGAAGGTTAGTTTAATTGGGTTACCAAAATCAGTTGCACGAATATCGTACATAGGTGCCCAACCTGCATTTTGCACATTATACCTTGCCACGAAAGTGGCATTTCCGGCTACTTTGGCAATCACGCGTATCAGAATCTCGCCAGTTGGCTGACTTTGCTTGGCATTGAGTTCGTTTAGCTGCAACTGAATGCGGTTCATGTCCTTGTTTAGCTTAACGATTTTCAGTCCAATTTCAAGCTGCTTTGTTTTAATCTCTGTCAGTCTGATTCTGTAAAAATCGGCATTGGCTTTCAGAGAGTTGATGTCGACCCCATTATTTTCGCCTCCAATTTCCTTATTGGCAAGTATCATGGCCTCTTCGTTGGTGAAAACAGAAAGCATGGCATTCTGATACGCCACCTGATTACGCAACAGATCAAGAGAATCTTCCAGCATCAAAATGCCTTTTGGCTTTTGCTGAGCTTTAAGGTAGTTTATTCGGTTCTCAACCGATAAAACAGTAATATTTCCCTTGCCTGAGACCTGTATGGTTGAAGGGTCAATGGATGTAGGCAAATCCTGAATCACCACATCGTAATTACCCGCATTGAGGTACATGGATCCGGTTCGCTCAACCTGTGCTCCGCTTAAAAAAACAGTCACATTGGAGATGGAGGTGCTTAGAACTTTTTCGTCATCGGCCTTAGCGCCAAAAAAAATGATCGAAAAAGCCAGAAAAAGAATTGATTTCATGGTTTCATGGTTTTATATTAGACATTCCCTGTATCCTCAAAATCTTTGTATGAGGATTTCCGAGATAGATGCCGGGGGTGAAATTTTTCACAAACTACCTAATGAGGTCAAACCCACCAAGCAGTTTTCTGACGATTCCCTCCTCGTCGCGATAGAACAATACATACTGATATGTGCCATGCTGACACTTTATTCCGTTGTATGTGCCATCCCATGCAGATTCATAATCGTTTGTTGTAAATAAGAGTTTTCCCCAACGGTCAAAAATGGTAAATGTGTAAAAATCCTCATCAATTCCATGTCCGAAAGGTTTGAAGAAATCATTCACTCCATCGCCATCCGGGGTAAACGAATTAGGGATATACATAGAAACGACATCTTTCACATAGAGTGGATGCTCAGCTGTATCGCGACATCCAAACTCTGTGGTGATATAAAGTGTTACCAGATACTGACCCGTATCATTATAGGTATGAGTTGGATAAGTCAATGCAGAAGTGCCACCGTCACCAAACAGCCATTCACTTAAAAAAGTATTGGTACTTTCATTAAAGAACAGAACCGTATTATCTGCTAGCGTCGGCGAAGACGGATAGGGTCTGAAATCAGCTTCGGGCTTAGGGTGAACGGTTATCATATCCACCACACGGAGCGAATCAACGCAGCCATGCACGGAAGTGACCACAATCAACACATCATAGGTGCCCCAGTGAGTGTAAGTAAGTGACGGATTTTTATCGCTACTGAAGTGCGCTCCTTCGTCAAGATCCCAGAAATATGTCTGTCCACTATCAGGTGAAGTCTCAGCAAACTGAACTGGCAAAGGCTGGCAGCCTTCGGTCGGGGATGCAGAGATGTTGATGTCAGGCAAAGGATATAATTCGATGAGCGTGGTGGATAAAACAGTATCACAGCCAACAGCATCGGTTATTGTTACTGAATATAATCCGGCCTGAAGGTTCCCGGCAAAAGGAGAGTTGCTCTGCGGCGGGCTCCAAAGATAGGAATATGGGGGAGCACCACCGCTCACTGAAAGAGATATCGTTCCGTCGCTTCCACCTTCACAGGTAACCTGAGTCGGAGTAAGAGATGCAGATAATGGCGGATAAAGATTAATCACTTCAGCCGAGTCGGTAACCGAACATCCATTTGCATCGATGACTGTGATATAATATATTCCTGCAGGCAGATTCGCCAAACTTGCAGTGACGGCAGCTGAAACAGTAGTATCTCCGGTCGACCATGCATATGTGTAAGGTGTGGCGCCGTTTTGAACAACCACAGTAAGTGACCCAGTGCTGTCCCCGTAACAAAGGACGCCATTTTGAGAAAACGAAACAATCTCAATTCCCGGGCAGGAAGTGCCCATGTGGAAGGAAGGGAACAAAGTATCTGCGAATCCAGCAAGTTCCCAGGTGTTGTCATACCATGTGATGGGAATATATCCAAGTGGCCAGCTATAGGAGAAAAGCGGTCCGATATGAATGGTTAAATCGGTAGGAAAAGCATACACTGCGGGGATGGAAATACCGGGGATGCATGCATCAGTGCGCATTACAAGACCAGTGGCAGAATCGGTAACCGGAATTTCAACACAAAAATCAGGCATGAGCACAGGCGGCGCTATGGGAAATGCAGGGATATTGAGTGTGAACTCCAGCGCACTAATTGAAAACTCGAAGGAAAGGCTGTCCCAGGTGTGATTTGTAAAATCATTGGACAATGAGTGAGAAAGGCCTATATCCATTTGGCTAAACCCAGCGCAGGGCCAAATAAAATTAAGGTCATGACATGCCTGAAAACTGATCTGAGAACTGTTTCCGGAATCAACAACAGTGTTTCCTGAAGTCGGGTCAGTCACAAAATAGTCAACCCCGACCGGGAACTGAAGATTATTCCAGACTTTAGGAGCAAAGGTAAAATCCTGCTGCATGGTACTCAAGATATCGAACCATGCAGAAAACAGCATGTAATCAATTGTAAAGCCCCCGCCAAGATCATAGGTTCCGGAAAGCATACCAAGAAACTGCTGGATTGCCGGGCCCTGGGGTGGAGGAATCAATCCTGCGATGGCCGAGAGAAACTGAATGACATCGATATTGAGCGTTACCCAAGTACAATCGCCAGCAGCATAAAGATTCTGATTACACTCATCAATTACATCAAGCCAGTCGGTGGTTTCAACATACGGAAGGGTTATGCTTCCGCTCAGTCCAATGCCAAATAAATTATTAAAGGTAATGGGTAATATTGTGTCGTTGCAAATCTGTATTGGCGGAAACGACATCGGGTCATAGCAGGGATAGGTAAACACCCCCGTCTGGCTGTTTAATTCAATGATGGTTATTGTATCATAGGGCACATCGACATCTATGATCGGGAAAGTAGTACACGAGAAAACGCAAATGGTAGCATCGAGGTCAAGCTGAAAACCAAAGTCCATGTAAAGTCCAATAATGCCTGCTGTGGGAAAATGCGTGCTCAGATCCCAACCGGGGCGGACTGAATAATCGGAAGAAATGGTCACAACTTCTCCAGGGCAATAGGTGTCATCATCGGGAATTTCCATTTCCACATTGACAGGATATTCCACATCGACGTATCCGGTAGTGAAGCCAGATATGACAAAATCGGAACCCAAGTGAAACCAGGAATCAAGATCCATCATTGCTCCAAAATCACCTAGAGGGGTATTCACTATATCTCCAAAAGAAAAGGCTGTATCGAACTCTACATCAAAAAGATTGATATTCATATTGATATTCCACGGGCTTCCATTGGGTCCCCACATATTTTGGTTATATGTGGCCCAATCAATATCGTGACTGATGATATGTGTCTGGGCATTGCCATGAAAAAGGCAACCAAAAACCATCACAACAGCAATGAGTATCTTTTTCATAACTTAAAACTCAACGGTAAGTAATGATTCCTTTAAGACATTAAATAGCACATTACGAGCTACAACCGGATAGTTTGCACTGATCCAAATGGTTCTCGTCAAATCGCCTGTGAACAGCATCATTCGCTGATAATCAGCACTTTTCCCGTTTTGATTCACAGTAAAAGCAACCACCATAAAAACAGCCTGCTGCCCGTGATTGGTCAAAAGAGTATCTTTCTCAACAAGAATTGTATTTTGCCTCAGCAACTCTTCTTCGTCAAGAGCCGCAGCCACGAAAGAGTAAATAACGCTGTCAATCACCTGAACCTGGATGGTGCTAGCTGCCCCTTTATGGATAAAACCGCTTTTAACACCCTGCACAAAAGGAAGAAAAAACGGAGGAGGGGTCAGCTTTACACCGGCATCTAACTGATAAGGCTCATTGACAGCCTTATATGAAGTATCAATAAACATTTGCTCAGGTGAATCCTGCTGGGCAAACAACCCACCCTGACTGAAAGACAGACAAAGCCATATCAGGCCAAAAGCTTGAAGTGTTTTCACATTACCCCCTGTTCGATAAAAAATAACAACCCGAATGCAAATTTACAGGAATAATCGTAGCAAATGCAATCATTTATGTTAAAAAGGCATTTTATTTAGTCTCACATACTTTGTCGTGTTTCACATTCGAATTGAGAATAAAGATTTCTACATTTGCAGAAAAACTAATGAAATCACTGGCGGCCATCGTTTTCTTGTTGCTGGCTTTGTCGTTCCGGCTTTTCAGTCAACCCGACACCATTAAAAAAGATCCAGGACAGTTCTTTGCTGACATCCACACATTCGGTCAATGTGACCTGACTGGCCGCACAACTCCCCAGCAATCGTTCGGCATCAACACTGCCATTTTAGGATATAAAAGAAAATTATCCGATAAAGTTCAGGGCAGTCTTTTATACGATGTAACGAGAACAACAAATTTCACCTATCCGGATTCTATTGGGATTTCGAGCTATTTTGAAGGCAGCAAATACACAGCATTTTTGAAAATGGCTGAAATTGACTGGAAACCATTGCCCAAGTTAGGGACATCGTTTGGCATGCTGTTGAATGAACAATACCTCACTATTCAGGATAAGCATTGGGGCCTTAGATATGTGTCGACCACCATGCAAGAATTGTTTCGCTTCGGGAATCCGGCAGATTTTGGCATCAGAATAAAATTTTATCCGACGAAAAAACTATATATCAGTCTAAGCGCCGTGAATGGAGATGGTCCTTTCAGACATCAGGACATTGATTCAAAAATGCAGTACTCGGTCAATATCGAATACCGCCCAAATGACATTGTAATCATGAAATTCTATACAGATGTACAGCAGGCACCAATAGGGTACTCCAACCCAAGAATTGTATTCAATGGATTCGCCGGCTTAAAAAATGATGTCTGGACCAGTGGTATTGAATACAGCAGGGTCACCAACAACGGATTTGACGCTTCTCAACACCTTGATGCTTTGAGCGGTTACCTGATTCGGAAATTGGGGAAAAAGCTCACATTGTTTGCACGTGCTGATTACATGCTCAGTTACGGCAGCACAGAGAACGAAATTATGGTCATGACCGGAATGGAATTCCGGCCGGTGAGTCAATTAGGGATCTCGGCTGATATTCGCCGTAACAGCTGGCTCAACACAACCATCATTGGACTGAGGGCTGGAATGCGATTTTAATCGGCGCCTTTGTTAAATCGCCCCCTCATAAGGGTATAGGCAATAAATATATTTATATTTGCATGCAACATTTTTACACTTTTTAGTATCTTCGGAATTAAAATCAGCACCATGAAAATATTGATCACCAGTTTGCTTGCCGTTTGTTTTGCATTCTCCATCAATGCACAATCGAAGCTTGTCCCCCTCCAGGGCGAATTCACGGGAATGACTGTTACCTCAAATACAGGAACAGCATTCACTGCAACGCTTAATATCAGCGAAATTGCGCTTTCACGCGTCCTGACCCCCGAAGGATATTTCACCAGGATGGACATTCCTTCGTTTTCAAAAAGATACGACAACGGACGCCCTGCTATTCCAGTCTTCAGCAAACTGATCGAAACCCCAGGATCTTCCCAAGCACAAATCAACATCATTAGCTATGATGTGGTCGAACTTGGGTTGGAAGAATTAGGTTTTTCGGAACCGGTGATGCCATCGCAACCGTCATGGAGCAAAAGCACCAGACCAGAAGACATCACTTTTTATTTTGACGAAGCATACTACCAGCTTGATCTTTATAGTCAGGGAGACATAATCAGGATTGAAAAGGGTGGTGAGATGCGCGGTGTTGAATTCGGAAATCTGGTCATTGACCCAATAAGGTATAATGCATTAACGAATAAAGTTGAAATCTATCAGAATCTCACCTTTGAAATTGTGTTCGATTCAAAGAGTATGGCGAGTTACAACGACACAAAAAGTCGTTATTATAGCCCGATGTATTCTGGATTTTACAAAGAGCTTCCCAACTTTACCGCCCCTGCAGCAAAAGATGCCATTACTGAATACCCGATAAAATATGTCATTGTTGCAGACCGAATGTTTGAGACAGTGCTACAACCATTTATTGAGTGGAAAACCGAAAAGGGGTTTACTGTGATAGAAGCATACACGGATATGCCTTCAGTGGGTACCACCACCACCTCCATCAAATCCTATCTTCAAGGATTATATACAGCAGGGACCCCCAGCGATCCGGCACCAACATACATCTTATTTGTTGGCGACGTGGCTCAAATTCCAGCTTTCAACGGGCAATCATCCGGTACTCACGTCACCGACCTTTATTATGCATGTTACGGAGGAGCATCTGATAATATTCCTGACGTTTACTATGGCCGCTTCAGTGCACAGAATGTCAGCCAGCTTCAGCCGCAGATAGACAAGACCCTGATGTATGAAACATATAATATACCAAACCCAACATATCTTGACACAGTGGTTATGGTTGCAGGGGTTGATGCTTCAATGTCGCAAGTATGGGCCAACGGACAAATAAACTATGGCACCAGCAATTATTTCAACACAGCACATGGCATCTATTCTCACACATATTTGTATCCCACCAGCTCGCAAAGCTGGGTTGATGCCGATATGAGGGCAAAAATAGGTGCTGGTGTAGGATATGCAAATTATACAGCACACTGCAGTTCATCGGGATGGGCCGATCCGTCGTTTTCCACTTCCGATATTGCTAACCTCAACAATGCGAATCAATACGGACTTATTGTCGGTAACTGTTGTCAGTCGGTCAAATTTGAAGAAAGTGCAAGTTTCGGTGAAGCCATCATGCGGGCTGCAAATGAAGGGGCAGTTGGATATATTGGCGCATCGGATTACAGTTATTGGGATGAAGACTACTACTGGGGAGTTGGCAACACCTCCAATATTATCGAGAATCCGACCTATGCAGGAACAAGTCTTGGTGCATATGACAAAGCATTCCACGATCATGGTGAAGCCACTTCTGAATGGTTCATTGCCAACGGACAAATGGTTGTTGCGGGAAACATAGCCGTGGAAGCATCCACGTCAACATTAAAAAAGTATTACTGGGAAGAGTATCACCTTATGGGAGATCCATCGGTCATGAATTATTTTTCAGTTCCCGACCCTCTCACCATAAGTTATTCGTCGCCCATGATGGTTGGCAACACTTCCCTGGTGGTAACCACAGAGCCATATACCTATGTTGCCCTTTCACTAAACGGGGTTTTGCTTGATGCACAATACTCTGGCACCGGTTCAACGGTCACCCTTACTTTCTCAGCATTACCTCAGATTGATACAGCAAAAATCGTTGCAACCAAACAAAATAAAATTCCGCACATTGCCGACATTCCCATCGAAGATGTTCAGGTTGCTCTTGATGCCCAAATGCTTCAAGTTATTAAGCCACAAAGTGTTTACACCTGCACCGGAATTCAGGAAACACCAAGAGTGGTCATCCGCAACAGGGGAATGAACACTTTGACACAGCTGAATATATTGTACCGTCACAACGGGGGATCTGTTCAAAGCACTTCCTGGACTGGAAATCTGGCAACCATGGCATCCGACACTGTTGATCTGCCAGCAATAACCATCAATGCAGGCACAAATACCTTCAAGGTATACACAGGGAGCCCAAACGGCGGCTCTGATCTTAATCTGACCAACGACACCCTCGAAATGTCATTCAACGCCAGCAATGTAACTCTTGACGCTGAGTTCACAGTTTCCGACACAGCCTTCTGCGGAGCCCCTGCAACAGTTGTACTGTCTAACCTTAGTTCTGGTGCAACTTCTTATTTATGGGATTTTGGAAATGGCTCGACCTCAACCGAAACCAATCCAGCACTCACCTATAACTCTAACGGACTTTACACACTCACTCTCATCGCTGATGCCGGCATATGCGGTGCGGACCAATTCTCGATCGACATTCTTGTTGGGGCAACTCCTCCGGTCATCAGCGACACTTCGTCATGCGGAGCTGCCGCATTCAACCTGACCGCCATTGGCTCCAACCTTTTCTGGTATGATGCACTTTCAGGCGGCAATTTAATTGCTACTGGCAACAGCTACAGCACCCCTCTGCTAAATGCCACCACCACTTATTATGTTTGCTCTGAAAATGTCAACACCTATTTTGGCGGAAAAATTGACAACAGCGGAACAGGAGGCTATTTTACCAGTACGACACAACACGGAATTATTTTCGACTGTTTTGCTCCAGTAACATTGAAAACGGTCAAGTTATATGCGGGCGCCGCAGGATCAAAAACCATCTCGCTATACGATGGCTCAGGTACCTTGCTTGATCAGATTGCAGTCGATGTGATTTCTGGTGAAAACACAGTGAGCCTCGATTTTGATATCCCTGTCGGAACAGGGCTTAAATTACAAGGTCCTGCCAGTCCCAATCTTTACCGTAACGGATCTCAGACTGGTCCTTCACTTTATCCTTTATATGTAGGTTCCGTGATTGAAATGACTGGAAGTACGGCCAGTGGCTATGAAACTCAATTCTATTACTACTTCTACAATTGGGAAGTTGAAGAGGTGTGCCAAAGTGTTATGATACCGGTTGTGTGTGAGATTTTTGACACGCCAGCAACATCATTCAGTTATTCAGTTACGGGCGCCGATGTTTCTTTCACCAACAGCAGTTCCGGTGGAGGCACATATCTTTGGGATTTCGGCGATGGCTCATCCTCATCTCTCGAAAATCCGAGTCATACCTATACTGCTTCGGGAACTTACTGGGTTGTACTCACCCAAATCAACTCTTGTGGCACCGATGTCGACTCGATGGAAGTTAGCGTTGAGGTTTCCACTGGTCTCACCGAAAATGCAGGCAGTGAAATTCAGGTGTTTCCAAATCCAGCAACCGAAAACTGCATCATTCATGCTAATTCGGTTATCGTCAAAGCAGAATTATTCGACAGCAAAGGAGCCCTTGTTTATCAAAGCAGGCCAGATCAAAGCACAACGATGATTCCTGTTTCGGACTTACCCCGTGGCATGTATTACATCAGAATTATCACTGGGGAAGGCATATTCAACAAACCTCTCACTCTGGAATAAGCCACAGGCCCGGCTTTCTTAGTACAATCCGTGAACAGTTGATTCATCAGCTTTTCACGGATTGTATTTTTTGTTTTTGGTACAATTTTGGACTATGCGCGCCAAATTTTTTAACTTTGCAAAAAAATAATCATGCGGTATATCTATTTGAACATATTGAGCCTTTTATTCTCTGTAGCGCTTCAGGCACAGGGAAAAGTTATACTTTATGGCGACAAAGGGGTCGAATCTGTTGTCGCTCGTCATGTGGCATTTAACGAGAACGTGAAAGGGTTTCCGGGATACCGGATTCAGATATTTTTCGAGTCGGGAAATTATTCAAAAAACAAGGCATTTGGTGAAAAAGGAAAATTTATTTCTCGTTATCCTGAAATTTCGGCATATGTGATTTTTCAAGAACCATACTACAAGGTTCGGGTTGGGAACTTCCGCAACAAGCTGGAGGCTGAAGCATTCAAGCAACGCATTAAAGAGCAATGGCCTGAGTGTTATATCATTAAAGATGACATTGACATGCCAGCCATATATCCTCCACAGGAAATTGATTAACAGGAATCGTTCCTCTCAATATGCGATTGCCCGAATTCAGCAGTGACCATTATCAGTATTTGCTTCCCGAAGAACAGATTGCCCAGCAACCCGCTGCATCAAGGGGAGCATCGGATTTACTCATTGCGACAGACAAACCGTTCTCTTCAATCCCATTCGCTCACCTACCCCAGTATATTCAGGAATCTTCTGTGCTGCTGTTCAACGACACTCGTGTCATCCCTGCACGTCTGATATTCAGTAAAAGCACAGGAGCACAAATCGAAATATTCCTGCTAAGACCATCAGCAGAAATGAGTTATGAGTACGCCATGGCTGCCACTGGAAAATGCAAGTGGAAAGTCCTTGTTGGAAATTCTGCACGATGGAAAAGTGGCATCTTAAGTATTTCTTCAAAAACATCATTGGGAGTTGATTTAACACTGACAGCAGAAAGAAATGGCATCGATGAAGTTGTTTTTAATTGGGATGCTGATGTTACTTTCGGACAAATGCTGGATATTTTGGCTCATGTTCCCTTACCCCCATATATCAAAAGAAGCGACAACAAAGAAGATAAGGACAGATATCAAACCGTATTTGCCAGACATCAGGGATCGGTTGCGGCACCCACGGCAGGGTTACATTTTACCAAAGAGATACTTGATGAATTGTCATTAAAGAAAATCAGGCAAGTGCCACTTACGCTTCATGTTGGCCTTGGTACATTCAGACCTGTGAAAGGCAACATAGGTCAGCACACCATGCATGGAGAACTCTTCAGCATATCTCACGAGAATCTCAAATTGCTTGTTGAGCTCAGTGACTATCCCTGGACATGCGTTGGAACAACAAGTCTCAGAGCCCTGGAAAGCCTTTGGATGGCAGGATGCGCTTTGTTGAACAAAGGTAATGATGGCCAAGCGGCATTTAAGATTGATCAATGGGAAAAATGGAATGAAAAAGAACCAAACGGAGCAACACGCAAATCTGTGTTCCTTGCATTGAAAAACCACTCCGAAAAACATGGAAGCAATGGATTAACCGGAGAAACCTCCCTGTTGCTCATTAAAGGAAAACCCATCAGGAGCGCCGATTACTTAATCACCAATTTTCATCAGCCAGGAAGTACATTGCTGATGCTTGTTGACGCATTTTCATCCGTTGACTGGAGGGAAGCCTACACCTTTGCTCTAAGCAATCGCATGAAATTTCTCAGTTATGGTGATGCATGTTTGTTTAAAAACGTGCACAGCAAGTTTTAGCCATTGTCAGCGAACATTGTACCTTTGCAATAAAGCTTAGAATATGTTGATTACACCATCGCATCTTTCAGGAGAATACCAGCATCCTTTCATTTTTTCTGTATCGGGAACATCAAATCTTCATTACAAGATTAATGATTCTCCTTTGCAAAAATATCATTCCCCCATTCTAATCAGTACAACCTGCTCATTATGGCTTGAAACGCAAGGCGAGAAGCTTGATTTGCATTTCAGTCTGCCCCAATTTGAACCAAATCAAGGACCAGTATTCATCATCGGCGGGGCAGACCGCTGTGCAGAGATACATCAGGCCATTATCGAGAGTGCAGGCGGTGCTGATCACGCACGGGTGGCATTTGTCCCAGCTGGATCTGCCAATCCATATGCTGCAGGAATGGATCGATTGGTTCGATTCGAAAAAATGGCTAGACTTGTCATCGATTATTCAGATGTACCAAAAACAAATGGCAAATACGATTTCTCGTCACCACTGAATAAGAGCCGATTCAGGATCTTGCCTGTCGCCATTATCGATGACCCGGAAACATGCGATAATCCAAAAAACGATCCCGAACATGTCATTAATGACGAAAGCACATTTCCTGCGATCAACGAATCAACATGGAATCTCGGGGGTTTTGATGCAACACTTGCTCAAAGCATTCTTGATCATCCTTATTCGGCATTCTTTCTGACAGGCGGCAACCAAACGCGATACATAAAGGCACTTCTGAATCCCGATGGCAGCGATGGCCCTCTTCTGGCTGTTATCAGGTGGCTGCATCATTATAAAAAAGCCGTCATTGCGGGCACCAGTGCTGGAGGAGCAGGTCTTTCAAAGACCATGATTACAGGAGGCACCTCAGCAGGAGCATGGTTGCTTGGCTTTTCCTGGGAATCATTACACGATGAAATAGCAAGTCCGGAGGATTTTCCAAAGGTACAGGGGTTGGACGATGGACTTGTGGTTGGCCCAGGTCTTGGCTTTTTATCATCAGAATTTGTGAGCGATACACACTTTTTTAACCGAAGCCGTTACGGGAGACTCCTCAAAGCCATGCAAGTAATTGAGCCAGATCATGGCAAACCTTGTATTGGTATTGGTGTGGGTGAAAACACAGCAGCATGTTTATTAAATCACAGCATTAAGGTATTTGGAGAAGAAGCAGCCTTTGTTGCATTCAAACAGAAAGAAAACGAATTTATAACCCATATTGTTCCCGCGGGAAACGCATTGACATGGTCCACAAACGAGCAGGGAGAACTATGCATCAAACATGCCATACAAGGAGTCGGCTTTGCAGCTGAAGACCTTCCCGATACGCTCTTTTCAACCGACATTTTCCGCAGGTACGAATGGGAGAGTTTTATCTTCAATAACCTGACAGCTAAAAATTGCAGCATGGTTGCCGGCACTGCTCTTTCATCTTCTTATAATACATATTTCAGGGATGGTTCTTCCCCTGACCGATATCCTCTTCTGCGATTTTCTTCAACAGAAGAGAGCCTGTTTACAACTGCCGACACTGTTATTCATCAATTTGGAAAAAGGGATAGTTTATTTCCGGAAATTCAAAAAGAACGTCACCAAATCAACGGTTATTCTCATGTACTTGTTAAACTCGAAAACCTGTTGATTATCAATAACTCTGGTCAAAGCACGAGTGGCCGGTATACCCGTCCCGCCATTTGGCTGGATGCCAACCAAAAGAGCATTACTGCACATGTGTTTTTTATGGATTATGAGGAGTCAGAAGATGAATTTGGCGAGTACAGACAATTGATTGACACAGAACCGGCTTCTGGCGCCAATCTCATGATCAACAACGAGCGCATAATTACCGACAGAAACGGCATGGCCGAGTTTTGCTTTTCTGAAACAGTTGATCAGATTCATATGAGAAGCAAGTCAGGGATAGAAATTAGCCTCAACAGCAAAGTCATTTTAAACGGCCCGGTGTTGATTATCGGGGATCAATCATATTGACATTTTAAAGGTTCTGTCATTTGAAAGATATTTTTCAACGTCGGTTTTTGCATTTTGATTATTTTTGCTGACTAAAACCATGCGCATGGATTCATCGATGTTACGGCTAGAAAATCTGGACAAGCTTTTCCCAGAGACATTTACGCAGGAGCAAACCGCCAAAGCAAAAACAATCTTTTTGAAAAAGCTTGCCGAATTGGCACACAGGCATTATGGCGGAAAGATACAGACCGTGCCCAAGGCACCTGTTCCGGGATTCAACTGGTTTAACGTGTGGTACACTCCAGGCGTTTCAAAAGTTTCGACAGAAATCAGAGACAACAATGATGTTTCTTTTGAAATGTCGAACAGAGGGAACCTGGTTGCGGTGATCAGCGACAGCACCCGGGTGCTTGGCGATGGAGACGTAACACCTTCTGGCGGACTTGGCGTAATGGAAGGCAAAGCATTTCTGATGAAATATCTTGGGGGAGTAGATGCCGTTGCACTTTGTATCGACAGCAAGGACAAAGATGGCAGGAACGATCCGGAAAAGATCATCGATTTTGTAAAAATGGCTCAGCACAGCTTTGGAGCTGTCAATCTCGAGGATATCAGTCAGCCCAATTGTTTCAGGGTTCTTGATGTGCTGCGCGAAGAATGCGACATTCCAGTGTGGCACGATGACGCTCAGGGCACTGCAAGTGTCACCCTTGCCGGAGTGATAAATGCACTTAAACTGGCAGGCAAAAAAATGAGCGAAGCGCGTTTTGTATTATTTGGAGCCGGTGCCTCAAATACAACCATTGCCAGATTACTCATCACTGACGGTGCCGATCCATCCAGAATGATCATCTTTGACAGCCGGGGAGGATTGCATAAAAACCGCAAGGACATTGAAGAGGATAAAAGATTTTATCGAAAATGGGAATTGTGTCTTACTACCAACCCCAATGCTATTGACACCATGGAAGAGGCCATGAATGGTGCCGATGTCTTGATTTCTCTATCAACACCAGGCCCCGACACAGTTAAGAAAGAATGGATTCAAGTCATGGCGCCGAAATCGATCGTGTTCACTTGTGCAAACCCTGTTCCGGAGATATATCCATATGCAGCCAAAGAAGCAGGTGCTTTTATTGTTGCCACTGGCCGCGGCGATTTTCCGAATCAGGTGAACAACTCCATTGGTTTCCCGGGAATTCTGAAAGGTGCATTAATGGTTAGGGCAAAAAAAATTACTGACGCCATGGCTATTGCGGCGGCTCATTCTCTTGCAAATTATGCCGAAAAACGTGGGATAAACCCCGAGAACATTGTCCCAACAATGGATGAAGCCGATGTATTCCCCTTCGAAGCTGCAGACGTAGCAATGCAGGCCATCAAGGATGGAGTTGCCAGAATTCAGCTTAGCAGGGAAGAAGCTTATGAATGGGCCAAAAAGGACATTTCCTATTCCAGAAATCTTGTAAAAAACATGTACGACCATGGCTTTATTGGCGAACCTCCGGCCGAAATGATTGAAGAAGCCCTTGGTTTTGCGATTAAGCAGGTTTGATCATGATTCATTTCCTGAATGGCCGTCTGGCCGAGATCAACCCCACATACGCCGTCATTGAATGCAATGGCGTGGGTTATTATATCAGCATTTCGCTTCACACCTACGAAAAAATTCAAAAAAGTGAACACGTGCAACTGCTAACACATTACATTGTGCGTGAAGACGGGCATTTTCTTTTTGGCTTCGCTACTGAAGAAGAGCGGGTGGTTTTTCGCCTTTTGCTCGCAGTCTCAGGGGTCGGAGCGAATACTGCCCGGATGCTGCTTTCGGCTATGGCCCCAGGCGAAGTTGTCGAAGCCATTACATCTGGCAACACATCAAGACTTCAGAAGGTCAAAGGCATCGGCCTTAAAACAGCCGAACGTATTATTGTTGACCTTAGAGACAAAATTGACCGTGGCAATGCCTTCACGGGAAATATTTCGTCGCAGCACAATACAATCCGACAAGAGACGTTATCTGCATTAATTCAGCTCGGATTTGCCCGTCAAAATGCAGAAAAAGCCGTGGAGAAAGTGATACAGCAAAGCAGCGAAATCAATACGGTCGAAGAGATGATTCGTCAGGCCCTGAAATATTTGTAGAACCAGAATGATTTATTGGTGAAAGGTCTTGTTTATATTCCGGTAGTAACTACTCTTGCACTCATGATTGCACAGGGCATTGGCCCCGTTGTTAAATCCACACAACCTGCCAATTTCCGGCATTCCGGTCAGTTGCCAATATCGCCTCCCGATACAGGCAAGGGAGACACACTTCCTTTTCCTTTTGCCGACGACCCGGGTTATTTGCCTGACCACCAAAACCACCCCTTGCATCTCAATGATCCGAAAAATATCAGGGATTCGGTTTATTTTGACGAAGAAAGTGGTGAATACGTTTTCACCAGAAAGGCAGGAGCCATCGACTACCGTCCTTCGTTCCGCATGTCTCGCGATGAATACATTCAATACGATTTCGACAAAGCCATACGCGACTATTGGGAGGACAGGGCTGCTGCTTCGGGGAAAAGGAACAACACAAACGGACTCCACATCAACTTGCCCATGCTGGGATCCGAAGGGCCTTTTGGCTCAAATACCATCGACATTCGTCCTTCGGGTACTGCCGAACTCATTTTTGGCGTAAATGCAAATCGTCGCGACGATCCTGCACTCAATGTTAAACAAAGACGTACGGCAAATTTCGATTTTCAGGAAAAAATTCAAATGAATGTTCAGGCCAAAATTGGCGACAAAATCGATTTTGGCGTCAAATATAATACAGAGTCTTCGTTTGAATTTGAAAACAAAATGAAACTTCAGTACGAAGGCAAGGAAGATGAGATTATTAAAAGCATCGAAG
Source organism: uncultured Bacteroidaceae bacterium (assembly GCA_964559205.1). GTDB lineage: Bacteria > Bacteroidota > Bacteroidia > Bacteroidales > DTU049 > GWF2-43-63. The sequence goes on from CAZLHV010000018.1 coordinate 20,291, forward strand.
CCGGAGACGTTACTTTACCATTAAACAGCACTCTGATCAACGGAAGCCAAAGCCTTTTCGGAATCAAATCGAAACTTCAGTTTGGCAAAGTAACCGTGACCAGTGTCGTTTCTCAGCAAAAAGGTCAAACATCAAACATCACGGTAACCGGAGGAGCTCAAACAAGTGACTTTGAACTCTATGCCGATGAATATGAAGAAAAGAAACACTATTTGGTTGCACAGTACTTCCGCAGCAACTACAACAAATGGCTCGAGAATTTGCCGGTGATTGGCTCGCCTATCAACATCACAAAAATGGAAGTTTGGGTAACCAATATAGGTCCGGCCACTCAGGAAAACAGAAATATTGTTGCCCTGATGGACTTAGGTGAACAATATCCCTACAACACCAACATATCTGGCTACCCCACCTACGATGCACAATTCCCCGACAATGAGTCAAACACGATGTTCAATCACATCGATATCAACCAGATCCGAGATATTAACAATGTAAACGCCTACCTTAACAGCCGGGGATTTTCGGGAGGGACTGATTACGAGAAAATAGAAAATGCCAGATTGTTGTCACCAACAGAATACACCTACAACAGCAAACTGGGTTTTATTTCACTCAACTCAACCCTCAATGACGATCAGGTGCTGGCAGTTGCTTTTCAATACACCGTTCTTGGCAGCGACAGCGTTTTTCAGGTTGGTGAATTTTCAAACGGCGGCATTGCTGCTCCCGGGTGTCTTGTGGTGAAACTTCTTAAAAGCACGGCCGAAAACACAAAAATACCGCTTTGGGATCTGATGATGAAAAATGTCTATGCGATAGGCGGTTATCAGGTAAATCCTGAGGATTTCAGGCTTGACGTGCTTTACAAAAGCGACGCACTGGGTGTCCCGGCCGGCTATCTGCTCGAAGGCAACCTGCAGGGAATTCCCCTTATCAGAGTGTTGAACATGGACAATCTGAATGCCAACAATGATCCTGAACCAGATGGCATTTTCGATTTTATTGACAACGCAGCAACCATTGGCGGAACAATCAATTCAAAAAACGGCAGAGTCTTTTTCCCTGTTCTCGAACCTTTTGGACAGGATCTACGTGACGCTATTGGAGACCAGGCACTTGCCGACAAGTATTGCTACGATTCACTGTACTCCATGACTAAAACCGGAGCACGACAGTATCCGAACAAAAACAGATTTACTCTGGCTGGTCGATTTAAATCTTCCGTCGGGAACGAAATCTCACTCAACGCAATGAATATCCCTCAGGGGAGCGTTAAAGTAACCGCCGGCGGCATCTTACTCACTGAGAATGTTGACTACACGGTCGACTATACCCTTGGCCGCCTAAAAATTATTAACGAAGGTATTCTCAATTCCGGTGCCCCCATCAATATCAGTCTGGAAAGTAATGCCATGTTCAGCATTCAGACAAAAACTTTTCTTGGCACCCATATCGATTACGACGTGAACAGAAACCTCCTTCTTGGTGCAACAATTCTCAATCTAACCGAACGACCTTTCACCTACAAGGTAAATATTGGCGAAGAACCAATTTCGAACACCATGTGGGGTCTAAATCTTTCGTATCAGTCGGAGTCACGGCTCATCACTAAGCTTGTCGATGCTTTGCCTCTGATTGAAACAAAAGCCGCCTCAAAAGTAACCATCGATGCCGAAGTAGCCAATCTCATCCCGGGGCATGCTCGTGCCATCGGAAAAACAGGCACTGCATATATCGACGACTTCGAAGGCAGCAAGTCATCGATCGATATTAAAAACGTAGGAACTTGGTTTCATTCGTCAATACCGCAGGGACAGGATTCATGGTTCCCCGAAGCTGCCGACGACTCAACCCTTGGAAGTGGGCTCAACAGGGCAAAGCTCTCGTGGTATGTCATCGATCCTCTCTTTTTCCGCAACAATAACCTTACCCCCGATCACATCCGCAATGACCCTGCCATGCGGTCAAACCATTACATGCGCGAAGTGCTTGAAACGGAGGTGTTTCCTTACAAACAGAATCCAAACAACATTGTAACCAATATCGCTGTTCTCGATCTGGCTTACTACCCTGAGGAAAAAGGTCCCTACAACTTCGATGTCGATGCCACCAGCATTTCGGCAGGTATCGATGCCAACGGTCTTCTGAATGATCCATCATCACGTTGGGCGGGAATCATGCGTAAGGTTGAAACCCCAGACTTTGAAGAAACCAATGTCGAATACATTGAATTCTGGGTGATGGATCCTTTTATTTATAACCCTTCGCATTCGGGAGGGAAACTGGTGTTCAATATCGGCGATATTTCCGAAGATGTCTTACGTGACCATCGCAAAAGTTACGAAAATGGATTGCCTACGTCGGCGCTCGTTGAAAACGTCGACTCGACACAATGGGGTCGTGTTCCGCTTTTACAGGCTTTGGTGAATTCATTCGACAACGATCCCACTTCACGTGAATTTCAGGATGTGGGCCTCGACGGTCTTTCCGATACTGACGAAGGATCGTTTTATCTAAACGCATATTTGAATGCCATCGAATCATTGTATGGCACCGGATCAGTGGCTTATTCCAGTGCAGCCACAGACCCCTCGACCGACAATTATCACTACTTCAGAGGCGAGGATTACGACAATCTGGAATACGATATTCTGACCCGATACAAAAAATACAACGGGATCGACGGAAACAGTCCCACCAGCGATCAGTCGACAGAAGCCTATCCCACATCATCGACAACCCTGCCTAACGTTGAAGACATTAACAGAGACAACACATTAAATGAATCTGAAAGGTATTTTCAGTATGTGATTGATCTCGCTCCATCAAAAATGACGGTCGGACAGAACTACATCACCGACGTTTACAACGCATCTGCCAATCTCGCCGACGGCACAACCGCCAATGTGAAATGGTACCAGTTTAAAATACCGGTAAAAGATCCCGATCTCATCGTCGGTAATATTCAGGATTTCAAGTCAATTCGTTTTATCAGGGTGTTCCTTCGTGACTTCGCCGAGCCTATTGTTCTGCGATTTGCGACCCTCGAACTGGCAAGAAGTCAGTGGAGAAAATACGAAAATGCCCTGCTATATCCGGGTGAATACATCCCCGGCGATGATCAGAATGGCACCTCATTCGACATTTCTGCCGTCAACATCGAAGAAAACGGCAGCAGAACTCCAGTACCATATGTTTTGCCTCCTGGTATTGACCGCGAAGTTGGTTACGGCTCAACGACTATGTATGAAATGAATGAACAGGCTTTGGTGCTTAAGGCCTGCAATCTGATTGACGGAGACGCTCGTGCGGTATATAAAACCTGCGATTTCGACATCAGACAGTATAAGAAAATGAAGATGTTCATCCACTCTGAATTGTCTTCGCCCGAATCATACTCGCTTGCCGATGGAGACCTTACCTTGTTTATTCGACTTGGAACGGATTTCACAAATAACTTCTACGAATACGAAATTCCTCTTCATCCAACTGCGCTAAATGTCAGCGCTTCAGATCCATCGATTTCGCAATTGGTCTGGGCCGATTCACTCGATCTTGATCTTGAGAAACTGGTTGAACTGAAAAAAGCCCGCAACATCGACATGCGTGAAGAGAACTCAGCCATCACCTTGTTAACGCCTTACTACAAATATGACGGTGGCAATAAAATGACCATAGTTGGAATCCCAAATCTTAGTGATGTCAGAACCATCATGATTGGAATCAGGAATCCGAAACGAAGTCCCGTTAATCTATCAGACGACGGAATGGCGAAATGTGCTGAGATTTGGGTGAATGAATTGCGGCTGACCAATTTCGACGAGGATGGTGGCTGGGCGGCAACCACCAGGGTCACTGCCGATCTTGCTGATCTCGGAAATGTAGCGCTTGTGGGCAATGTGTCAACTGCCGGATTCGGCAGCATTGAGAAAAAAGTATCGGAACGTCAAAAGGAAAACATTATGTCCTACGACGTTGCAACCAATCTCGAACTGGGTAAATTTCTTCCTGAAAAAACCGGCTTAAGAATTCCGATGCACTTCGACATCAGCGAAACATTCAGCAACCCGCAGTATAATCCTCTGAATCCCGATTTGTATCTTCAGGATGATCTTGAGACCTACAGCACCGATCGCGAAAAGGATTCTATCATCAATCTGGTTCAGGATTATACCAGACGAAAAAGTCTGAACTTTGTCAATGTCAGGAAAGAAAAAACGGGCACGTCGACAAAACCGCCACGTGTTTACGATTTATCGAATTTTGACCTGACCTACGCCTACAACGAAGTCTTTCAAAGAAACATTGAAATTGAATATAACCTGAAGAAGAATTACCGGGGAGCTTTAGGATACAATTTTAACAGCAACCCAAAAAATTATACACCTTTTAAAAAGGTAAAGCTCCTGAATAAAAAAGCATTTAAGCTCATTGGCGATTTTAACTTCTATCTCCTGCCAAAATCACTTTCGTTCCTGACCGATCTCGACAGAGGGTATGAAGAAAACCTGTGGCGCAATAAAACCGATGCGCTCATCATCATTGAACCTTCATATCTCAAAACATTTTCATGGAACAGAACATATTCCATGAAATTTGACCTCACAAAGAGCATTAAAATCGATTATACAGCTCTTGCCAATGCAAGAATTGATGAGCCTCCAGGACGCATTGACAAAGAAGATAGTGAATACGAAGCGAAAATGGACTCTATCTGGCAGAATATCAGATCGATGGGTCGTATTACAAATTTCAACCAATCGCTCAAAGTCAACTATGCCGTTCCAATCAACAAACTCCCCATGCTCGACTGGACCAGTACTTCAGTTCAATATGCCGGCGATTATAAATGGATGGCAGCACCTCTCTATAAAGACTCTCTGGGCAATTACACCGAGCATCCATATGGCAACACCATCGAAAACAACAGGAGCGTTTCGGTAAACATGAATGGCAACATGGTGAATTTGTACAATAAAATTCCTTACCTGAAAGCACTCAATCAAACAAGCAGGCAGACCCCTAACAATAACAGAGTGATCCCGGGTATGGACAGCACCGATACCGACAACAAAGACACCATCCCGTTTATGAAGAAAGTTGCCGACAACTTTCTCAAGTTCCTGATGATGACAAAAAACCTGTCGTTGTCCTATACTCTTGCCGAAGGAACATACATTCCGGGTTATAGAGGAAACATTGACATTCTGGGTATGGATCTGGCCAAGGTAGCTCCCGGCTGGGGATTTGTTTTCGGTGATCAGCGCGACATCAGGCCATTCCTTGTTCAAAACGACCTGCTCAGCAAAGATTCATTGTTGAATAACGCCTTTGCCACCAGACGCAATGAAAATGTTAATGCCCGCATTTCGCTTGAACCAAGCAAGAACCTGAAGATCGAAATCACGGCTATGAGGAATTATACGGCAAATCACAGCGAGTACTTCAGATACGATGGTTCCAATGGCTTTAAAAGTTATTCAGCTATTGATAACGGGAGTTTTAGCATCTCTATCATCACCTGGAAAACTGCCTTTGTCAGTGATTACGATGATTACTCAAACAAAACGTTTGAGCAATTTAAGGATATCAGACCAGAAATTGCCGCGCAGGTAGCCCAAAATAGCCCTAACTGGGATGGCACATGGTTCACCGACTCTATTACCGGCGTCAGCTATCCTACCGGATTTGGCCCAACCTCGCAGAACGTATTGATACCAGCCTTCTTGGCCACATACACAGGAGCAAATCCCGGAAAATACATTAAGAAAACATTCCCTTCTCTGCCCCTTCCAAACTGGAGGCTAACCTACACAGGACTCACCCAGATTCCATGGTTCAAAAAACGATTTAAGTCTGCGACCATCTCACATGCCTACCGGTCGACCTATAATATTGGCGGATATACCTCCAATGTACTCTTTTCAGACGACGACGGCGACGGGTTTACCCAAGTCATGGACGCCATGGACAATTACCTTCCCCGGCATGAGATTGCACAGGTGAGTATCACCGAGCAGTTTAGCCCACTTATTAATCTTGACCTGACTTGGAAAAACAGCCTGATTAGTAAGGTGGAATACAAAAAAACACGCAACCTCTCTATGAGCTTCGCCAATAATCAGCTCACAGAAGTGATTTCAGGAGAGATTACTGTTGGACTCGGCTACAGATTTAAAGATGTTGAATTCGAAATCTCTGGAAAAAATTTCAAAAGCGACCTGAACCTCAAAGCCGACTTTTCGATCAGAAACAACAAAACCGTTCTGCGTAAAATTGTCGAGAATGTCGATCAAATCAGTGCAGGACAAAAAGTGATGTCTATCAACCTGTCAGCTGAGTACATGTTGAGTCAGAAATTCACCATCAGGGCTTTCTTCGACAAGGTCATCAACAACCCGTATATTTCATCGCAATTTCTCAACAGCAATACCAACGCAGGCATCAGTCTGAGATTTTCGCTGGCACAATAAATTTTTATTCCTGTTTGCAGGATGAAAAAAAAGTGTAATTTTGGGCATTAAAAAATTAACTGGCAATGAAAATTCCTGAAAATCTGCTGTACACGAAAGATCATGAATGGATTCGCGTTGAAGGAGACACCGCATTTATCGGTGTAACCGATTTTGCTCAGGCAGAACTGGGCGATGTGGTGTTTATCGAAGTTGAAACTGTCGGTGAAACACTCGAAAGAGAAGAAGCCCTGGGCACCATCGAAGCCGTGAAAACCGTCAGCGATGTCTTTATGCCTGTAAGCGGAGAAGTCCTCGAGTTTAACGAAAAAGTGAAAGAAACCCCTGACCTCGTAAACAAAGATCCATATGGCGATGGCTGGATCGTTAAAATCAAACTCTCAGACCCAGCTCAACTTAACGATCTGTTGAGTGCTGAACAATACAAAAATCACACTGGTCACTGACATTTCCCCCATTAACTTGCCCGGAGCTGCCTTTCACTGAAAACCGGTTTGTGAAATGCTAACAGAAATGCATCTTTGAGCAAAATATAAAAACTGAATTGCCATGGAAATTAAAAAAGATCCAAAACACGATCTCGAGAAATTCAAATTCTTTTTTCTCGAAGCCGGTCTGATTGTCTCTCTGGTTGTTGTATTCATGAGCTTTGAGTGGAAAAAATACGACGAGAACGACAACCAGATGATGAATACCCAACTTGTTGTCATGGACGAAGAAATGGCTGAAATTACCCGTCAGGAAGAACCTGAACCTCCACGACCGGAACCTCAAACCACTTTACTCGAAATCGTTGATGATGACGTGGAAGTTCAGGACGATCTCGATATTAATGTTGAGGATGATCAAGATACCGAGGTTGGTGATTTTGTTGCTCCTGACAATGACGAAGAAGTTGTTATTGCCGAGCAGGAAATCTTTACCATTGTTGAAGAACAACCTTCATTTCCGGGAGGCGAATCGGCCATGATGGACTACCTGAGAAACAACATCAAATATCCACAACTTGCCAAGGAAAGCAATATTCAGGGTACGGTGTATGTTCAGTTTGTGGTTGAACCCAATGGTTCTATTTCAAACACAAAAATTATGCGTGGAATTGGTGGTGGTTGCGACGAAGAAGCCATCAGAGTAGTGAAAAACATGCCTTCATGGCAGCCCGGCAAACAGCGTGGCAAGCCTGTTCGTGTGTACTTCAACCTTCCCATCCGTTTTATCCTTCAGGGATAGTAAAACCACATTAAACTACAGAAGCCGGCCGTTGCCGGCTTTTTTTTTGCCTTTGCCTTTCCACAAAACATACCTGACTGATC
>CAZLHV010000019.1:0-27762 GCA_964559205.1 uncultured Bacteroidaceae bacterium
CCGGGCCATTGTACATTTCAGAAATCACCGCTTTATTGATGGGTTTACTCCTCTTGCTTCTATACTTTGTTTTCCGCGATAAGAATTCGCGTCTGCTGCTTCCCGCCTTATCGGTAGCCTGCCTGATCACGATCAGCCACTGGCAGAGCAATCAAGCTGACCCGGCATTTTGTTTTGTGTTGAAGGACGGCCGACAGTACATTGGGGGAGCACAAGTCGCAGGCACATTGTATATCATAGAACCTGAACAACTAAACTCCAACCCTTCGGCATTTGTTCTGAATCGTCTTTCAAAATACGCCGAGCGCAACAGATTATTTATCAAGCTTGTAAGCTCAGATTTCGACGATGGGGCCGTGTTTCGAAACAAAAATGTAATTGCATTTGGCTCGCGTACTATATTCATGTGGGATAAACGCTACCTGCCACCATTGCCGGCTCGCAACAATCCGATAGATGCTGTTTTCGCACCAAATCTAAGCTCTTTTCAGCAAAAAAAATACATGATTCTGGCCCCCCCATGGACATTGCTCAGCAAGTCCTCCACGCCCCAAAGCACATTCATCGACCTGAACAGGCACAAAGACTGGTGGTTTAGAATCGACTACTGAATTCCCGGCTGATATGTTCAGGATTGTCGTACTTTTGCATTCACAACTGTTTTATGCAAACCATTTCAGGCAAAGAAGCGTTACGAGGTAAAAGCCGGGGAACCTGTGTTACAGTGGGAACATTCGACGGGGTACACCTCGGCCATGCAGAAATCATCCGGTTTCTGAAATCCGTTGCTGATGCTGCAAATCTAGACACCCTCATTTTCACATTCAGGGAGCATCCGCGATTTGTTCTACAGAAAGATGCAGATGAACTAAAAATTCTGAGTTCTCCTGAAGAGAAAAGAGTTCTCCTCGCCGGTCATGGCATCGATTACCTATATGAGCAGGAATTCAGCAATGAATTTGCGTCCATGCCGGCTGATGCATTTGTCAGAGACGTTCTTATTGGTTCATTGGGGATGAAGAGTTTGGTGATCGGTCATGATCATCTATTTGGCCGGAACCGTGAAGGTGACTACGCGTTGCTTTCGAAGCTAAGCCACGAATTGGGCTTTTCGCTGCATCAGATCCCTGCAGTTAGCAACGCCGGATTCCAGATTAGCTCTACAAAAATAAGGAACATTTTATCGTCATCTGACATTCAGCTGGCCAATGAAATGCTTGGTTATCACTATTTCTTCACAGGTGAAGTTGTTTCTGGCTTTGGGATTGGCAAAGAGCTGGGCTTTCCAACAGCCAATCTGAAAACGCTTCATCCAATGAAAATGCTCCCGGCAGCAGGGGTTTACATTATTCGAGCCATATGGGGCGACACCGCATACGAAGGGCTCATCAATATTGGAAACCGGCCAACTTTTAATGGCAGTAGTCTTCAAAGCGAGGTGCATTTATTTGATTTTGACCAAAGCATATATGGTGAACAGTTGACCATATACTTTCTGCTTCATCTGCGCCAGGAAATGAAATTTCCTGGACGGGCCGAATTGGTGAATCAGATACGAAAAGACAGGGACCGTGCGTTACAATACTTCGGAAGAGTATGTTAAAGCCATCGATCTATATACTTTTAACCTGTGCACTGTCGGCAATGACGATGGCTCAGCAAGATATGCAGGGCGACCGTCCTGATCCATCGCAGGTAACCATTTACACAAGCCTTGATGATATTCGTGAACAGCCTGACAGTGTATATTACATCGACTTATCGAAACAAAAGCTCAAGACCATTCCAGAAGAAATATTCCTTTGCAAAAATCTGGTTTATCTTGATCTGAAAAGAAACAAAATTCAAAGCATCCCAGATAACATATCCGGATTAACAAAGCTTCGGGTTCTCAATCTTTCGCGGAATAAAATCACCATTGTTCCTGAAGAAATTGGTGCCTGCAAAGAACTTAGAACATTGATTCTGAATCAGAATCCATTGGAAAGCTTGTGTGGGAGTATAGGTTTGCTGAACAATCTGGCTGTTCTCGATCTTTGGGGTACCGAGGTGGATGAACTACCCGTGGAAATATCCAAAATAAGTGAAAACCTTCAATTCCTCGATATGCGGGTCATTTATATGACGCGCGAAGCGCAGGAAAAGATTCAAACCATGCTCCCGGAAACAACCATTTATTTTTCGAACAGCTGCAATTGCCATTAAACAGCGTATCGATTTATTTCAGTACTTTTGTCTGCTTCATAATCATAGCTCCAGATGAAAGAACGTGAACATAAAAAAGTTGTGGCCGCCATTACCCATGGCGACGTGAATGGAATTGGCTACGAAGTGATATTAAAATCTCTGGGCGACAGCCGGATTCTAGATTTCTGCATTCCAGTGATCTATGGCAATTCAAAAGCTGCTTCATATCACCGTAAAACCATTACTGTCAATGATTATCAGCTAACCCTGATTCGCGATCTGTCTCAACTAAAGGCAGGCAAACCCTACATTTTAAACATCATCAATGATGAAATTAAAATAGAATTTGGCAAATCTGATCGCGTTGCCGGACAACTGGCTCACAAGGCCCTTGAAATGGCCATCACTGATATTCAGGCCGGGCATGCCGATATTTTGGTCACGGCACCCATTAACAAAAGCAACATCCAGAGCGAAACATATCATTTCCCAGGTCATACGGAATACCTGGCCGAAAAATATGCATCTCAGGATTACATGATGATCATGGTTAGTCCGGCCTGCCGCATAGGAGTGGTGACGGGACATATTCCACTCAATCAGGTTTCAAAATCATTAAGTGTTGAGCTTGTAGAAAAGAAGATTAAAATCATGGCCGAATCACTCCGTGTAGATTTCGGCATTTCAAATCCAAAAATTGCCGTGCTGGGTTTGAATCCTCATGCCGGAGATGATGGTTTGATTGGACAAGAAGAAAAAGATATTATTGAGCCTGCTATTCGAAAATCATTCGAAAACCACATCAATGTTTTTGGTCCATTTCCTGCCGATGGCTTTTTCGGAAAAGGAGCGTTCAGAAAATACGATGGTATTCTCGCCATGTACCATGATCAAGGGCTCATTCCATTCAAACTTCTGGCCTTTGAGGATGGAGTGAATTTCACTGCAGGCCTACCGCTGATCAGAACATCTCCCGCACACGGAACCGGCTATGACATTGCCGGAAAAAATGCAGCTTCGTGCAACTCTTTCACCAACGCACTGCTTCTTGGAGTTGAAATTTTCCGCAATCGCATGTCTCAGGGCAAATGATCACAAGCATGGGAGCTGTTCAATTCACCATCGAAGAATTGGCCATTGTGTGCCGGGCAAAAATTGTTCAGCGCAGCGAAAAACACAATTCAATAAACGATATCGCAGTCGACAGCCGCCATTTGAATGGGAACAGCGAAACTGTATTTATTGCTCTGATTGGCAAACGTCACAACGGCCATCTTTTTCTGGAAGAAGCTGTTGAAAAAGGGTGCCGTATCTTTATTGTTTCCGAACCTCCTTCAGATTCTTTCCTCAGCAATGACATCAGCATTTTACAGTGCGACGACACATTGAAAGCCTTGCAATTGCTTGCTTCGGCTCACCGCAGAAAATTCAGTATTCCAATTGTATCTGTCACCGGAAGCAACGGAAAAACAATGGTGAAAGAATGGTTATCGCAATTGCTGTCGATGAAATATAATGTGCTCAGATCGCCAAAATCATACAACAGTCAGGTTGGGGTTCCACTCTCGGTAAGCAAGCTCAGTAATGATTATGATATTGCTGTTTTCGAAGCGGGCATTTCGCAGGTTGGTGAAATGAGCCACCTCGAATCGATCATCAAACCCGATTCAGGAATATTCACAAATATTGGTGCCGCACACGACGAAAACTTCATCAACCAGCGGCAGAAAGTTGCAGAGAAACTGCTTTTGTTTGTGGGCTGTAAAAAACTTGTTTTCTGCACCGATCATCATGAAATTCAGCAAACCATTATCAGCAGTGGATTAGGACGAAAAATTGATTTGTTTTCATGGGGCCGTCAAAGCGATGCCAGACTCAGAATCATTCATATGATTGCGGATGATCAGGGCACAACGGTCACTGCTGAATACGAAGGTCAATCGCTCACAGTTGTTCTTCCCTATCAGGATCATGCTTCAGTTGAAAACATGATGCATTGTTGGGCTTTCATGCTTTCCGAAGGATTTTCGAATCATGAAATTGCAGCAGGCCTAAAAAAGCTAACGCCGGTTGAGATGCGACTTGAACTCAAGGAGGGCATAAACAGGTGTACAATTATCAACGACAGCTACAATTCCGACATCAATTCGCTCTCAATCGCTATCGATTTTCTTGAAAAAAACAGACAATATCAGAAAAAGACAATCATTCTTTCTGATATTTTGCAGTCGGGAAAAAAGGGTGACATCCTTGCTCAGGAAATAGGACAGATGATTTCATTGCGTGGAATCGATCAGTTTATTGGCATTGGCCCTGTTTTATTTGCTTCAAGAAACCGTTTTGGAGAAAAAGCCATTTTCTACCGTTCAACCAGCGATTTCCTTAATCATCACGACCTTGCATCGTTCGAGAATGAAATGATTTTACTTAAGGGTGCACGAGCTTTTGAATTCGAGAAAATCAGCAAACTGCTCGAAGAAAAAGCACATGAAACTATTCTTGAAACAGATCTTCAGGCTCTGACCCATAATCTTAATTTATTACGCAGCAAACTAAACCCGAATACAAAAATGATGGCAATGGTGAAAGCCTTTGCCTATGGAAGCGGTGCAGTTGAAATTGCGCGACACCTGGAATATCACCGCATCGATTATCTGGCAGTTGCGTATGCGGATGAAGGTGTGATGCTTCGAAAAGCCGGAATTTCTTTGCCAGTCATGGTGATGAGCCCCGAGGAAAGCAGCATGTACTTCATGATCCGTTATCAGCTTGAACCTGAAGTTTACAACCTCAAAACACTTCAGCAACTACTTGCTGCCATGAACGAATATGCCAAAGACCCGTCCCCCATTGGAGTGCACATTAAACTCGACACTGGAATGCATCGTTTGGGGTTTGCTGATAATGACATCGAACCATTGATTGCCGAAATATTAAATACGGGTGGTTTGCTGAAAGTGAAATCGGTTTTTTCTCACTTTTCTGCTAGTGATGATTCTGCATACGATGAGTTTACAAGGAACCAAATACAGCTTTTCGAAAAAATGTCCAAACGCCTTTCAGCTGGACTAGGCTACCCAATAATGAAACATATTGCAAATACAGCAGCCATTCTCAGGTTTCCTGAATCGCAGTTCGATATGGTTCGTACAGGCATCGGTCTCTATGGTGCCGACCCAACTGGGTCAGAAGACTCAGATTTTAAGCAAGTTGCCACACTGCGAACAAAAGTTATTCAGATCCGAAACATCGAAGCAGGCGAATCAGTTGGATACAACAGGAAAGCCATTAACAGCCAACCTCGCAAAATAGCCACTCTTGCTGCTGGTTATGCCGATGGTCTCAGTCGAAGGTTGGGAAATGGAAACTGGAACGTGAGCATCAATGGTCATTTGGCTCCGCTGATTGGTGACATTTGCATGGATATGTGCATGGCCGACATTACCGGGCTTGATGGCATCAGCGAAGGCGACGAAGTGCAGATTTTTGGGCCAGAAAGGCCATTGTATCAATATGCTTTGGCCATGAGCACTATCCCATACGAAGCTCTGACATCAGTTTCAGCCCGTGTTAAACGAATTTATATTCAGCGGGACTGAGTCAAAACAAACTTAAAAAAAAGCCTGCTTATCAGCAGGCTTAAATGTTATTCGATGTTTCCTTGAACATGCAGCACAATCACTGGCTTGTCAGGATCGTTGGTGATCACAGTAATGGTTTTATGTTGGTTGCCTTTGCGGCCTGATGTATTGAAAACAATTTTTATCTCGCTGGATTCACCCTTCTTCAGTTCTGTTTTCACCGGATCAGTTGCGGTGCAGCCACAACTTGCTTTAGTTTTCAGAATTTTAAGCATTGATTTGCCGGTATTCGTAAATTTAAAACTATACTCGACATTATTGCCTTCCTTTATGGTTCCGAAATCGAATGATTCGCTCTCAAACAGGATATGTGGAGCTTTCTTTTTGTCCTTCTCTGTCATCCATGAAAAATCCTGAAGAATATTTGCGCTAACATAGAGCAACTTCTCAGGCTGATCGGCATCATCGGTAGTCAGGAAAAATTTATCAAAGACATAACCATAATCGGCTCTTTGTTTGGCATTGAATGTCACAACAATATAGCTTTCCATTTCGGGCTGGAGTACAGCATCTTTGATTTGCACCGTAAGAAATGCTGGCAGTTCATTGAATTTAATGTTCATCACCTTTCCGCTGTTGTTAAACATTTTAAAGGTGTCGGTTTTCACCTCATTATCCTTAATATCCTGGAATGCAAGATGATTGGTTTTAAAATAAAGATTTCCAATTTTATTTGGATAATTGTCGGCTTTCGATTTTGGTTTTGCCTGAACATTTCCCTTAATGGTTAGCACCACCGACTGGTTGTCAGGATCATTGGTGGTTACGGTAATGGCCTTATTAAATTCGCCGGGTCGGCCCTGCGGATTATAGGTTGCCTCAATTTTTCCACTTCCTCCCGGCAAGACAGGATCCTTTGTGTAATCAGAAGCGGTACAACCACAACTTGGCCGAACTGATATGATCAGAAGCGTATCGTTGCCAATGTTCGTAAAAGTGAAAACACCCTTCTGAGGGCCGTTTTCTTCTTTGATTAATCCATAGTCAAACACTTTTGACTGAAACTGAATGGTAGGCTTTTCCTGCGCAAAAGTCACCACTGATATTACCATCAATAGCGCAGTAATAATCAATGTGCTGTTTTTCATGACAAAATTCTCCTTTTTTTTACAAAGTTAAGGTTTTTAAGACTTCACATCAAACAAATTGTCAAATTTCATACCGTCGAAATTTCCGGAACTCATCAACAACAGCACCATATTGTCATTCAGGTGTTGCTTAATGAATTGCTCAAGATCCTTCACCCCGCTAAACACCTGCAGACCGTCGCAGGCAAACCCGTCGCGAATTTCATCCGGGGTAAAAGGCACAAGTCTTTTCAATTCAAAGGCGTGGGGAGAGAAAAACACAACCGGAACATCTGCCAAATCGAGTGCTCCACTGTATTGAGGCAGGAACGCACGGTTCATGCTGCTGAAAGTATGTAATTCAAAGACGGCAAGAAGTTTAGCTTCAGGGAAACGAGACCTGACTGCACGAACGGTAGCTCTTAGCTTACTTGGAGCATGAGCAAAATCTCTATACACCTTCAGCGAGCTGTTTTCGAAAATACGCTCAAGGCGGCGGGCCGCACCATTGAAAGTTGAAATTGAAGCGAAAAATGATTCCCCGGATATGCCGAGTAAACTACATACATGATAGGCTGCTGACATGTTTTGCATGTTGTGTTCTCCAAACACCGAAACAGGAACAGGGGTTTGCTCATACAGTACTGAGACTCCTCCACCCCTCAGCTCGCTTGGCATCGCCTGATAAGGAATGCAATGAGCTTGTCCATCGTATTTTTCCATCATATTGCGTACGGCTTCGTCGTTTTCACACCACACAATCGAGCCTCCGTGAGGAACCATTCGGGTAAAAACCACAAACGCATTTAAATAATCTGAGTAATCTGGAAAAACATTAATATGATCCCACTCGATGCCACTTATTACCGCAATATCAGGGTGATAAGCATGGAATTTTGGTCTGTGGTCAAGGCAACTCGACAAGTATTCATCACCTTCAATGACCATTAAATCATGCTCGTCGGACAATGACACCATCACATCAAATCCTTCAATCCGCGAGCCAACAAGATAGTCAAATGGCCGGCCGCAGTCACGCAATACATGCATGATCATGGATGTGATGGTGGTTTTGCCATGAGAACCCCCAATAACAACCCTTTTCTTTGTTTGGCTATTTCGATAGATGAATTCGGGAAAAGAGACCACATCGAGTCCTATTTCAAGTGCCTTTTGAAGTTCAGGATTATCTGATCTTGCATGCATCCCCAGAATCACCACATCAATATCCGGAGTAATCCGCCTGCTATCCCAAAAATATGATTCCTCAATCAGGCCATGCATTTTCAGGTTCGTCAATGCCGGGTCAAAAATCTCATCATCTGACCCTGTAACATGGTGACCATTTAAGTGAAGAGCGATAGCAAGCTGATGCATTGCAGCCCCGCCAATGGCAATAAAGTGAATTCGTTGAGCCATGCGCCTATTTCTCCAGCATTTTCTTATCAACCACTAAAAAATAGTAACCATCATCGAGTTGAAGATAACCCTGATCGTATACAAAATAATAGGTTGTCCCTTTTTGAGTTGTATAACTATGTGTGACAAACTTAAAAGAGAAGCCCCGGGAAAGCATGATATCCTTATGCAATTTGACCTTCCCTTCTGGATTGAGTTCCGACAGAATGCGTCTGTTCTTCCTCAATTGATTATTAATATTCCTGACAAGATTAGTCGAATCGCTGTTGAGCCTGTTATTATATGTATTTCTACACTGGTCGCTGCAGAACTTTTTATCGGCTCTTCCAAGCAGTGGCTCGCTGCACTCAAGACACAGTTTTGCTTCCATTATTTTTTTGGCGTTAAATTACAGTTTTTTTATAAAAAAAAGACCGTTTAGAAAACGGTCTTTCATGAAATGCTAGTTTTTTTACTGACGGAGAATGGTGAGAGTTCCCTGATATTCCTTCTCCATTTCAACACCATAGGTAAATATATAATAATATGTACCATCGGCAAGGTTATCTCCATCCCATGTGTTGGCGTAGTTTTCGGCTTCGAAAACCTTTTTACCCCAGCGGTTGAAAACCACGAGACGATTATTGATTCGCTCTGCATTCAAAATAGTAAACACGTCATTCTGGCCATTGCCGTCGGGTGTAATTACATTGTAGAACGAAGGCTCAGCGATCACCTGTACCTGAATCATAGCTGTGTCTGAGCAACCATTGGCCGAAGTGACAATAAGTATCACATTGAAAAGGCCATCGTTTGTATATTCATGAGACACATCAGGTGGGCTTGTTGAGGTACCACCGTCGCCGAAGCTCCATTGCCAGTCATTTACGCCAGTACTATTGCTGCTAAAATTAATGACCGGATCAACAATTGAAGTAATGGTTGGGTCGGCAGACAATTGTGCTACTGGCTGATCATATACCTCGATAAAATTATTGTAAAACAGAGTGTCATCGCAACCGGCAGCCGTAGTAACAATAAGAGTAACATCATATAATCCCTCTGTTGTGTAAGTGTGCAATGGGTTCTGAGCAGTACTGGAAGCACCATCGCCAAAATTCCAATTCCAAGCTGAACCACCGGGGTTTGACATGTCGGTAAACTGAGCACCATGAGGAGCACATCCGTTCTGGTCATCGACAGCATAGGAAGCAACAGGAGCAGGATTGACAACTACTGAATCATAGGTCACAGGGCTTGTACATCCACTATCGGTCACTTCAAGACTTACATACATTGTTCCGGCAACAGGCCAGGAAACCACATATGGGCCATCGCCTGAACCGCTAATCACCGTGCCACCACTGAACAGCCAATTGTAAGATGCTGCTGTAGATGCAACACCAGTGTAATTAATGGTAGTGGTCAGATCGCTGCAAATGGGCGAAACAACATCAAAGTCCGATGTTGGAATAGGCTTCACATCGATAAAAACACTGTCGGTTGCAGTTAATCCACTGACTGTATCAGTAATGGTTACAATATAAGTGGTATCAGATGTAGGATAAACCAGAGGCGGATCAAATACCGTTGGTCCATGCGACCAATTGACAAGGACATTTGAAGGACAAAGAATTTCAATATTGTCAAGACCCCAGTGGTCATTACTCATACTGGAATAATCCTGCTGAATCCAGCGAAAACGAGTTGATGGTGTTTGGGCAGCAGAAGGGACGGGGAAGGAGTAGTTATTCCAAACCGTGAGGCTAGTGTTATAATTCGTGATCGAAGTATTGTTGGTACCAGGTGCAATGGCATTGGGCAAGATCACGCCGTCAGGCCTGAAATAGGCAATGTCGACCCAGGTTGATCCGGCATTGATAGAATATTGCAGGGTGATGCCTTCGTCATACTCATCAATTCCTTCGCATGGTGATGATTGTGACTGGATGGCGTACTTCATATCGAAAGCGATTTCGCAAGCACCGTTGACGTTAAAATCAATGGTGGTCAATGTTCTGGGAATTGGAACCGAAGATCCCATCCACATATAGATGGTTCCGTCGGAAGCCGGATTACAAGGATTGGTAAAAGTGACTCCTGTGGTAGCAACCCAGCCGGCTCCGGCTGTTCCGTTGTTAAAGTCGTTGTACATCAGGTAACCGCAAGCACCTGTTGAGGTCAGTGTAACAGGATCACCCGCACAGACCGTTGTAGGATATGCCGATGCTGTCACGGTACACTGGGCAGAAGCTTTCTGAATGGTAACAGAAAGTAAAAGAATGGATAACGATGCAATCAGGATATTCTTCATTGTTGTTGTCCCCTTATTTTTGACGAACCGACTTGTTGATTAAATCAAAACGAGTCAAAGTGGATATCGGATCATTGTAATTCAAGAAACGGCTGAAAATTTTCAGGGTTTTATCACCCGGAGTAAAACAGCGGCCTTCGGTACTTGAATTGCCTGCAAGCTCAACCATCCGGTGCTGTTCGGGACTAAGTTTATCACCACAATTACGGCAAACACCGTTGTAATAGCTTTCAACATCCCACTCGGCAACTATGGTGTAATCGTTGGTGTTCTCAAGTTTAATCAGCACATATTCACGATGATATGAATTTGCATCATCGTGACATTCGGCCACCATATAATAAAAGTTAACTCCGTCGATTTCATACAAAAACTCCCAGGACGCGGTCTTTTTAAATTCTATGTCCTGACCCTGTGCATTTCGGGTCATGCCTCCTGATAACAGGATAAACAAAACAAATAACCCTCCGAATAATGATTTCATGTCGAAAAATTTGGTTTTTAGATGAAAGAAAAAATCAAACGTTTAATGACGATTGAAATTTTATGTAAAAGTACATCATTTCGGTGAATGGTCAACCATCTCCAATCCGGTCCGACACGAAGAAATGAACAAATTGCACAACAGTGAGCTTAACTATTTCTTATAAAAAAGTCTCAACTGCTTTATTTACAACACATTGTGTCTTGAAAAAGCCAGCATGCGCAATTTCCCTGAATAATCATGACGCCAATGTGCCCCAAAGCCATCGATATCGAGAATGTTACTGAACAACGGGACACAAATCGGGTTCACTTCAAACCAGAACGA
This sequence comes from uncultured Bacteroidaceae bacterium, assembly GCA_964559205.1. Taxonomy (GTDB): domain Bacteria; phylum Bacteroidota; class Bacteroidia; order Bacteroidales; family DTU049; genus GWF2-43-63. Next base: position 11,419 of record CAZLHV010000019.1, read on the forward strand.
ATTGGCTGACTGGCCGAAAATTTGTAAAACTTGGCGGTAATACTTCAATGGGTCTGTGTCGGGGACAAACAAAGCAAGGTGGGGTTCGGCATGTAACACTCTTGGGGCAATTCCGGTTTTCTCAATCTCAAGTACGTAGGGAGGATTGCTAACGATCACCAGTTTCCGGTGGCAGCTAATCGGCTCATGCCATTGAAATACATCACGTTTCATCCAAACCACATCGAGATGATGTCTTCTGGCATTCAGAGCTGCTACCTTCAGGGCTTCGTCAGAAATATCGATACCGGTTACCAATGCCTGTGGCATTTCCTTTTTCAGAGCCAGAGCAATGCATCCGCTTCCGGTTCCAATATCTACAAAATGCACATGATCAGATTCATGCTGATGGTTTTTCACTACCCATTCAACAAGCTCCTCTGTTTCCGGTCTGGGAATAAGCACCCCTGGGGCGACATGTAGTTCGAGTCCATTAAACCACGATTTCCCCAAAATGTACTGAATTGGCTCATGGTTCATCAGCCGATCGAAACCATGCTGAATTTGACCCAATAATTGAGGGTCGGAAATCCCCTCACCAATACTGTACAGCCCAGCTCTAGTGGTTTGAAGCAGGTCGGCTAGTAGTAATTCAGCCACCGCCTTCCCTTCAGAATCATCGCCATAAGCTTGGCCGAGCGATGAGCTCATATTTGATAATATCTCGCGAATAGTCGCAGGTTTCATGATGACAAATTTAGTCAAAAAGGCCCCAATGAACCTGAGACAAGCAAACATTTCTTAATTTCGCATCATGAATTCCGATGACCACTTTATGCAGCGCTGTCTGCAGCTGGCCGAAAAAGGCTTTGGGCAAACAGAACCCAATCCTTATGTGGGCGCGGTAATTGTTCATCAGGGAAGCATCATTGGAGAAGGATTTCACGAGCGATTTGGTGGTCCACATGCCGAAGTGAATGCCATCAGGGCTGTAGCGGACAAGGCTTTGCTGAAGGAAAGCACAATATACGTAAATCTGGAGCCCTGCTCCCATCAGGGAAAAACACCGCCCTGTGCTGACCTGATTGTCGGGATGGGCATTCCCAGGGTTGTTATTGCCATGCAAGATCCAAATGAACTTGTTTCAGGCAATGGAATTCAAAAACTAATTGATTCGAATATTGAAGTAAACACAGGAATTCTTGAACAGCAAGCCCGCTGGCTAAACCGTCGTTTTATCACCTTTCATTCAAAGAAGAGGCCTTACATTATTCTTAAATGGGCTCAAACCCGCGATGGTTTCATTGATATTGACCGGGCCAATCCTGCTGATTCATTAAAAAACAACTGGATTACCGGACCCGAATTAAAAACATTGGTTCATCGCTGGCGCGCACAAGAACAGGCCATTCTTATCGGATACAACACCCTGAAAAACGATAATCCGCAACTCACTGTTCGGGAATGGACCGGCAGAAACCCTCAAAGAATACTTGTAACTGATGCCCTCCCAGGTGAGCATTTCAATATCTTCAATCAGGATCAGAAAACTTTAGTTTTCAATCCGCATAAAAATGCAACCACGGAAAAAGCAGAATACATCAAAATAGATTTCGATCATACAATTATACACAGTATTTTAGTCAAACTTTTCGAAAAAAACATTGGAAGCCTGATGATTGAAGGTGGACGTAAAACACTGCAGTCATTTATTCACAGTGGTCTTTGGGATGAAGCCCGTGTTCTGACCGGGAATAAAACTTTTGAGAAAGGGCTTCAGGCACCGGTATTGAGCCATGCCATAGAAAAAGATAGAGCCCAATACGGAAATGATTTGGTGCAAATATTTGTAAATCAATCACTATGATCTGGCTGATTTTGGCTTTAGTTTCTTCGACGCTGATCATGGTTTGCTTCAAACTGTTTCCGAAATTTGGAATCAACACCCTTCAAGCGATAGCAACAAACTACATTGTCGCTTTTCTTGCAGGCTATATCACCGTCACGCCCCAGTATTCAAGCAGCTATTTTCATGCACAATGGTTTACACTGAGCATTGCCTCGGGAGTTCTGCTTATACTGACATTCTTTGTATTCGCAAAATCGACAGCAAAAGTGGGCATTGCAATCACGTCGGTAAGCAGCAAAATGTCAGTGCTGATTCCTGTTATGCTTGGGTTCCTCATCTTCAGTGAATCGATACAAGCTCTAAAAATTGCAGGCATAATCATTTCACTGCCTGCCTTCTATTTTATATTCAGACGAAACGAACACTTTCACCTCAAATCCGCCGTATTATTATTACCATTGTTGTTGTTTATTGGCAATGGATCAAACGATTCGTTGTTGAAGGCAGCACAATATTTCTTTCTGGAAGGAGATCATGAACTGGTGAGCTACCTCACTTCAGCATTCGGGATTGCATTCATTATCAGCGCATTGTTTGTTGCCATCGACAGCATTAGGCATCACAAACGCATTCAGTGGAAAAACATCATTGCCGGAATCATTCTTGGGCTGCTGAACTGGTATTCTACTTTATTTTTTCTGAAAGGACTGACGGTGATAGATGTGACCGTATTTGTACCTGTGTTTAATGCAGGAATAGTATGCTTAGGCGCAGTAACCGGTTTGGTATTCTTCAGGGAAAAAATGAGTGGGCTCAACATATTCGGACTTGGGCTAGCATTGGCAGCCATCGTTTTAATCGCATTGGGAAATGGATGATTCGTTTCTGACAATAAAACAATCTGGCCAGGCTGTTTTCAAAGACCGAAACAGCCGCTTCATCGGACATGTTTTTCCGGTTGTTTCCGAAACTCAGGTAAAAGATATTCAGGCTCAGCTCCGAAAGGAATATTACGATGCCCGACATCATTGCTTTGCCTACATTATTGGGTATCAAAAAGAGATATTTCGCTCAAGTGATGACGGGGAGCCATCAGGCAGTGCTGGAAAACCTATTCACAATCAGCTTTTGTCGGCAGGAGTCACCAACGTTCTTGCCGTAGTGGTGAGATATTTCGGTGGCACGAAACTGGGCGTCCCTGGTCTTATCAATGCCTATAAAACTGCGACCAGAATGGCCCTCGACGAAGCATTGATTGTAGAAAAGCACACTGCACACACATTAAATTTGGCTTTCACATACCCGGAAATAAACTCCGTGATGCAGATTATTCAAACCGATGGTGTAAAAATCATGAATCAGGTTTTCGATAATCAATGCTCCATGAATCTTCTTGTCAGAGATTCGATGATCCACATCATTGTTTCGAAATTGTCAAATGCAGGTATTTCGTGTAATATCAGCGGCGATCCATCAGATTACGAATAAAAAAACGCCCCCGGAAAAAATCCGGAGGCGCATGGTTTGCTCATTGCAGTGAGCTTACACAAGACCCTGTGCAAGCATAGCATCGGCAACTTTTACAAAGCCACCAACATTAGCTCCAGCTACATAATTAATGAAGCCATCGCTTTGCTTACCATACTTTTCGCAGGTTTTGTGAATGTTGATCATGATGTTGTGGAGTCTTTGATCCACTTCTTCGCGAGTCCAGCTTAAACGCATGCTGTTTTGCGACATTTCGAGACCCGAAGTGGCCACACCACCGGCATTAGCTGCTTTACCAGGTCCGAAGAGAATTTTCTTCTCGATGAAATACTCAACTGCCTCAGGAGTTGAAGGCATGTTGGCGCCTTCGCTGACACACATACATCCATTGCTGATGAGTGTTTTGGCGTCATCGCCGTTCAGTTCGTTCTGTGTAGCTGAAGGCAATGCGATATCGCACTTGATTCCCCATGGGGTTTTACCTTCAATATACTCACAACCGTATTTCTGTGCATACTCGCTGATGCGTCCGCGTTTGACGTTTTTCAGCCACATCACATACTCCAGTTTTTCCTTGTCGATACCGGCAGGATCATAGATAAATCCGGCAGAATCAGACAATGTAACCACTTTGCCACCCAGTTGTGTAGCTTTCTCGGTTGCATACTGTGCCACGTTTCCAGAACCTGAAACAACAACGGTTTTGCCTTTAAAGCTTTCACCGCGTGTTTTCAGCATTTCTTCAGCAAAATACACCTGGCCATAGCCGGTTGCCTCAGGACGAATGAGTGAACCACCCCAATCGAGACCTTTTCCGGTAAGTACACCGGTGAACTCGTTGCGGATACGCTTGTACTGACCAAACATGAAACCGATTTCGCGGCCACCAACGCCAATGTCTCCGGCAGGAACGTCAGTGTCGGGTCCGATATGACGCTGCAGTTCGGTCATGAAACTTTGACAGAAGGTCATCACTTCTGCATCGGTTTTTCCTTTAGGATCGAAATCTGATCCACCTTTTCCACCACCCATCGGCAGTGTGGTCAGTGAGTTTTTGAAAACCTGTTCAAAAGCCAGGAACTTCAGGACGCCAAGATTCACGGTCGGGTGGAAACGCAATCCGCCTTTGTAAGGTCCAATCGCGCTGTTCATCTCGATGCGGAAACCACGGTTAACCTGAAAATTGCCGTTTTTGTCCAGCCAGGGAACCCTGAACATGATCACTCGCTCCGGCTCAACAATGCGATCCAGCAGACCGTCATACTTGGGATTCTCTTCGATAAAAGGCATGAGGGACTCAGCAACCTCACGCACAGCCTGGTGAAACTCAACTTCACTCGGGTTCTTGGCAATCACTTTTGCCATGAAAGCATTCACTTTCTCATTGATAGACATAATACCACAATTTAAGGTTAGTAACTCGTTGTTTTGACAATTGCGGGGCAATGTTATAAAATATTTTGACACAAATCAACATTCGTGTTGATTTTTTTTAATTTAATTGAAGAAAAAAATCAATTTTGTGGATGTTTTATGAAAATTCCGCATAAAATCAATCTTTCACCCTATAATGATTCACAGAAAAACGCCTAAACGGTATTCCCCTACCTAAATAAAGCTTAGGATAAAATACTCTTACCTTAATATAATCTTTCAAAAAAATGACTTCAGCCGATAATAAATCAGATTACCACCATCTTGTTCTTAATGGCAAATGAAACCAGCGCAAGCGTGTTTTTGCAGTTCAGCTTTGCCAGCAGATTGGTTTTATGTCCAATCACTGTGCGCTCGCTCACATACAGTGCATCGGCAATTTCTTTGTTGCTTAATCCCTCACAGATGAGTTGAAGGATTTCCTTCTCCCGACGGGTCAGCTTAATTTCTTCGCCGGGCTTTCGTGGTTCCTTAATGACTTGTCGTGTGAAAAAATTAAACAACTCCTCACTATAGAACGAACCTCCATTATTTACGGTCAGAATTGCCCGGTCCAGGGTTTCCTTGTTGATGTTTTTAATTAAAAAACCTTTTACGCCCAGATCAATCATGTTCTCGATATACTCATCTTCATTAAACATGGTTAAAACGATAATTTTCAGATCCGGTCGCAAGCTCAGCGCCTGACGCGTGGCATCAATACCATTCATTACCGGCATTTCGATGTCCATAAGCACAATGTCGGGTTGAAGCGCTGGCAACATGGCGAGAAAATCCGCGCCATTCTGAGCTTCTGCAAGAATCTTCACATATTTCAGTCGCCCGAGAACCATTTTCAGCCCGTTTCTGAAAATCTCATGATCATCTACAATTACAATATCAATGCTGTCTTTCATAAAGTCAGATTTCAATTTCAATACTAAATCCCTGTCCCGGTTCGCTGTTGATTCTGAAACTGCCGTTCACGCTCCGGATTCTGCTGGTGATGTTTTTCAAACCCATGCCTTTGTTTTCGGCTTTCATGATTTCTTCAGCATCGAATCCAACCCCGTTGTCCGAGAAATGCAGAAACACACGGGGACCTACACGACGGAGGCTAATGCTGATATTCTGTGCCTGTGCATGTTTCAGGGTGTTGTTGATCAGTTCACTCACAATCCTGAAAATGATCAGCTCTGAGTTTTCGTCAAGCCGCTCGGTAAATCCTTCGTGTGTAAAGTCAACAGCTATGCGGTTGCTGTTGTGAACTTTCTCGCAGAACGATCCAAGTGCCTTGATAAGGCCATACTGATGAATCGCTCTGGGCATCAGGTTATTGGCAATACTTTTAATGGAAGTGATGGAGTCGTCAAGCAGCTCATTTACATATCGCACAAAATCATTTCTTTCTTCTTCGCTGATGCCGGCCGATTTTAGTTCATTAACATAGAGTTTGACTGTCGACAGCAGTGGGCCAAGTCCGTCGTGCATTTCTTTGGCAAATCTTTCGCGTTCACGCTCCTCGACACGAATCACAGTGCTTAAAATCTCACGCTCACTTTCTTTTCGTTCACCAATATTCCGGGCAACACTCAAAATCAGCTTATCGTTGTTATAATCAATAACACGACTGGTAATTTCGACTGGAATTTCGCGTCCGTCGCGGCTCACATGAACTGATTCAAATGTGTATGTGCCCAACTCATAAATTTTCTGCCTGTTATGCGATACCAATGCGGCATAACGCGGCGTTTTAATTTCCGACATCTTCATGCCAAGCAGCTCAGTACGGGTGTATCCAAGTCCACTGCAGGCCGCCTGATTCACTTCAACGATGGCTTCGCTCTGATCGGTCACAAAAATAGCATCGCCGGTGCTGTCAAAAAGTTTTCCAAAGCGGTCCTCACTTTGACGCAAGGCTTCCTCGGTGCTTTTCAGCGCAATTCGCGACTGCTTCAACTCCTGAACATAGCGGTAAAACTTATCGAAAGTGAAAAAATACAGCATCAACAAAAGGGCTGCTATCGCCACGAGCATGATAAGGGCTGCATGCCAGATCATACGACCGGTCAGACCCTGAGTCTCCAGGTCGTCGTCCTGCACTACACAAAGATGAAAGTCGAAAGGACTGAAATACTGAACAGCCGCCGTCCTGTTAACTCCGCTTTGATTAAAACTTACAATGCTGTCGCCGACCCCGCTGATGAACGGAAATATTTCTTCGTCACCTGCCATGCCGATGATGACACGACCCTTGGCATCAAACACGATGGCACGACCACTGTTTCCGATATGCACCGGTTGCAGAATACTGCGCAATGCACCCAGATCCTTTTCCTGATCGCCCACATACAAGGCTCCAACAATGGAATCGTTGTGTCGTATGGGTTCGTATGCAGTAAGATACCAGTCGTTGACAACCCATGCCCTTCCAAAGTATTTCTCGCCCTGACATAAGGTTCGGGCAACCACACTGGTGTCGGGAATGAATGAGTATAGTGCAGGCCTGCCGTCATCACCGATCACATTGGTAGAAATGCGAACAAAACCATGATCATTGCGCTGAAAGATCGTCATCGTGCCACCGAAAACATCCACTGCATTGTCAATCAACGTGCGATTTTCATTGATGAGTTCATCACCACGGTACCACTCGGCCATTTGCGTGTCGAAACGCTGCCCGTCGAACTGATTAACAATGGTTTGCGTACGCATTTTGCCTGAAAAACGAAGCGGCTCGCGATAGATATACTCGTGTGCAGCTTTCAGGTTCGACAGATTACGCTCAGTTTTCACAGCCAATTCACGTTCAAACATGCGGGCAATACTTTCGACCTGATGCTTAAGATTCTGTTGATTTTGCCGCTTGATTGAGTCGATCGATAAATTAATCAGCAACAAGGTCACAATCACTACAGTAGCCGTGATTAATGCCGCCACAGGCAAAAAAAGCAAAAACTTCAGCCGGAAAACATTGCGGATTTTCATGAAAGCAATAAAAGAGGTGTGCAAGATACAAAAATCGGCTCAATTGGCCGATTTCGTATTTTTCAGAAAAGAGTGCAGTGCTGAAGTATTTCTCATTTATGACATTCGAAACACCTCAATCTTATGGCATCACAAGGCCTATGATCACGGCTAAAAACGAACAACCTATTCTATATCATCAGCAATAGTGTTTACTTCGCCGTCAGGGGCAGGGTTACCGTAAATGTGGTACCCTTGTCGGGAAAACTCTCCACGTCAATTCTTCCATCATTCATTCCCACCAGTTTTTTCACGATTGACAAGCCCAGACCGCTTCCGCTGATGTTTCTTGTTTTTTCATTCTTAATTCGTACAAAGTCCTGAAACAACAAAGCTGTTTCGTCGGGCGACATTCCCATGCCTGTATCACTGACCGACAGAATGGCATTGCCGTTTTCGACTTTCACCACACAAACCACCTGCCCAAAATCTTTATTGTATTTGATGGCATTTGAAATCAGATTGTTCACTACAATGCTGATTTCATCTTTGTCGCAAAGCAGATATAATTCGTCAGGAGCGAGTACATCCATCACAATATTTCTTTGTGCGGCCATGGGTTCAAACATCTGAACGGAAGAACGAACGATGTCGATAATATCGTTTTTAAGAATTCGCCGTTGTTTTGAACCGGATTCAATCCGTGTCAGGTCAAGCAAATCCATAATGAGGGTCCGCATGCCTTTTATTCTTTCAAGCGAGCGGGAAATCATGGTGTCGTAGTCTTCAAGCGCATTACCTGCCTGACGATCGCTCATGATACGCAGATAACCTTCGATGGCATTGAGCGGCGATTTAAGCTCATGCGAAAGCACCGAAAGAAACTGAAACTTGGCTTCGCGGCCTTCGTCGTTGAGTTTGCGGGTCATTCTCTTCAGAAACAGGTTCTTCGAGATGTTTTCGATGGCACCTTTAAGTTCAGAAGGAGTAAAAGGCTTGGGAACAAAATTGTATGCTCCGTTGTTGATAGCCTTAACGGCAAGATCGAGTGATGCAAAAGAAGTGATCATCATCACCGAGGCATCGAAGTTTTTTTCTTTGATTTGTTCGAGAACCTCAATGCCGCTGATGCCGGGCAGCTTGTTGTCGAGCAAAACAATATCGATGTGAGTGGACGCGAGAATTTCGAGGGCATCTTCGCCTGTTCCGGCTTCATGAAGTTGATAGTTAAAATCTTCTTCCATAAAGGGGTACCCGACCGTAAAACGATCGAGCACCCTTATGATGCCTGAGCGGATACCCGGCTCATCGTCCACCACTAAAACATGAAGCGTTTCCATGGCATCATATTTTTAATAATTTATACACTTCGCGACGCAGCTGATCGGGGCGCAGCGACTTTTCGAGATAGAGATCGGCTCTGATCCAGCGTTTCTCGATGTCATCGTCTACGGCGAAAACCATTCCTGTTTCGGCGGTAACGGCCGTTGCGATGATCACCGGCACATCAGGAAATTTTTGTTTGACCTTATAAGACAGCACGAATCCGCTATCCTGATTTTCCATGATGAGGTCAAAGATTGCCATATCGAACGTATGCGATTCCATCAGGGCTTCAGCTTCTTTTTGACCATGCGCCTCGAGTACATCAAAGCCCATGTTCTCGAGATTCATTTTAAGCTGAAACAGGAGATCGTTGTCGTCGTCTGCAATTAAAACCGTTTTATTGAGTTTTGGTTCCATGATTTTGTGGTGTTAATTTCTTGGTATGATGATCCGGAACGTTGTTCCCGTAGGTCCTTTGTCCGGATTGACATTCGATTCAATTTCAATTTTGCCGCGGTGCATTTTAATAATTCCATACACTAGGGGCAATCCCAGTCCGGTACCTTTTCCCGGCTGCTTGGTGGTGAAAAACGGGGTGAAAAGCTTGTCCATGTGCTCTTCGGGAATTCCGGTACCGCTGTCGGAAATGTTTATTGCCACATTTTGACCCGATTCGGCCAGCAACACGGTTATTTTTCCGCCTTCCGGCATGGCTTCAACGGCATTTTTTTCAAGATTGGTGATCGCCTGCATCATTTGCTCGGTATCAAAACTGACCATTTCATCGCGCAATTCCGATACGACTTCGCACGAAACATTCATTGGAATAACAATGGATTCAAGACTTTTGCGAATAAATGCCACCAGATTATTCTGGGTGAGTTTTACCTGATTTTTTCTGGCAAAGTTCAACAGGCTGCCGACGATATTTTTACAACGTTCGCTCTGATCGACCAGCAGCTGCAGATCATTAAAATAGGGGCTGTCGGGCTGAAACTCATCCTTCAGAATGTTGCAATACATGGTGATCACCCCCAGCGGGTTGTTCAGCTCGTGGGCGATGCCTGCCGATAGTTGTCCCAGTGCAGCCAGCTTCTCGCTTTGCTTGAGTGCCTGACGCATGTCGGCAAGCTTCTCGTTTGTCATGTTCAGCTCATCGATGCTTTTATGCAACACTTCGATGCTGTAAGGCAAACACATTTCTGTTTCGGCCAACCCATTGATAATGGCCTTCGCATGCTCGCGACAGGTGTGGTAGCCGCAGGCTCCGCAATTCAGCAGATCGGCTGCACTTCGTTTATTCATGCGAAGCAGCACTTCTGCAATTCTATCCTCCGCAACCACATCCTGTTTCAGGTATACGGGCTCAAACTGCTGCTGCAAATCAAGTCCGCGATACCGGTCCATTTGTTCTTCCCACGCTTCTCGATCAAAATTCACATCTTTTTCGCGCAGGTACTTGCTCAGCAGATTGCGGCGGAAATACCGTTTTTTGGCTCCAGTTGTTCCAGGACCCACAAGGCAACCGGTGCAACAATGCAGGTTGATCATGTGACTATAAATATTTCCCGAACTGAATTCGTCAATCACTTCCATGAAATCGTTGGCACCTGCAGCCACAATCATTTCGTTGTCCTTGAGCCGTTCCTGACGTCCCAGTGTTTCAAGCAAACCATGTGTGATCGGAAAAACTGCACCAGCACCTGCCACCGGAGCATCAAAGTCGCTCCATTCATTGCGGTCGGGGGTGATTTTTGCCTGCAGAAACATTTGCCGCAATTCGGCAAAAGTGAGCACCTCGTCAATTTCGTCCGATTCGCCTTTCTTTGCCACGCAGGGCCCAATAAAAACATAGGTTTGTTCAATATCGGAAGAGCTTCTTAAAGCCCTGACTGTTGCTACCATGGGAGAGGCTACCGGCATGAGCCGGCTACTGAGATGCGGATAGTATTTTTCGATGTAGGCTACCACCGAGGGGCAATCGCTTCCGAGGAAGCATGCATCGGGTTCTGCAGCCATGCGTTTGCCGATTTCGCGCGATACAAGGTCAGCTCCAAATCCAACTTCAACCACTTTAGCAAAACCAAGTCGCCTAAGCATGGAAACGAGCACCCTGTAGTTGCCAAAATCGTAAAATTCGCCAGGAAAGGAGGGAGCAAGGCAGGCCACCACGGGTTTCCCCAATTGCATTAACGCGTTGACTCTGTCAATGGAATTCATGTATGCCTTGGCTCCCTGACTGCAGACATTGACGCAATTACCGCAGCCAATACAGCGTTCGCTGATCACCTCTGCCTGACCATTTATGATTCGGATGGCTTTCACAGGACACTCGCGTACACAGGTGTAGCACACGCGGCAGCGGTCCTTCACCGTGAAAACGAGCTTATCTTTATTCAGATGTCCCATGATAGCCTCCATTAATATTATAAGGTTACGTCTCGTTTAATGTAATGCGTGTGTAACAACTCATGGCTGCGGTGTCCCAGCGGTTCGTGCAGAAACTCGTTGTACAGCGTCTGAATTTCGGGGTTCTGGTGGCTTACTTTTACTGTTTCTTTTGAATCGATATCATAGAGAGCCTGCAAACGAGCCATGATGTTTTGCTGTGTCACTCCGATCACCTGTCCGCCACCGTTGATACAACCACCCGGGCAAGCCATGACCTCAATGAAATGAATGTCGCTGCGGCCACTGCGAATTTCTTCGACGAGTTGTTTTGCATTGGCAAGACCGCTGACCACAGCCACCCCAAGTTCAATACCATTGATGTTGAGTTTGGCTTCCTTTCGGCCTTCAAGCCCACGGATCTCGTTAACTTTGAAGCGGATCATCTCTTCACCAGTCAGTGTTTTATAAGCTGTACGGATGGCTGCTTCCATCACACCACCGCTTCCTCCAAAGAGTTTACCGGCCGAACTTCTGAATCCAAGCGGAGAATCAGTTGTTTCATCATCCATGGCAGCCAGATCGATGCCATACATTTTAATAAATTGAGCCAATTCACGCGTGGTCATTACTGCATCGATATCCGACATGCCATTTTGAGTCATCTCCTCGCGTTGGGCTTCAAATTTCTTGGCTGTGCACGGCATGATGCTTACTGAATAAATATCTTCGGGCGTCACCCCGGCTTTTTCAGCCCAGTAGGATTTGATGACTGCACCAAGCATTTGCTGGGGCGACTTGCACGAAGACAGGTTATGGAGGTATTCAGGGGCAAATTCTTCGGCGAATTTTACCCAGCCGGGGCAGCAGCTTGTAAACATGGGTAGCTTGCCTCCGTTCTGAATTCGATGTATCAGTTCAGCTGCCTCCTCCATGATGGTGAGGTCAGCAGAAAAAGTAGTATCAAACACATTGTTAAAACCGATGCGGCGTAATGCAGCATTCAGTTTTCCGTTCATATCGGTTCCGGCTGGCAGACCAAATTCTTCGGCCAGCGACACAGTAATTGATGGTGCATATTGTACAACCACCGTTTTCTTTGGATCGTTTAGAGCCGCCTGAATGCCGGCAAAATGAGGTTTCTCGTATAAGGCGCCGGTGGGACAAACCATGATACACTGCCCGCAATTGACACATGACGAAACATTCAGTCCTTTATTAAATGCAGTACCAATGGTTGTGCTGCTTCCCCGCTGGTGAAAATCGATGGCTGAAACGCCCATCACTTCTTCGCATACCCTGACGCAGCGACCACAAAGAATGCACTTGTCGGGGTCACGAACCAAACTTGGACTCGAACGGTCGATATTGTGGTGACTTTTGGCACCTTTAATTCTGCGATCGCGAACATTCAGCTCTTTCGAAAGAGATTGCAGTTCGCAATTTTCGTTGCGTACACAAAACAGACAATCGTCGGGATGATTGGCAAGCAATAATTCAACAATGGTTTTTCGTGCTTCAACAACACGGGCCGAATGCGATTCGATGCGCATGCCCTGCTCAACCGGATAGGAGCAAGATGTAATGAGTTTTCCCGTGGCAAGATTCTCGACCACACACATGCGGCAAGCGCCGGAGGGAAACATATTTTTCATGTAACAAAGGGTGGGCACGTGAATCTTGTTGCGTTTCAAAACATCGAGCAACAGTTCTCCGGGATTGGCTTCCACCATTTTATGATTGACTTCGATCAAAAAGCTCATGGCTGCAGAATTTATGATTTAACAAGGCTGATAGCATCAAACTTACAGGTCTCCACACAGGAACCGCAACCGATGCATTTGTCTTCGATGATATAATGAGCTGCTTTTTTTGCTCCGATAATGGCTCCTGTAGGGCATTTCTTCGAGCAGGCGGTACAGCCGGTACATACTTCGGTATTGATTTCGTAAGTACGCAAGCCTGTACAGACACCGGTGGCGCATTTCCGCTCAAAAATATGAGTCTCATACTCGTTGCGGAACCAGCGGAGTGTACTGACCACAGGATTCGGAGCCGTTTGGCCTAAGCCGCACAGTGAGGTTGAACGAATCACTTCTGACAGTTTTTCGAGTTGAATGATGCCGTTGAAACGCTCAAGCGCTCCATTTTCATCACCAGGCTGCGGTTTAGAGGTGATGCGTTCAAGAATTTCGAGCATACGCCGGGTACCTTCGCGGCATGGGATACATTTACCGCAGCTTTCGCGCTGGATAAAGCTCATGAAAAACTTTGCAACATCCACCATGCAGGTATCCTCGTCCATGACCACCAAACCACCGGATCCCATCATGGCACCTGCTGCAATTAGGCTCTTATAGTCAATTTCAATATCAAGATTTTCTTCGGTGATGCAACCACCCGAGGGGCCTCCAATCTGCACGGATTTGAATTTCTTATCATGTGCGATTCCGCCGGCGATATCGTAAATGACCTGCCGAACCGTTGTTCCCATTGGTATTTCGACCAAACCAGTTTGAGCGATGTTGCCGCTGAGTGCAAACACCTTGGTGCCCTTGCTATCGGCTGTACCGATCGATGCAAACCAATCGGCACCTTTTTCGATAATGGTAGCAACATTTGAAAATGTTTCCACATTGTTGATCACAGTAGGCTTGCCAAACAACCCGCTGGTGGTTGGGAATGGCGGACGAGGCCGGGGCATACCGCGTTTTCCTTCGATCGAGTGAATAAGTGCTGTTTCTTCGCCACAGACAAACGCACCGGCACCCATTTTAATATTGATGTCGAAATCGACTCCGGTTTCAAAAATATTGTGACCAATCAAGCCATACTCGCGTGCCTGTGCAATGGCTTTTTTAAGACGTTTAATGGCCAGCGGATATTCAGCACGGATATAAACATACGCTTTGGTTGCCCCTATGGCAAATGCTCCAATGGCCATTCCTTCAATCAGACGATGGGGATCACCTTCAATGACAGCACGGTCCATAAATGCGCCAGGGTCACCTTCGTCGGCGTTGCAGATGAGATATTTCTGCTCGGCTTCTTCGCCATGGGCAAACTTCCATTTCATGCCGGTAGGAAAACCTCCGCCGCCACGACCACGCAAGCCGCTTTGCAGAATAAGATCACACACTTCGGCAGGCTTCCATGTGTTGATGGTTTTAATAAACGATTTGTATCCGCCCCTTGCAATGTATTCGTCGATGCTCTCGGGATCGGTTATGCCACAGTTTTGGAGTACCACACGGGTTTGCGGAGCGAAAAAAGGATGCTGATCCATTCGGGTCACCTGATCCCATTCGCGCATTCCTTCGATCGGAATCTGACACAACACCTCAACATCGGCAGGGAGTTCAAGATTCAGCACTGCATCAAGCAGGTTCTGCGCTTTGTTCTCGGTAACATGCTGAAACGAAATCCGGTTAAATCCAGGCATGATCACATCAACCAATGGCTCGGATGAGCAAAGGCCAATGCAGCCTGTTTCAATAACCTCAATATCGAGATGCTTTTCTTCCACATAATTTCGGATGACGCGAAGTGTTTTGCCAGCTCCGGCTCCCAATCCGCAGGTTCCGGCTCCTACAAAAATCACTGGTTTGTCCACGGCCTGATTTCTCAGTACCCTGAGGCGACCCAGCACCTCATTATCGCGTGAATTGCTGTTGTAGTCGCGCAGGATCTCATTGATGAGAAAATCTTTTGTTTCAATGCTGCTTGTCATGTCTTACTCCTCTCCGTTTCTCAGATTGTTAATGATATTCCTGATTGATTCGCGGGTTACCTTCGCATGAAACTCGCCATTGATGCTGATTACCGGTGCAAGGCCGCAAGCTCCGATGCAGGCTACCACCTCAATACTGAATAAACCATCGCTGGTTGTTTTACCTGCCTTAATTTTCAGTTCATTCTGCAATTCTTCAAGCACCGTGGCCGATCCAAGTACATGGCAAGCGGTTCCGCGGCACACCTGTACATGATATTTGCCCAATGGCTGAAAACGAAACTGGTTGTAAAACGTCGCTACACCGAAAATTTTACTGGCAGGGATATTCAGGTACCGGCTCACCTCCACAATAGCGCTCTCCGACAAAAATCCGAGACGGTCCTGAACATCCTGCAGTATCGGAATCAGCTGATTTTTACCTCGTTCCGGGTACGCACTGAGAATTTCAGTCATTTCCGGTAATCTCACATCACTTTCCATCGCAATTCCTTATTTATGTTTGTTTTTCTGTTGTTAATTCATCGGGCTGAATCAGCCTATGAGGCTTCTGATTTCGGGAATCACCTTGTCGGCATCAACAGGCTTGCGAATGAATCCGCTAACCGGGAACCAAATATTACGTCCGTCTTCGGTTCGGTAGTCAATTCCGGCTTCACCGCTCATGACATTTTTCACCAGCAGAACCTGTAGTGAGTTGTAGTTCGGGTCTTTGCGGAATTCGCGGGCCATTGCCTGAACATCGGCTCGGGTGGTTACAAGTACATCAATTGATGTTTGAATCAGAATGGGCAATCCCTTAAACTCATCGTTTGAAAGAAGTTCCTGAGCAAGCTCAAAACCTTCGTAGCGGGTAGTCATCATTACATCGAGAATCGCCAGATCAGGCTTTTCGCGACGGATGGTTTCGATGCCCTGCTTTTTGTCACCGGCAGAGATCACGGTGTAGCCTTCTTTTTTAAGAATAGCTTCGATGGCAGTGATGATGTCAATATCATCGTCCACAATCACAATTTTCTTGGTTTCCATGGTTGTAAATTTTAAAAGGTTTGACTTCGTGTTTTTTGTGGTGTTTTTCTGATGTAAAGGAACAACCATCCTAAAGAAAAATACAGCTACCAAATGACCGATTTGTCCGGTAGCGGATTACTGATTTATGCCGCAAAAACCAGTAAAAAAGTGAAGGTTTTAGAACAAATCTAAA
>CAZLHV010000020.1:0-26579 GCA_964559205.1 uncultured Bacteroidaceae bacterium
GATTATGTGATGGAAATTCCGGAAACCGAAGAATTTCTGGTGCCGCTGCTGGCAACCATCCCGCTGCAATTGCTGGCGTATCATATTGCGGTCATGCGTGGCTGCAACGTCGATCAGCCGCGCAATCTGGCAAAATCGGTTACGGTAGAATAATCGCAATCATTGATAAAAAAAGAGAGGCTTCGTGATGAAGCCTCTCTTTTTTATTTCTTTTTGTTTATTGAATGATCAGTTTCTTTGAAGCGCTGCTTCCCTGCGATTCAAGTCTGATGAGATAAGGACCCGATGCAAGTTTTGCAGCCGGAATGCTCAAGGTCACAAATTCATCAGTGCCCCCAAGATACCATTCTGCATGAACACACTTGCCCGAAGCATCAATGGCCTCTATTTTATACGATACATCTTTCATCGCATCGAAGCTAACCAGAACCTGTTCATCGGCAACAGAGGCGTTGAAGGAAAAAGTACCTGCTGAAGCATTACAATCGGATTTAAACACTGGTGTATACTCAGCTGACCCATCAAAATCAACCTGCCTGATGCGATAATAATTCACCGGCATAGTCATTTGGTCATCTTTAACCGAATAGTATTGAGTTGTTGATGTGGTACCATGACCCGGGATAGTTCTGATTGGAACAAAACTCTGCCCATCGATGGATTTTTCAACCACAAAATAATCACAATTGGTTTGTGAAGCTGTAACCCAATTCACTCTGACGTGATTATCGTAACATAAAGCGTTCATTGAAAGATAATCAACAGGAAGTCCTGTATTAATAAACACAGTGGCTGCATCGGTTCCGTTTGAAGGACACAAGGGATTTCCTCCTGTAACAGTAACCGTATAGGTTGTTTGAACTACGGGACAAACATTGATGGTCTGTTGGGTTTGTTCGGCAACCGAAAGCGTTGGATCGGCAGGACTTGATGACCACTGGTAGCTTGTGCCGCCAGCAGCCGATAAAGTAGCACATCCCGGAGGGGTTACAGTCTGATCAAATCCTGCATCAGGAACCAAAACACCCGAGCCGGAACCGGCACCAATCGTATAATCACATACATCGCCAGCCCATCCATCAATCATAAGGTAGTAAGTTGTACCAACCGTAAGGCCTGTTGCCGTAACCGTTCCGTCAACCATCACACCAGGATTCCAGCAATTGGAATATGAAGTAAATGTATTACAGTCTGTCGTGCCATAAATCTCCATTTGAATACCATCTCCATATGTGCAGTTATAAACCCAGATGTTGAGGGTTGCTGTAACATCCTCCGCCACAAACGAAAGCCAAGAGTTGTTATCAATGGAACCACAAAATTCAGAAGCAAGGTTACCGGGAGAATCAGCATCGTAAACCGCACTGGTATTACCGCAATATCCATTGAAATTGCAAATTGGCTCAGCCTCACCACAATGATCTCCGGCAACAGGGTTTGACACACAAGATGGCATGGCTTGAGGCTCGTAAGCACAAATGCTGAATGCTCCGTTGTTGTCATTACCGGCTTCCCAGAAACGTACCCAAAGCGTTGTTCCAGGGGCCTGTCCTGTTAAAATGATACGTGGCATGAGCCCGTTTCCGCTGTCATCAGCATCACAATCTACCAAGGTAAGTGTGTTGCAGTTTGGACCGCTATAAACTGCCATGGATCCATCCGTAACAACCCCTGTTTGGGTGTCAAATGCAATGTTTCCGCTGCCGGGTACCACGGCCGAAAACCAAACATCTCCACCAGAATACGACCCACAGGAAGGTACCGGAATTGTTGATCCGCCTGCACAGGCATTGGTTGAATTTACATAGGTACATGCAGAGCCAACCGTTAATGGTGTTGCTCCGCATGGATCATCGTTTGCCAATCCTGCAGCAGGAGCACTAATATTTAAGGTATATGGGTTGCAATCAGGTGCATCATATGAATCGATGATGAGATAATAGGTCACACCGGCTGTCACTCCAACACACATGGATTTATTTCCCGTTGAACTTTGGGCATAAGCCACACAGGCTCCACCCTGACCCAGCACAGGGCAACCATTGTACAACATCAGACCGGTCCATGTTCCGGTTGAAGTAAGATCGATGGTCACTGAACCTGATGTCGATGGAGTAAAGGTGTAAACAATTTCTTCACCCGTGTAATAGCTGGTGGATCCGCAAACGGTTGTATTGGCCGAAGTGAGGTTATCGACCTGACCACATGTGGTCAACAATCCGCTGTTGTATGGAAGTGCAGCAATATTTGTAAGGCCTGTTCCAATTCCGATCACGCAAAGATCCTTGATCTGACGTCTGCCTGCCGGAGCCTGTATCGTTGGATTGTACGTTGTTCCACCCACAATAATGCTGTTGCATTCAGCATCTACATAATTATTGATGACTGCGGTGGGTGAAATGTCGTAGGTGATCCAGAAATAGTTTGTACCATAACTTAGCGTGAATGGAATGCTGACGCCCGAATTGAAAGTAAAGGCTCCGGATGGATTATTGATGGTTGAACCAATCTGTGTCGTTGTTGCAAATGTGGGTGAAATCCCCGTAGAAAACAATTTTACATTTGAAATATCCGAAGGCAGTGTTGTTCCGTTTGTATTGAACGTAAATGAAGATACGGTAAGCGGATTGGCAGCACCAGTGGTAACAATCTGCACTCCGATGATTTCCTGATATGAGCTACCTCGACCCACATCGGTTGTTACGGTTTGTGTGGTGGTTGAAGAAACATACGTCATGGGTGTAGCCGCGATGATGTTTCTCATAGGAATAAATCCTGATCCATTCCTGGATGCTTTCCTCATACTTTCTTTGATCCTCAGTGGGATTGCCACTGTCTTTCTTTCGCGGAAAGGAGTTGAAAAGCAGGTAAAAATCTTCATCAGACAAATCCGTTGTATTTACCTTACGGGTAATGTAGGCGATTGCATCAGCATTCTTCTGCTTCCATACTTCGACTGCCATGGCATGGCGGAAAGAATCATTGTGGCTATCACCTGAAATAAGCATTTGGGGAAAATACCGGTTGTTTTTCACCCAAATCTCGAGTTGCCGCTCATAATCACCTTCTTCAGGCAGCGGAAAACGATGCAAACGGTAGTATATCCGGTAAATGTCGTTTGCCGTATCGCTCTTAGTCACTGACTCCGCTGGAAAAGCAGGATCGAGATAATCGACAGGAACTTCACAAAACTCTCCTTTATGCTGAAAGGAAATCTGCTGAGACCGGGCATCAAAACCCATCAGCAACAAAAAAAAGACTGCACAAAACAGTCAAGGAGTAAACTCCCGGAATTTGAATATTAAACATGGATCCCCCCTGTTAGTTGTTACAAACTGGGCGTAAAAATAAACGATAAACCTGCATCAGGCTTCAATGTCAGACATAAAGCCCGAATTCAACGGCCAATTAATTGAAAATATATGTTAAAATTGAACAATAATATGAGATTTATAGGTATGATTCAAAATAAAATGGCTTTAATTCGGGCTATTTTAAATTAAATTTGAGCAGGAGCAAATGTTAAATACAGGTTAATCACCTGGTTAAAAGTGTTAAATTTCAGTGCAGATTAAATCTTTAATCTACTGACTCAATGTTATTTGCAATAATTAAAGAAATTTTAACACGTAAAAACACCTATATATTTTAAAAACTTATTTAACCTTGGGCCATTTGCGATATCTAAAGACCACAAATTAAATTCGGGGGAATTCATGCGTATTATTTTCTTGTTGACAATGCTTATCAGCATGTCTGTCACCATTCAGGCACAAACAGGAGATGTAAAAACTTCTGATGGCCGAGGACCACTATGTATAATCGGAGTTGTAACGGAAAATCAGGCCGATTTCACAAAGGTTGTTGATTTCCTGAGCACATCAAAAGGGATTACGGTATCCGATTATTGTCTGCAGCACAACCTCATTTCTTTGTCGTTTAACAAAGAGCGATACAAAGAACTAACCGGCGTATTTGATTATATCGAATGTCATTTTACCGGTGTAAAATGCTTTGATAAGACCATGAGTCGTGAGACTTACTGGAAAGAATGCGAACAGGAATTGGTTAAACAATAGAAAAATCTTGTTATGAAAAAAATATATACACTGATTGTCACTTTAATCAGTTTTTCTGCTTTTTCGCAGACCACATTGATCAATCCGGCTACCGTTGGAGGTTTTGAGTCGGGGGCAACTTTTGCGGCAAATGGCTGGACAGTTGTCAATGCTGCTACAAATGTTTGGGCAGTAGGAACAGCATCTTTTAACTCGGGAGTTCGAGGTGCATATGTTTCGAATAACAGCGGAACATCTAATGCGTATACAAATAGCACATCTCAAACCTCACACTTTTATCGTGATGTAGCCATTCCTGCAGGCGAGGCAAGCATTGTGCTATCATTCAATTGGAAAGGAAACGGAGAAAGTGGATATGACAGATTGCTTGTTTATACAGCACCAACAAGTGTGACTCCGGTTGCTGGGACTCCTGCTTCATCATCAACAACCCTAACCGGAGCTACATTAGTGGGAACATACAATTCTCAAACCACCTGGCAAAGTACATCTATAACGCTTGATCCCGCCCTTGCAGGGACTACGGTAAGGCTAATTTTTACCTGGCAAAACGACGGAAGCCTAGGAACCGACCCTCCAAGCTCAATTGACAATATTTCCCTTGTTTCAAGTGCTCCATATCTTATGAATGCTACGCCCGTAACCACATGTAGTGGTTTGTTTACTGATCCTCAGGGAGCCTCAGCAAACTACACTGATTTTAACGGCTCAGTAACAAAAACATTCACCTCGGCAAGTGGAACAGCATTACGCTTTACCTTTACTGCATTTGAAACCAACGAAGCTGCAGATAACCTGAAAATTTATGACGGACCCAATACCGGAGCTCCATTAATTGGCACATACAGTCAGACGACTAGTCCGGGGACTGTAACATCTTCGGGTACTACGATGACCTTCACATGGACCACAGATAACAACAACGCAAACACCATTGGCTGGCTTGCAAACATTAGTTGTGTTCCCTTACCTCCGGCAAATGACAATTGTGGAAATGCAGTTACACTCACTGTTAATCCTGATTACAGTTGCGGAACGGTTACTTCGGGCACGGTGCTTAATGCAACACAATCATCAGATGCCGAAGCTTGTTTTGGAACATCTGACGATGATGTTTGGTACAAATTTGTGGCTACGGGAGCAACACATCGGGTCTCGCTCCTCAATGTAGCTGGCTCAACCACCGACATGTATTTCTCAGTGTATAGCGGGTCGTGCGGTGCATTAACCGAATTGCTGTGCAGTGATGCTGATCAAGCCGATGTATCCGGGTTAGTTGCAGGGAACACATATTATGTAAGAGTTTACACTTACACTTCAACCACGGGTCAGACATCAACATTCAACGTTTGTATAGGAACACCTCCGCCACCGCCGTCGAACGACAATTGCGCAGCTGCGCTTGTTCTTACAGTTAACCCCGATGAATTGTGTGGCTCTGTTACTGCAGCAACCACAACCTCTGCCACTAATTCAGGAATAGCCGCCTGTGCCGGTAGCGGAGCCGACGACGACGTCTGGTTCAGGTTCACTGCCACCAGCACAAGTCACACCTTTAGTATCCTGAATGCCACCGGAACAACCACCGATATGGTTCACGAAATTTTTTCAGGAACCTGCGGATCACTTACCAGCATTGCCTGTAGCGATCCTGAATCCAGTCAATGGGGCGGATTCACCATCGGACAGACCTATTATGTTCGCGTTTACACCTACACCTCAACCGCAAATCAGTCGGTGAATTTCAATTTCTGCGTTGGCACCCCTCCTCCTCCTCCTTCGAACGATGATCCTTGTGGTGCTATTGCCCTTGCTGTTAACAGTGGTGGCTGCTCATACCAGTCGGCGGTGCTTGGCACCTCAACCACGGCCACACCTGGCATTCCGGCTCCCGGTTGCGGCAGTTTAGGTCCCGACGTGTGGTTCACCGCCGTCGTTCCTGCTTCGGGTCGTCTTATTGTTGACATTTCTGACAACGGTGGACCCACCGATATGGATATGGCATGGTATACAGCCACCGGATGCAGCGGGACATTTACACTGATTGAGTGCGATGATTATGATTCCCAAACCGGATCATCGGCCATGATCTGCCGTACAGGTACCTTGTGTACCGTACCCGGCGATTGTCAACAAAATGCCACCCTCACTCCCGGAACAACCATTTACATCAGGGTATGGGAGTACGGTGGCGGCACATTTGGCCCCTTTGACATTTGTGCGTATGAACCAGCACCAGCCGGTGCGCCCAGCACCTGTGCTTCTGCCACGAATATTGCTTCATTACCCTTTTCACAGACAGGTAACTCAACTTGCTGCCGTGCCAATAGTGTCACTGCAGCTCAGGGTTGCGCCAGCAGCTATCAGGATGGGGAAGATTTTCTTTACACTTATACACCAAGCACAAACCAAACCATCGACATCACTTTAACCGGAACCCTCAGCTATACGGGTGTATTTGTAACCGACCGTTGTCCGACCCTTGGAGGAGCCGTTTGTGTCGGACAGGCCACAAGCTCATCCGGAAACCCACTGCTTTGCGGAGTGAACCTGGTTGCAGGTACTACCTATTATATTATGATCGATACCGATCCGACTCCAAACTGCACGCCTTTTAACATTTCAATCAGTGCTTCATCTGCACCAAGCTGCGGTTTGAATTACACTTCATCAGCCATTACTTTTGCTCCGGATCTGAATGCCGGAACCAATATTGCACTGCCGGTCGACGACCGCTTCTCTTCAAGCTACATTCCTATCGGATTCCCGTTTTGCTATGACGGATTCCAGCACACTCAACTGCTGGTTTCTTCGAACGGATATGTTATATTTGATCCTATCGGCTGTGCCAGCAATCTTCCATCGGCCAATGCTGCACCAGGAGGATCATCAGGATGGGACATCACCGGCAATGTGCCCAACACAGGCAATGCACCCCGCAACTGCATCATGTTCCCCTTCCAGGACATCTATCCTTCGTTGGGTGGAACTATTCGCTACCAAACTCTGGGCACTGCACCCAACCGTCGTTTCGTTCTCACTTTTGACAATGTCCCATATTACAGTTGCACTTCGTTGCTCTTTACTGGTCAGCTTAAACTGTTCGAAACAAGCAACAATATCGAAATGCACATTACAAGCAAAGTGACATGCGCCAGCTGGAACGAAGGCGGGGCTATTCTTGGATTGCATAATTACAATGGAACCATCTCCAGAGTACCTGCAGGTTACAACTATTCAACCACATGGACCGCCACAAATCAGGCATGGAGATTTACATGCAACTGTGTTGGATGCATTGTCCTTCCTGTAGAACTGATTGCATTCAGTGGTGAAAAAACCTCGGAACATGTTAACAGCCTGCGCTGGACAACTGCCACTGAAACAAACAACGATCATTTTGAGATTGAGCGTTTGATTTCCGGTGCTGACTATGAAACTCTGGGGTCAGTTCAGGGAGCAGGAAATTCTAATGTTCCAGTGAATTATTCATTCGAAGACATGAGTGCTCCTTCTGGTGCCGCCTATTACAGGTTAAAACAGGTTGATGAGGATGGAAAATTCACGTATAGTGAAACGATTCTGGTTGGAGATGTCTCTGATCTGGCCGATTTCACAGCTGCCTATCCCAATCCTGCTGCCGATTTCCTCGACGTTGCGATCAATTCAGACGGCACGCCCATGACCATTGCACTGGTAGCAGCCGATGGTAAAACATTCATCCTGCAGGAAAATGCCGTTGTTACCGGATCCGGCAAATTACATCTTAACGTAAGTGGCGTAGAACCCGGCATCTATTTCCTGAAAGCATTTTCAGTGAAAAACGAAGTATATTTCAAAGAAAAAATAGTCATTGAATAGTTTTTCGAAAAGGCTGCCTTCGGGCAGCCTTTTTTATTTATTTAACATATGCAGCGATTTATATGTTTGTTTTTCAGTATTTTACAGCGCACATTCAAATAATTTGTACATTAGTCCCCTTAAACCGAATCAAGAGAAAAACTTCCATGAAAAAAATGACATTTGCTTTTGTTTTCCTGCTGTTTCAAGGAATTCAACTTTCTGCACAAGGAGAATTCATTCTTCCGGAAGAGCAAGTTAAGGCCACCATCGGAATAAGCACAGGTTCCGACACAGATTTTTCCGATATCATATCAATATTGGACAGCAAGCAAGGGGTGATTGTAGAATTCACTTGCAAGACGGATCAGGTACTGGTGATTGTGTATTCACGCAAAGTTTACCCGAGCATTGAAGATGTCTTTCAGATTGTTGAAGAGCGATTTGAAGGATCAAAGTGCTTTCTAAAAGAAGCAGGATCCGAAACATCGCTTGGCAGTTGTTATCAGGAAATTCAGAAACAAACAGTGAAGTAACATGAAGAAACTCATACTATTTTCAATTGCGGCAACACTTCTGATCTCTGTCAGTGCACAAACTTCGGGACCAAATTATCCCGGCACAACGGCAAACGTGGCACTAGGTGGGTCAGCAGGGGCCTGGACTGCGCCCGGAAACATTGTATCGGACAATGCAAGCTATGCCTCAATAACTCTAAATAACTCACAATATTCCGATTATCTGACGGGCAGGAATTACAGCTTTTCAATCCCTGCTGGAGCGACCATCAATGGTATTGTTGTTGAAATTGATCGCTACGGAAGCACCAACAACAGAATATCGGACAGAGATGTTTACCTGACGAAAAACGGCACAACATCTGTTGGCACTGACAAAGCCGCGGGAAATTGGCCTGGATCATCAGGAGTTCAGACATATGGGGGAGCTGCCGATTTATGGGGAACGACGTGGACACCTGCTGAAATTAATAATGCCAATTTTGGAGTAATGCTTTCGGCACAAAGCTCACAGGCTGGAATTACAGCAAACGTTGATTATATCAGAGTTACCGTTTATTACACAGCCCCTTTTAATGATGACTGCGCCACTGCAATTCCCATAACAGCAAGCTCTTCGTGTTCATATGCCACATATACGAATGTTGGCGCTACAGCATCGGCAGGAGCTCCTGCGCCTGGCTGTGCAAATTATGTTGATGATGATGTGTGGTTTAGTGTTCTTGTTCCTGCATGTGGACATCTTATTTTTGACACTGATGACGGAGGAATCACCGATGGAGGAATGGCAATTTACTCAGGGACATGCGGTTCTCTAAGTCTTATTGATTGTGATGACGATGCCAGTGTTAATGGCATGATGCCTTATATCGATGCAACAGGACTTACACCAGGTTCAACAATTTATATCCGAGTTTGGGAGTATGGCGGAGACGTAAATGGAACATTTGGCATATGTGTTTATAATCCTGATCCAGACTGTAGCGGGACACCAGCTCCCGGGGCAACGACTGCCAATCCAACCGGAACGGTATGCATTAGCGATGCCGTTACACTGAGCACATCGCAAACAGCATCGTGCGGACTAACCTATCAGTGGCAATCTTCTCCAAACAACACTGTGTATACAAACATTGCTGGGGCGACCTCATCGACATACGTGGCCAACCCAACCACGACAACATGGTACAGGCTTCAAGTCACATGTACATACAGTGGATTATCTGCAACATCAACGCCTGTTGAGGTACCAGTAGCCACTACTACAAGCACCTGTGCCAATGCCACAGTGATATCATCTATTCCTTACAGTGCAACTGGTATGACAACTTGCTGCATGGGAGATGACTACAATTCGACCGATGCCTGTGGAAGCTCCTATATGAACGGCGAAGATTATGTTTTTAAGTATACTCCAGCTGCTGATATTATTATAGATATAACATTAACCGGCACCCTAAGCTATACAGGTGTTTTTGTTACCGAACGCTGTCCTGACGCAGGAGGTGCAAGTTGTGTTGCTCAAAACACAAATAGCTCGGGAAATCCAAGTTTATGCGGTGTATCACTAGATGGAGGCACAACTTATTATATCATTGTTGACACCTACCCTTCGCCAGACTGTACTCCTTTCAACATCAGCATTACCAATTCTTCATCTCCCGTGTGCAATCTAAACTATAGCGTTGCTCCCACTGCATATAGTCTAACAAGTATGATTGGTGCGACCACATTAAACATCACAGTTGATGATGTATATAACGGCGCATATACTCCAATCGGGTTTACATTTTGCTATGATGGAATCGGTTACACCCAATGTCTGGTTTCTTCAAACGGATACATTATTTTTGACCCCATCAGCTGCACAACAAATCAACCATCCTCAAACGCCACACCCGGAGGCTGGTCTGATTATGACATCAACATGGCCATTCCAAACACGACAGAGGCACCCAGAAACTGCATCATGTTTCCTTGGATGGATACTGATCCAAACGATGGAGGAGTTATTAATTGTAAACTAAGCGGAACTGCTCCCAACAGGGTCTTTGTTGTTCAATACTCCAATGTGTGGTTTTTCAGTTCCAGCTGTACGGGTAAGCTTATGTCAGCTCAGGTGAAACTATTTGAAACCTCCAATAACATTGAAGTACATATCACAAGAAAAGACACCTGCAATGCATGGAATGAAGCAGCTTCTATCCTAGGCTTACATAATTACAATGGAACCCTCGCGGTTGTTCCTGCCGGTTACAATTATCCAAACAAATGGACTGCAACAAATCAGGCATGGCGTTTCACCTGTGGATGTGCAGGTTGTTCTGTACTCCCTGTAGAATACTTGAATTTTTCAGGTGAAAAATTATCAGATCAGGTCAACAGGCTGAAATGGACAACAGCGACTGAAACAAATAATGACAGATTTGAAGTTCAAAGAAAAGATGAGGCCGGCGAGTTTATCAGCATTGGAATTGTTGAAGGCGCGGGCAACAGCAACAGTGTGATACATTATTCATTTACCGACGAACAGGCTTCAGCCGAAGCGACCTATTACAGACTGATGCAGGTTGATCACAATGGTGATATGCATTTTTCGTCTGTGATTACAGTAGGTGAATTCCCAGAAATGATCGGATTCAAATCGGTATATCCTAATCCTGCATCAGACCAAATCACAGTCAACTTTAGCTCCAATGGAACGCCTCTGAGACTTGTCCTCGTGGCCTCCAACGGTCAGGAATATGTACTGGAACAAAATATTCAATATACAGGAGAAACAAAACGTTCTTACCCCATTGAGAATATTCCTTCAGGTGTGTATTTACTGAAAGCTGATAATGCAAAGCATGAATTTTATTTCAGCGAGAAAATTGTCATTCAATAATCTTCTTTAATTCCTGAAACCGGCTTGGTACCATGCCGGTTTTATTTTTCTGTTTTCTCAGGTTTATAGCCGGATTTATTGAGAATATCCTGTGATTTCTGATTTTTCAAAAGATCGGGCAGCGTGATTTTTTTATTTCTGGCCATATAGGACCGAACGATTTGCCATCCGATGTAGCGGCCAATGCGAGGGGCACTGTTACGCGAGAAAGCACTCGTGAAAGGAGCTTCTCCAATAAACTTGTTTATTTCACGCATTTCAGTTGTGTGCAGCAGCTTTTTTTCAATAAAAAAACTCCACACATTCCCTTGATTCTTTTCTGCCCAGAAGATCTCCTGCGACGAATAACCAATCCTGATTGAGTCGGCTTTATCAGGAACAATGATATCGCCAAAATAAAGCAGTTTCCCTTCATAAATCATATAATCAAGCAAGGTCACCCCATTGTTTACATTACGGTCGAGCATAGCTCGGCCAATCTCAGTAGCACAACTAAGCACAAGATACTCCTTTGTCATCCGGTTGGTGATATAATTTGGAATTCCCCACATGCTGTAAACCGGATATTTGCTTCCCAGAAACAAATCGAGCGCAATAACAAGATTGTCTTCGGCATATTTAATCGGATAGGCAATATCACCTGAGGAAATATAGGTGTACACTTTCGGTACTTTCCAATCAGGAAATAAATATTTGATGCGACGAAAAACCAGTGTAAGCTCCTTTTCGAGCCATGAGAGTGAGGGATACTGCTTCATGGTTTCTCGATACATCGACTGAATGGTTTGATCCTGCAGGTATGATTTTAACATCAGCATATTTCCCGGATCATTCAGCAACTCTTCGGTATAAAAAAAGCTGTATTTGTCCTTCATGGCCAGCATGCCTTCCTTGAGACTGTCGAGAGGAATAGCAAACAAATCCTTTTCATAACGAAGGATTGACACATGAATATAATTGAGCGAATCAAGCCCTGATTCACTGATTTCGCGATCATATTCCTTTTCATCTCTGTTACAGCTGCATGAAGCGAAAAAAACCGCCGAAAGCAGAAGCGAAATCGCGAATGCCGTGTTCAGAAAATTATTTTTTTTTGCCTGTTTCATAAAATGGCTACATTTGTATTACCTTTGAATCAAACACCAAAAGTATGAAAAAGATTGCACTGGCCTTGTTTATTTTCGCAACCGCAACCCTTGTATCTCAGGCTCAGAATGAAAAATTCTTTCGTTTTGGCCTGCATGGCAACACCGGTTTTTCGTGGATGAAACCCGATCAGGATTCACTTGAGTATCAGGGAATGCGCCTGAGTCTTGGCTGGGGTTTTATTGGTGAAATGACCATTGCCGACAACTTTTCACTGGCAACCGGCTTCGATGTTTCCTACATGGGAGGCAAATTGCAAAAAGCCGGTGTTGATCAGGTATATCCACCCGACACAAATCAGATTCTCAGCATTGAGAATTCAACTTACAAAATGCAGTTTCTCGATATTCCGATCACCCTTAAAATGAAAACCAATGAGATAAACTACATCACCTATTTCATGCGGGTGGGTGGTTCTTTCGGCATTAACCTCAGTGCAAAGGCTGATCGCGAATACACACCCATCGGAGCCAGTAACAGCCTTTCAATCAACGATGTAGACCTGAAAGACGAAAGAAATTTCTTCCGTGCAAACTTCTTGATTGGTGGCGGAATTGAATATTCGCTTGGCGGAACAACTGCCGTGCTTGCAGAAGTGTCATTTATTAATGGACTCACCTACCTCATCGAGGATAACAAAGCCATTGGAAACTACCTTGCCTTTAAGGTTGGAATCCTTTTCTAATGGTATAAAACATACTGAATTATCCCGGTTTCACAAGAACCGGGTTTTTTTTGAAAGACATTTATGAAAATTGCTCTCTGTCAGATCAACACCCATACAGGAAACTTTTCCTACAACAAGGACAAGATTAATGAATATTTGAAGAAAGCCGCCGATGCCGCTGCCGACCTTGCCGTTTTTCCCGAATTATGCCTGTCGGGATATCCTGCACGCGACTTTCTTGATTTCGACGACTAT
This sequence comes from uncultured Bacteroidaceae bacterium, assembly GCA_964559205.1. Classification (GTDB taxonomy): domain Bacteria; phylum Bacteroidota; class Bacteroidia; order Bacteroidales; family DTU049; genus GWF2-43-63. Next base: position 13,393 of record CAZLHV010000020.1, read on the forward strand.
ACCAACGCCTGCATGCAGGTGGCCCATGAAGTTGCCCTTTCAAACAATCACATATTTGCCTTGGTGGGTGGCCCCACATTCAATCGCAGTGGCCGCGGAAAGATGCTCCACAACTCGGCATTGCTTCTTCACGATGGAGAAGTGAAGCAATCTGTGAATAAGGCTTTGCTGCCAACGTATGACATTTTTGACGAATATCGCTATTTTGAACCGGGTCGCGACTTCCAGGTTGCAGAAGTGTCAGGAAAAAAATTAGCCATTACCATTTGCGAGGATTTGTGGAACATCGAAGGAAAATACTTATATGTTTCTGATCCTATGCAGGACCTTGCCAATCAAAATCCTGATATCATCATCAATATTGCGGCTTCGCCTTTCAGTACCGGACAATTCGAAAAGCGTCTTGAGGTCATGCAATTCCACGCAAAAAAACATCATGTGCCCGTGGTTTATGTCAACATGACCGGCGCTCAAACCGAACTGATCTTCGACGGACGTTCAATGATTGTGCTTCCAGATGGTCGGTATAAAGTGCTGGCGGCATTCGACGAAGATTTTTTTGTTTTCGATACCGATGCAACATTTGAACAATCGCCCGCAGAGCAAGTGACCAGTATTTCGCTGATTCACAATGCACTGGTGTTTGGCATTCGCGAATATTTCACTAAGCTTGGTTTTAAAAAAGCAGTTCTCGGCTTATCTGGCGGAATCGACAGTGCCTTGGTTGCAGTTCTGGCCAAAGAAGCACTGGGCGCTGAACATGTTTGTGCCTTGCTTTTGCCGTCGCAGTTTAGTTCACAACATTCGATTGATGATGCCATGGCCTTAGTGAATAATCTGGGCATACATCATGAAATCATTTCGATCGAGCCATCATATCAGGCTGTCGAAAAGAGCATGAAACCCATGTTTGAAGGACACCCGTTTAACATTGCCGAAGAAAACATTCAGGCGCGGTTGCGAGCCGTCATTCTGATGGCGTATTCAAATAAATTCGGTCATATACTGCTCAACACTTCCAATAAAAGCGAAGCAGCTGTGGGCTACGGAACGCTGTATGGCGATATGTGCGGTGGCCTCAGCGTCATTGGCGACTTGTACAAAACACAGGTGTATCAGCTGGCTGAATACATTAACCGCCATGATGAAGTGATTCCGGTCAACACCATCACCAAGGCTCCCTCGGCCGAATTGCGCCCGGGTCAGAAAGACAGTGATTCTTTGCCTGATTATGCCATCCTCGACGAAATCCTGCGTTTGTATATTGAAGAAGTTCAAAGTCCGGCCGATCTGATTCAGCGGGGCTATGATGCAGAGCTGGTACGCAGAATATTGAAAATGGTCAACACCAACGAATACAAGCGCTATCAGTCACCACCTGCACTACGGGTTTCACCAAAATCGTTCGGAATGGGCAGACGCATGCCCATAGCTGCGAAATATCTATCCTGAACTTTCTTTCGGTGCTATGCACTGAAAAACAAGATCCGATTATGCTTGCATTATTGAATAAGGATGACCGAGGTCATTCTGGAAGTTCCCAAATGAACAACAGCCAGATACATTCCGGGATGCAGGCCTGTGGCATCTATTCTCACTTCATCAAGAACTGCAAAATCTGATGTGAAAACATTGCTGCCATATGCATTATAGAGTTCGATAACGCCTACTTCTCCTTCACTAAAATGATCAAATTTCAAAAACATCTTTCCGTCCGAAGGATTTGGGAAAATGCTGAAGCCGGGATTTTGCTGTTCGGACAAGCTTCCAAGAAAAGAAACACAACCCTGACTTGTATCCATTGAAACCACACTAATGGTGGGCTCCCATGCTTTCATTAAACCCAAACTACTGATGTCAGGAGTGAGCGAAACACTCAACAAGGTCTCAGTAAGTGTTGAAGGTGATAGTTCAACCTGACATGACACACTGTTTCCCACAGAATCGGTTTTCAGTAATGAGAAATGCTCCTGTAAAAGTAACTCATTGTTTGATTTCACGCCGTAAATCGGGCCATTGCCAAGCACCATGAAGCCGCCATCGAATGTTGGTTGTGCGGCAGTGGTAAGCATTTCGGTCATCTGCTTAATTTGCTGCACTCCATTTGAATCGGTGATAATGAGATACCCAAACGAAAACTGTTCTGAAACACAAACAAGGAGATATCTGTTGCCAGAAATGGCTTTCAGCTTTGAGGGAATTGCGTTCAGCGTAGAATAGAAATTGGTATACATATTCTGATGCCAAATGACCTGACCGGTGCTGTCAACCCTGGTAATTCCAATTTCGCCCTGATATTCACCGGCAAAAACACAGCCATTGTCAAGCGGAACAACATCGCTTCCCTTGTTTGTGAAATTGATATTCTTGAAATACCCGGCAGTAAAGATGGTATCTCCAACCGACGAAAGCTTCATCAGAATCGCCCGAGATTCGTAGGGTGGATAGTTTGCAGCATAGCCTGAAACAAGAAATCCTGAATCGGGAGTCTGTTTTACGCCATAGGCGTAGTTTGCATTATTGCCAATTTCATACAGTTTTGACCAGAGCAGGCTGCCGTTTTTGTCGGTTCGTGCCACAAACATGCTGCTCACTGATGAAGAGGCTAGAACATAGCCACAAAAAACAAACCCTGAATCGTGGGTTTCGTTCACAGAAAAAGCTTCGGAATACCACCCAAAATCAAGCATCCTAGACCACAATGTATCTCCATTCATATCAGTTTTAAGCAACAACGCGTTGCCGTCGTCGCCAACTCCTGTCATCACCAATCCACCATCCGCACATTGAATTAGATTGTTGAATTTATTTGTTGTGCCTGCTGCGTATTGCTTTGCCCATAGCACATTTCCAATCGAATCGGCTTTCATGAGAAAACCATTTTGATTGAACTGGCCAGCAATGAAATAGGCATGATCGGAGGACTCAACCAGATCGGCTGCCCTCGTCTGATACAACTGGTTATAGTATACCGTTGAGAACAACTGTTGTTGAGCCTGAGTTTGAAATATGCTCAAGGCAAAAAAAACAAAAACACAAAAAAAGTCTTTCATACTGTATAGGGTCTAGATGATCAGACATCAAAAAAAACTAAAAGTTCGGCAGGCTAAAGTTAAAATAAAAAAAAACAGCAATCCATTTGGACTGCTGCTAAAGAAATCATAATAATAAAATTAATAAACCTCCAAAAGTTGTCTGAAAGCCTTATCGTTGTTTTCGACTGAGATCACATATATACCTGATTCCAGCACCGAGGCATCGATCATCACTTCAGAGGTATTGTCCACGTTGATTTGTTTCACAAGTATTCCTGCAATATTGGAGATTTTAATGGCCACAGGACCGTCTATCTCAACTCCCGACCAACTCAAGGTAACAAAACCATCGGTGGGATTTGGATATAGAATCAACGGGTGATCAAGCGCAGTTTCACTCAGAGATGTGAATGACAATACGAGGGTATCGGAAACTGTCGACACATGACCACAAGTGTCTGTAACCGTTAAAGTAACGATATATGTTCCAGGATCCTGATAGACATGGGTTACCGGATTTCCAGAGCCTGTCTGGCTGTCACCAAAATCCCAATTGTAATTAAGGCCTGCCCATGCTGATCCGGAGTAGTTAAATTCGACACTTGCCCCGTTTGAAGTATCGGCTGTAAAAGCAGCAACAGGCAATCCACACACAGCAACCTCGAAACAAAATGTATCGCTTCCACAAACTCCATGATCCATGAGCAAACACACATTGTAGAATCCTGGGGAAGCATAGCTGTGTGACGGGTTCACTAGTGGAGAAGTTGAACCATCTCCAAAATCCCAAAACATAGTGGCAGTAGTATCGTTGCTGGTGTTTTCATACTGCAGAACCAATCCAGTTGAATCCGCAGTATAAGTGAATCCGGCCACAGGGGTCACGCATGCCGTAACACTAACGTCATCAAACAAAAAGCCGTCGTTTCCACCATGAAAATAATAATTATCGTACTGCTGAAATTTGATTACAAAGGTTGAAGTTGCTGTCAGACCGTGCGCTGTGATCATGCTATCGAGATTCAGATAGAAACGATAGTATTGCAAATCGGTATATGAAGCGCCTGCGAGGTCAAGAACTTTTACGAAAGTAACCCCGGCATCGTCCGATAAAAAAACACCGTCCTGCACTTCGGTTTCATCACCAAACTCAGCCCAATAAAACTCAAGAAAGTGATTTGAAGTAGCCGTCAGGTCAACCTGCAACCAGGCTTCGTTGGTGTTATAAGCTCCCGAACCTGAAGCAGGATGATGCATTCCAAGAAAATAAGTGCCTGAATAAGGAGCTGTGGTGCCCCAGGTGGTGGTTGAGGTGGTAAACAGGGCAATCTCGCCTGTCGGTAACGAAGAATGGGTTGTCCAAACAGAATCGAGCGTTCCCGATTCAAACCCGGTGTAATAAGGCAATGATGCATAATACTGAGCCATGACTTTAGAGTTGCCCAATATTAAAAACGAAAACAACGAAATGATCGCAGCAGATAGAAGATGTTTCATGGGTTTTTTTTGTAAATTTATGACATTATTTTTTAACTCATGTCATAAACATCAATTCCTGAAATTTTTAACAAAAAACCCCTTCATTGCCTGCAACTGCTTGTTCGGGAAATGCTTAAGAAAATCAGGCCTGCTCCACCGATTTAATTTCAGGCAATACCCTTTTCATCGTGGCTTCTACTCCGTTTTTCAACGTCTGTACTGCCATGGGACAGCTGTGACAGGCTCCCTGGAGATGTACATACACCACATTGTCTTCGGTTAAACGGTCGAATGCAATATCTCCTCCATCGGCCTGAAGGTATGGACGAATCTGCTCAATGACGTTTTTTACTTTGGTTTCGAGTTCTGTATTCATTTTGAAAAAGTTATTGTTTCACTTCAACGATTTTGGTAGCTTCCTGAGTTGCATTACGAATGGCCACAGCCTGTGCTGTTTTTTGTGCCATTTCGTAAAACAATGACTGCAACGGATTGTTCTCATCTACAACAGCAGGAATGCCCGCATCGGCACCTTCGCGGACCTGCTCAACCAAAGGAATCTCTGCCAGCAGCCTGATGTTGTTTTGTTCAGCCAGTTTTCGTGCCCCCTCGCGTCCAAAAAGATAATACTTCCTTCCCGGCATATCGGGTGGTGCAAAATAGCTCATGTTCTCTACAATACCCAGAACTGGTACATTTACCTGCTGATCTACAAACATATTCAAGGCTTTGCGTGCGTCGGCCAGTGCCACTTCCTGCGGAGTGGAAACCACAACGATCCCTGTTACGCTATAGTTTTGAACAAGTGTTAGATGGATGTCGCCAGTGCCCGGAGGAGTGTCAAAAACCAGATAATCGAGTTCACCCCAGTCGGTATCGTTCATGATTTGTGTAAAAGCACTGGCAATCATGGGACCACGCCATATCAATGCCTTGTTGGGGTCTGCAAAAAATCCCATCGATACCATTTTCACTCCAAATTTCTCGAAGGGTACAATCTGCTGTTTCCCATTTTTCTCTATCACCTCAGGCTGAACTCCCTGCACTCCAAACATAGTGGGAATACTGGGACCATGAATATCGCCGTCAACCAGACCCACTTTTGCGCCACTGCGTGCTAGACCAGCCGCCAGATTCACAGCAATGGTCGATTTCCCGACGCCTCCCTTGCCCGAAATCACAGCAATAATGTTCTTTATGTTATCAGTTGCCGGTTTTGACTTATGAGCCGTCACACGCGAATCAAATTTTACATCAACATCAGCATCGGGATACACTTTCTTTATGGCTTGAATGCAATCGTTCTTCATATGCTCTTTCAGCGGACATGCCGGAGTTGTCAGCACAATGGTGAAAACAATTTTTGTGTCGCTGATTTCCAGTCCTTCAATCATGCCAAGGCTTACCAAATCTTTTTTTAGATCTGGTTCGATGACTGTGCCCAAAGCCTCCATGACTCTTTTCTGTTCCATTTTTCCGTTAATTTAGATTTTTTCAAAATAACGTGGCAAAGGTAGAAAAAATGTTCGTAAAAAGTAATACCTCGCTGAGATGCTCGAATTTCCTCATGGACAATTGTTTTTCTTACTCCTGATTCTGAAACCTCATCACTGACAATAATAGCGCAGGTGATAAGGTTTTGATGAGCCTGGTCGATCAAAGGCATGATGAGCACACGCTGAATTGCTTATCCTTGTTTTTGTTTGTGATGAAGCTACATTTCTTATCTTTGCCCTTCGATGAAAAAACCACATTCAATCATTATAAAAGGCGCACGGGTTAACAATCTGCAGGATGTCTCAGTTGAAATTCCTGCAGGGAAGCTTACATGCATAACGGGACTTTCCGGGTCAGGAAAAAGTTCCCTTGCTTTCGACACTTTATTTGCCGAAGGTCAGCGCCGTTACGTGGAGAGTCTGAGTGCCTATGCACGTCAGTTTCTGGGCCGGATGTTGAAACCCGATGTTGACGTGATCGAGGGCATAGCACCAGCCATTGCGATTGAACAAAAAACATCCACACGAAATCCGCGATCAACAGTTGGAACGGTTACTGAAATTTATGATTACCTGAAGTTGCTCTTTGCGAGGGTAGGACAAACATATTCACCTGTGAGTGGCAAGGAGGTAAGAAGGCATCAGGTGAAAGATGTACTGCAATACATCCAAGCACTTGGAGAAGGAAGCCGCATCTATCTGGTCACACCGTTTCCGGTCAGAAAAGACCGGGATCTTTCGGAGGCGCTTGAACTTTGTTTGCAGCAGGGGTTTTCCCGCTTGTTAGTCAACAGGCAAATGATGACCATCGAGGAGATGCTCGAGGCAATACATCAAGGAAAATTCAGGAAAAAGAAAACGGATCAGGTTTACCTGATGGTTGACCGCGCAGTGGTGAGTGCCGACAGCGAAGAAATGTCACAACGGCTGGCAGCAAGTATCGAAACCGCCTTCCAGGAAGGCGATGGTTTGTGTGCTGTGTTTTCCGAGACAGATCAGTCAACAGAGCAGTTTTCAAAGCGATTTGAGGAAGACGGGTTTCTATTTGAGGAGCCCGGAATTAACCTTTTTTCATTCAACAATCCATATGGAGCCTGTCCTACCTGCGAAGGCTTTGGTTCCGTGATTGGGATTGATCCTTCGCTCGTCATTCCCGATCATTCACTTTCGGTTTATGAAGGAGCGGTAGCGCCCTGGAAAGGCGAAAAAATGGGTGAGTGGCTCAAGGACTTTCTGGATGTAGCGTGGGAATTTGATTTTCCGATTCACAAGCCATTTGGCGAATTAACTGAAGACCAACAACAGTTGTTATGGACTGGGAATGATCGCTTTCACGGGCTCAATGAGTTTTTCAGCATGTTGAACGAAAACACATACAAGATTCAATACCGTGTCATGTTATCGCGCTATAAGGGAAAAACCATTTGTCCGGATTGCCGAGGAACAAGACTCCGAAAAGATGCTTCGTATGTCAAAGTCAATGGCTATTCTATCACAGATATGGTGCTAATGCCCGTTAGTGATTTGCACCACTTGTTTCTTCATCTTGAATTGAATGAATTTCAGCAAAAAGTGTCGCATCATATCATGCACGAAATAACTTCAAGGCTTGGATTTCTGATGGACACCGGTCTAGGATACCTCACCCTCAATCGGCTTTCAAACTCTCTTTCGGGTGGGGAGACTCAACGGATCAATCTTGCACGGGCTCTTGGGAGCAGCCTAACCGGAAGCATGTATATTCTTGATGAACCAAGCATTGGTTTGCATCCCGTTGATACCGGCAAGCTGATTTCGGTATTAAAGAACCTTCGGAATTTAGGCAATACAGTTATTGTGGTTGAGCACGACGAAGATATTATCCGTGAATCCGACTACATCATCGACATGGGACCCGGTGCCGGACGACAAGGCGGACAGGTGGTATTTCAGGGCAGTTTTGATCAGCTTCTCAAGCACGGAGAAAGTCACACCGCAAAATTCTTCAATGGAGTCGAACAGTTGGAATTCCGGAATTCCATTTTGAAAAACCGGTCGTTCATATGCCTTAAAGGAGTGACTCAAAACAATCTGAAATCGATTGATGTCAGGTTTCCCCTCAACGCGATTACAGCAGTGACCGGTGTCAGCGGAAGTGGCAAATCATCGCTGGTCCGGCAGGTATTATATCCTGCAATGCAGAAACATTTCGGGACGGTTTCCGAGTCTCAGGGGAAATTCCAGTCGCTCGACGGAGACCTGCATTTACTCACTGGGGTTGAAATGGTTGATCAAAATCCTATTGGTCGTTCCTCCAGATCAAATCCAGCCACCTATCTCAAAGCATTTGATGAGATCAGGGATCTTTACAGTTCTCTCCCTTTATCAAGACAAAGAGGATATAAGCCCGGCTTTTTTTCGTTCAATGTCGCCGGAGGGCGTTGCGAAGTATGTGAAGGCGAAGGAAACATTACCGTCGAAATGCAGTTCATGGCCGATGTACACCTGGTTTGTGAAGAATGTGGCGGAAAACGCTACAAAAGCGACGTGCTTGACATTGTTTTTCAGGAAAAAAACATCACAGATATTCTGGCTATGACCGTCGACGAGGCCCTGAGTTTTTTTGAATCGGGAATAAACGGGAAACAAGGACCACTTTGCAGACGCATCAACGATAAGCTAAAACCACTTGCCGACGTTGGACTAGGGTATTTGCAGCTCGGACAGTCGAGCAGCTCGCTGTCAGGAGGTGAGGCACAACGTATCAAACTGGCTTCGTTTCTGTCGAAAGCCATGCCTGGCGAGGCTGTTTTGTTTATATTCGATGAACCCACCACCGGGCTTCATTATCATGACATCCGCTATTTTCATCAATCCATCCGCAAACTTACCGAAGCAGGACATACCGTGATCGTTGTTGAGCACAACATGGAGCTGGTAAAGTGTGCTGATTACCTGATCGATCTTGGTCCTGGTGGTGGTGACCGAGGTGGAAAGCTTTTGTATCAGGGACCTTTGATGCAACTAGAATCGGCCGACGATTCAGCGACAAAAAAAGTATTACTTAACAAACTTCATCCATGGGAAAATTGAAATCGATCGGGGATCCATACAAATTCAAGTCCCTTAAAGTCTATGCCAGCACCGAATGGCTTGCCGAAGGCAAAAAATACAGAAAAGTGTTCGAGAATCTTGAAACAACCTATTTGTATGCAGAATTGTGCTTCTATAACAAACTGTTTGATGAAGAGGACTGGACTGCAAACGTCGTATTGAAATGTTTCCTGAAAAACGGCAAAAACGACCCAAAGGAAATTTGTTCCATTGAAGAAAAAACTGAAGTAAGTAAAGAGAGAAACGAAATATTTGTCCGTCAGGGATGGGGAGCCGACGAAGCAGGTTCTTTCTGGAAAAGAGGCGATTATTACTGGGAGGCATGGCTCGACGGAACCCTCATTGGAACAACCGAGTTCTATGTCGAAAGTGCCGGCTTGGTTAGCGCGGGTTCAAATCCATACTTCAACCTGCAGGGCATCAAAGTATTTGAAGGTGGCTGGGAATATGTCGAAGAAAGCGATCGGGTCTATCTGAAATCATTTTCCAAAGTTGATACCCGCTATGCCTGGGTGGAAGTAAACATCGAAACCCTAACAGATGAGCCATGGTATTGCGAAATATTTCTGAATTTTTTCGATGCTGCTCGACAGCTGAAAGGTTCAACATCCATGCTCAACTATGTGGAAGGGAAAAGCGGAAAATCGCTCAGTTTTGCATCGGGTTGGGGAAACCGCAATGCAGGCGACACCTACAAACGAGAGCTATACTATGTTGAAATTGTGTTCATGGACAATCTGATTGCTACTGTTCCGCTTCGCTTTGGTGAATCTCACGAAGAAGGCGAGGTGGAAGTATATGCACCAGGAACCATCACCGGTGGTAAACACGAAGCCACAGGATCTTCGAAAACCGAAAACGTGGAAGAAGTGCTGACCGAACTCGATGCACTGATTGGTCTCACTTCGGTGAAGAAGCAAATTCGCGAACACATCAGCTATATTGATTTTATCCGCCTGAGACAGGAAAAGGGTTTTCAGGAATCTGAAAAAGTAAGCCTTCACAGCATTTTTACCGGCAATCCCGGAACTGGAAAAACCACCGTGGTTAATATGCTTGGACGCATCTACAAGGCCATGGGTTTGCTCTCGAAAGGCCAGGTGATTGAAGTGGGCAGAGCTGAGCTGGTGGCAGAATATATTGGGCAGACCGCCCCAAAAGTGAAGAAAAAAGTGGCAGAAGCCCGCGGTGGAATCCTGTTTATCGACGAAGCTTATGCCTTATTCCGAAAAGACGACGAAAAAGATTTTGGGCATGAGGTAATCGAAGTGCTGATCAAAGAGATGTCAGACGGTAAAGGAGATATCGCAATCATGTTTGCAGGATATCCTCAGGAAATGCACGATTTCCTCTTCTCAAACCCGGGACTGAAAAGTCGCATCAACTATTCATTCCATTTCGATGATTACCTGCCCGATGAGCTGATGCAGATCATGAGGCATTATGCCCAGAAAAAGAAGCTAATTCTTTCTGCCGAAGCTGATTTGGCCCTAACCGATGTGATTGTTTCCGAATACAGAAACAGAGACCGGACCTTTGGCAATGCGCGACTGGCTATCTCGCTGGTCGATGAGGCAAAAATGAACATGGCGCGTCGACTGATGAATATGCCAAACGTCAGGGATCTTGGCGATGAAGTCCTGTCAACCATTAGCCTTACCGATGTTCGTGAAATGAAAGTTCATGAAGAAAAGAAAAAGCTAAGGCTGAGTATCGACGAAGGGCTTTTGTCGATTGCGCTGGGCGATCTGAACAAACTCACAGGACTTCAAACGGTGAAAACCGACATGGGCGAGCTTGTGAAACTGGTGCGCTACTACAACGATCTGGGCAAAGACGTGCTCAACAAATTCTCGATGCATACCGTTTTTACGGGGAACCCAGGTACCGGAAAAACCACGGTGGCCAGGATCATTGGCCAGATTTACAAGGCCCTTGGAATGCTCGAACGAGGTCATGTGGTCGAAGTAGACCGCTCTGAGCTTGTGGCAGGTTATGTGGGTCAAACCGCGATCAAAACACAGGAAGTGATTGACCGGGCCATGGGAGGAGTGCTCTTTATCGATGAGGCATATGCCCTTACCGACAATACCAGTGGCAACGATTTTGGCAAGGAGGCCGTTGAGGTAATTCTCAAAGAAATGGAGGATCACCGCGGTCAGTTTGCGATCATTGCTGCAGGATATCCCGGACCAATGAACAAGTTTCTGCTCATGAATCCAGGGCTAAAATCACGATTCGACCGCGTAATGAATTTTCCGGATTATAACGAAACCGAATTGTTCGACATCGCCAGAGGCATGTTCGCCGCAGAAGGACTGCTCATGGATACGGATGCCGAGAACTTTTTCAGAAATGCCATTCAAAGCATGCTGAAAAACCGGGACGAGTATTTTGGCAATGCCCGCGAAATAAGAAAAATTACAGCTACAGTTATTCGCCGGCAGAATTTGCGGCTGGCTTCAGTCGACAGTGGCCTACGAACACCGCAAATGATTGCCACCATCACCAAAGAAGACTTTAGCGATATGGTACTTCCTTCGTCAGGCACAAGCGGACCTGTTGGCTTTAAGAGAAGCTCGGAAAGCTGATGATCAGCAGGCAACCTGATTTTACCCGGATCATGAGCTCGCCTCAACAAACCCGGGAAAAAGGGTTAACCAATGCATTATTGCATGAGCAGTTTTATTGTGCGGCTAGCAGCACCTGAACGGGTGAGTTGAACGAGAAACATTTGTCCCTGTTCAATCTCCGAAAGTGAATAATCAAGGCTTACCCGTCCTGCTGATAAAAACTCGCGCTCCAGCATCAACTTGCGTCCATCTGTGGCAAATACAGCGACACTATATTCAGCATCCTGCTCATGTTTCATGCTAATCTGAAGGCGGCCTTCAGATGCAAATGCACTTATCACTTCAAAAGCATCGGGATTGCTCTGGCGCGTAACGGCAAGCACCGGGAAAGATTCGCTTTTTCCATCAAAATCAACCTGTGTGAGTCTGTAGTAAACCACATCTCCACTGAAATTCCTGTCCAGAAAACTGTAATCTACAGGAGCGTTGCTGTTGCCAGATCCTGAAACCAAGCCAATTGTCTCGTAAACAAAACCGTCGCCTGACCGTTCAATGACAAAATGACTATTGTTGGTTTCACTCAATGTGGACCAACGCAGCTCGGCACTTTGCGATTCAGCATGGTATTGGCCATAAAAACCTGATAACTCCACAGGCATTGGAGAAGAAACATCTCTCACCGATTGGGTGTTTACGAGTGCACCAGTTGTTGCCGAAAAACCAATATATGCAACCGATCCGCCAATCAATGTCCGGATGTCCGTGCTAATATCAAGTCGCAGCATATTGTCGAGATACACCTTCACTCTGTTCATTGCTGGATTCCACTCAAAACGAAAACGATGAAACTGTCCATCTTCCACATTCGGAATTTTCTTTGTGTAAGAAGCAGGATAATCTGAATGCTTGTTGTTGCCGTTTGACACAAAGGCGACATGATCCTCTGAAGGATCGCTTTTGTTCGAGTTCTGATAAGTATCGAATTCCACTGCAATTGAGTTGGAAACAAAAGACGAAAATCCGTTCATGTGATCCTGAGTGTTTGGAGAGCTGGCATAACCCAAACCCATCCCCACATCACCATGCGCAAGCTGTCCCCGTGTATCGTTGTGGAGAAAGAAAACCATTCCATCGGCTCCTCCATCGTTCTGCCCAAGTAGGATATCAAACTCATAAACAATGGCCTGGTTTAGATTCTGCTGACTGCCAAGGTAAACCGCTCCATAGGCATATTGCACAGGTGCGGTGAGCTGGGCAAGAGCAGGGGTGCTGTCGCTGGCAGGCACAAAAACTGCATTCCCCTGAGTTGTGAGCAATTGTTGCGAAAAGGCAAACATGCTGACAAAAAATATCGGAAAGAAGAAAAATAACTTCATTTGTTTTTATTTAGACTGATTCAATGCAAAGATAAATCAAGAAGCGACTTAAAAAACATTTTATTTGTTAAATTATGTTATTTCACGAAATATTCAATGGTTGTATGTGTTACATACATGCGTTCTATCTTCAAA
>CAZLHV010000021.1:0-766 GCA_964559205.1 uncultured Bacteroidaceae bacterium
CTGAGCCTGTGTGAGCCATACAGTCTCATTCTCAAGTCTCACCTCAAGCCGGGATGACTTTTCATCAGGTTGATATATAACAATCTCATTGTTCACAACAGGCAGAGTCATCAAAGACAGTGAAATCAGATATCCAGCTCGGGTTTGATCTGTTCGTTGAGATCATCGAATTCCTCAAAAACCTTGAGGGTTTCAATTGCTTCTTCTTCGCTGATTTTCTGAATGGCAAAACCGGTATGCAAGAGAATATAATCGTCAACTTTTACATCGTCGAGCAATTGAAGCGAAGCTTCGTATTCGGTTCCACCAACCGACACAATGGCCATGCCGTCATTGATGGATATCACTTTTGCGGGAATGCTTAAACACATACTGTTGGTATTGATAATGAGGATGCAAATTTACGAAGAATAACGAAAAAGAGAATCTATACATCATTAGAGTTGCGTTTACAAAGCATTCTTACAACACGACAGGTTATCCATGTAAGAAAGAAATTATAAAGTATTGGAACAAGGATGAGCAGAAGGTAAAACCTTTCAAGATTGTTAGGCCAATATATTCCACCGTCAAACAATCCCTTTATCGGAAAAAAATGCGTAATAATATTTGTGATTTCTGTTCCACTGTAGTTAATATACTTCAATGAATTCCCAGTGATGTCAGTTATGAAGCTTAAAGAACCCTCTTCGGTTGTCAAGCAATTGAAGAAAACCAAGTGCAATGCAACAAACTGAATGATTGAATATGCATATGTTACAAGGAA
>CAZLHV010000021.1:776-26033 GCA_964559205.1 uncultured Bacteroidaceae bacterium
ATTTTTTTCGAAAAATGTAAATTGATAGGAGAAAAATCAGTCCAAACCAAAACGATTGAAAAGCTAGATATGAGATGAAACTAGGGAAATAATATGCAAAAGGAAATGAATTGTCATTCAGATGCATTGAATGGTAGAGAGAGATTGTATTTATGATTGTATTGATAATCGTCCAAAAAACAAAGAACTGAAACATGCCTTTAACAGAGAAAATTTTTGCTGTCATGGGGTTTTTGTTTTACATTGAATTCCTCGCAGCTGCAATCACCATTTGCCCCAATGCAATGCCGCCATCGTTTGTTGGGATTTTTTGATGCGAAAACACTTCGAAGCCTTTTTTCCGAAGCAAATTTTCCATTTTTTCGAGCAGATACTTGTTCTGAAATGTCCCGCCGGACAAAACAACTTTGCTGGAGCCGCATTCTTTTTTCATACGGCTGGCTGTTTCAGTAATCGCAGCAATCAGCATGTTGTGGAATTTTGCAGCAATGACCGGAATACCTGTTTGCTTTTCCAAATCCCGAAGAATGGCTCTGAATGTCGGTTCAAAGCATGTTGCTCCATCGATTTCAAACGGATAGGCATCGTCAATACTTTTATCAATCACCGATTCGAGGCGCATGGGTGCTTCGGCGTGGAATTTACTCACCGGACACAGATTGATCAAAGCCGAGACTGCGTCAAACAACCGGCCTGATCCCGAACTCAGTGGCGCATTGATTTTCTTATCCATTGCCTGACAGATCATGGCTACCGATGCGGCGTTCACATCTTTCAGGAACGGAAGATTCCTGTTCAAAAAATCCATTCCTTCATATTTGTGCAGATACGAAACGGCCACGCGCCAGGGCTCATCCGTTACTTTGTCACCACCGGGCAGCGGAATGTATTCGAAATGACTGAAGCGTTTATAATATTTCAGATCACAGATCAGAAATTCACTGCCCCAGATGTTGCCGTCGTCGCCAAGACCGGTGCCGTCAAAAGCAATACCAATCACGGTTTCGTCGAGGCCATGTTCGGCCATGCATGACGCGATGTGCGCATGATGATGCTGCACTTTTACATGTGGCAAACCACTTTCTGCAGCATAACGTGTCGACAAGTAGTCGGGATGCAGATCGCTTACAACCACCTGTGGTTCGAAGCGGAAAAGTTTTTTGTATCGTTCAAGACTTTCGCTATAAAAGGCGTAGGTCTCCATATTTTTCAGATCGCCGATATGCTGGCTCAGAATGGCCTGATCGTGTTTGCCGATGGCAAAGCAATTCACCAGTTCGGCTCCGGTGGCCAGAATGCCATCGACATTGAGTTTCAGATTGACAGGGGCCGGCGCATATCCGCGCGAGCGGCGGCTTACACGCTCCTTTTCATTGACAACAGTTACCACCGAATCATCGGCGCGGTTGTAAATATCGCGGTTATATGTAACAACAGCATCTGCTACTCTTGTGAGAATACTCAGTGCATCGTCATTATCAGTAATGATCGGCTCTTCGGAGATATTGCCACTGGTGAGTACAATGACTTCGAGGTTTGTTTTTTCAAACAATAAATAATGCAGTGGCATGTAAGGCAGCATGGCTCCAACGGTTCCGAACCCAACACATACAGATGGCGCCAGTTTCTTTTTGCTGTTCAGCAGTACAATCGGGCGCTTAAGCGAGGTCAACGACTTTTCTTCTACAGCATCAACGTGTGCATATTCCTTCAGTTTTGGCAGCGACGCAAACATGACGGCAAAAGGTTTTCCTTCTCTGTTTTTGAGTTTCCGCAAACGCTGCACTGCTTCTTCATTCAGCGCATCGCAGGCCAGAAAGAAACCGCCGATGCCTTTGATGGCAACAATTTTTCCATGGTGAAACAGTTCGCCGAGTTGTTGAAGAATGGCTTCAATTCCTGCGATCGAATTACCATTGAAATGCAGGGTGTACTCAGGTCCGCATACCGAGCAGGCCACCGGCTGCGCATGGAATCGGCGGTCGCGCACATCGGTGTATTCTTTGCGGCAGTCGTCGCACATGATGAATTGGCGCATCGTCGTCTTCTCGCGATCGTACGGAAGGTCTTTGATGATCGTAAAGCGCGGCCCGCAATTGGTGCAGTTGATGAAAGGATAGTCGATGCGGTTGGGTTGCGTTTTCATGTCGCGCAGACAATCGTCACACACCGCAATATCAGGACTGACCTCAGTTACACGATTCGAAACCGAGTTGCTTTTTACAATCTGAAAATCCGAAAAATGAATAAAATCAGTTTGATTTGTCTCGATTGATTCAATGGAGGACGCCGGGGGAGCGGTATTGCGGAGAGCAATGACAAAATCATTCAATGTGTTTTCATCGCAATTGATTTTGATAAAAACGCCATCGTTGCGATTTTCAACCTCACCATTTAGGCCAAACTCCGATGCAATACGAAAAACGAAGGGCCGGAAACCGACACCCTGCACAAGACCTTTGATATGAATGAGAAATGTCTTCAATTCAGCCTTCGAATGAAGACACAAAGGTATAAAAAACAGGAAAGAATGGGGTTTATTCCTTCATGAAAGATATCACGCCGGATGCATCAGCTCCACGCCAGCGCAGGAAATAGGTTCCTTTTTCCAGGTGGGAAACATCAACTTTGGTTTTCATCTCTCCAATGGCTGTTTTCGAAGAGTAAACTGGTTTTCCGTCAATACTTATTATCTCAAAAGATTCAACTTTTCCATTGTGAAGAACAAAAAGCGTATTCATTGCCGGATTCGGATAAACCGAAATGGGATTTTTCGTTTGTTGCAGAATGCCTGTTTCACAATACCATAGATAGACAGAGTCGGTTGCTGTGGCAGAACAGCCTTCGTTGTTTGTGAAATAATAATTAACTACACTGTAATGATTTCCCATGACAATATCGCCGATTAAATCTGACCCGCTAACATTGTCGCCACTGTAAACACCTCCTTGTGGTAAACCTCCTGAGAGAGGATACGTTGGGAAATCCGGCATCGAATTGCCGCAAACAGAGTCATAAGGAAGATTCAGGGTGACCACTGGAAGAGAGTTCACCACAATGTCAATTGATGAATCGCATGTGCAGCCGTTTGCATCAGTACCAATCACAATGTAAGGCTGGGTAGATGGTAAAAATGCAATTCCGTTCAGCACCCCGTTGCTCCATTGAATGGACTGAGCGCCACTTGCTGTCAGCGTCAACGGTATTCCGGCACACAGAGTGTCATTGGGTGAAATCGTAATGTTCAACATGGGCAATGGGTTTACCGTGATGTTGAAATAGCAGCTGTCTGTATTGATTCCGTCGCTTGCTTTGTACTTAATGCTATGTGTGCCTGCTCCGGCAGCGGAAGGGCTGAAAACACCACCCGAAACCCCATTACCGCTGTAGATACCTCCGGCAGGAGCGCAACCACTTAGTGTCCATGCCGGATTGTCGATGCACATGGAGGTGTCGGCATGGCAGGTGACAGAGAAAGGTGTTGTGGTAGCATTCGAAACAGCAATATTGTCGAAATAAACAAAATAGGTATTGCTGTTGTTGTATGCACAGTTGGGTTCAAGATACAACAGAATGGATGACTTGTCGGTGATCGTGCTTAAATTGAAAACCACCTCGGTGGCAGCACAACTGCGTGATTCGGTGAATTTAAAACCTTTGCCGTTAACCCCAAAGTCGTATAAAACATTTACGCCATTAATTCTGACAGCCGAAACCACTTGTTTGTATGCCCCGTCGGCCCAAATGTAAAATCGAATCCAGTCGTTGGGTTGTGATGAGAACCATGAATGCGAAATGTCAAAAGTCAGTTTGATGCTGTCGAGCCCTGTAGCATTAATCTGAGGCAGCCTCACAAAATTTCCCCAGTAATTGTTCCAAGATCCTGAATATCCAATGCGTCCTCCGGTGCAGCCACCAGTGGCTACATAATCGATCGGGGTGTTATAATTTGGCGCAAACCACACGGTTGTTGCAGCCGTTGTACCATGAACCAGAAAATCGCTGTTGAAAGGTTCAGGACCAAGCAATTGAGCCGTTGCTAAAACTGACTGAGAAAACAGCAGGAAAAACATGGCTTTTTTCATACCATAAGATTTCTCCAAAAATAAAGAATATTGATTACAGGTGCAAATATTTTTCAACGCCTGTCATGCAACTTTCGGGAAATTGTAATTTTGCACAAATTGCCTGTATGGAAATCTTTCTGACTGCCGAAGCCTGGATATCGCTGCTGACGCTCACCCTGCTTGAGATTGTGCTTGGTGTGGACAATATTTTGTTTATTTCAATTGTAAGCAATGCCTTGCCGGCTGAAAAACAACGACCTGCGCAGCGTATTGGCCTTGTGATAGCCATGGTATTCCGTGTTGGCTTGTTGGTTGCCCTTGCATGGATGATTCAGCGACTCACCGAACCGGTTTTCTACATCCAGGACATGGGTTTTAGTTTCCGCGAAATCATCCTGGCGGGCGGGGGATTGTTTCTGGTTGCAAAAAGCACATCCGAAATACATGCCCGCATGGAAAAAGGCGAAGGACACGAAGGCAAAAAAAGGGGAGGCAGTTTGTTTAATGTGGTTGTGCAAATCACCCTGCTGAATATCGTATTTTCCTTCGATTCAATACTCACGGCGATAGGCTTGTCAAATGAGCTTCTTATCATGATTCTGGCTGTTGTGTTGTCCATGTTTGTCATGCTGGCTTTTGCCGGCTCTATCAGCCGCTTCATTTCAAAGAATCCAACCCTCGAAGTGCTTGCTCTTTCATTTCTCATTCTGATTGGTTTCATGCTGATGCTCGAAGGAGTCCACATCGAAGTGCCCAAAGGCTATATTTATTTCGCCGTGTTTTTCTCGCTGATTGTTGAGTTGATCAACATGAGGGTGAGAAGAAACCACATTGCAAAAAAATAATTTTGTCACCAGGCAACATCACCGGGTGCAAACAGGTTATTGCAGTTGAAAAGGAAATCCGGTGAACGAAGAACAACTCATACAGCGTTGCAGAAATAACAGCCGACAAGCTCAGCGTGAGCTGTTTGACGCAACCTACAAGCCGTTGTTCAGACTTGCCGTTCGCTATCTTGGAAATCATCACGATGCTGAAGATGTGCTTGCCGAAACGTACATCAGAATATTTCGTGGAATCGGTCGTTTTGAATGGCAGGGTTGTGGCAGCCTGCGACGTTGGATGAACACCCTTGTCATCAATGAGTCCTTGCGCTATTTGCGACGCAGGAAACTGTTGATCTTCGACGAAGAAATGTTGTTGCATGAGCCGGGGTTTGATATAATGTCTGATCAACACCTGCCTGATCACGAACACATCAAAAGCATTATTGAGACCATGCCGGCAGGATACCGCACCGTTTTTAACCTTTTTGCCATTGAAGGGTATTCGCATCGCGAAATTGCAGTCATGTTGTCGATCAGCGAAAACACTTCGCGTACACAGCTTTTCAAGGCACGTCAGTTTGTTATTCAACGTATTACTAATCAGGTTCATTATGAAACCGTCTGATATAGATTCAATGATGGTGAATGCTTTGCACGAAATGGCCGAAGACAGCGATGCTAATGCTGAATCGGCCAGGGAAGCCATCTGGGGAAAAACCGACATTGGTCGTAAGTACAGTGCTAAAGGCCTGATGGTTCGGATGTCTTTGGCGGTGGCAGCTACTTTGGTCATTGCATTTTTTGTATTCTACAATCCAAGGCCAAAAGCTTCATGGCTGTCAGCAGAACGAATCAATAAAAATACAAGCATTGCGGCAATTGTACCTGCAAATTACGCAGATCGCGTTATCAGGGATACACTGATGTTTTTTCGTGAAACGTTCTCGACAATGACGCCGGTTCACGACACAATCGTTGTGCCTGTTTTTCAGACCACTTATCTTACCATACACGACACGATCATGATAAAAGAGCATGAGGAAGATGCATATCCAACCCTGGCCATACAAAATGCTAACAGCGATTTTCTTTTTGAAGAAATGCCCAAAGAGCAAAAAGTCCGGGGCATTTTGTGGTGGCGGTCCAAACCGGCATTCCCGGCCAATAAGACCAGTGCCGAAGTCAGTCGTAGCGATCGGAAATTCCCGATCCGTTTTCCGGTTATCAGCGCGCAATAACATAAACTCACCTTTGTTCAATTAAAACAAATTGTCATGAAAAAAATATTGCTTGGATTATGTTTGCTGTTCTTTGCCGCTGCAGTGCAGGCTCAGACGAGTGATACGAATAGAGTTATTGATATTGGAAAGTGGAAGAACCTGCCTCATCCTGGTGAAAAATATTTTACTGACTCATTATTTATTTATGGATCTTCTTTGCAAATTGAAATTGCCGCATGGGATTTGAAATATCTGACCGATACTTCTTTGCAGCTGAATAAATTAGTATTTGATTTTCAACAGTATTTTGCATCCAGAAAAGATCAGTTCCCTGATTTCCCGAGAACTAAATATATTTATTCTCCTGAATATTGTTATTTGCTAAAAGAAGAGATGGACTCAACACTGATCTATTTCAGCAGCATGAATGGTGATAAAGTCAGGAAATACCCATTTCTAAATGAGTTGATAATTCAATCTCCGTGTATGAATATCAAAATCAAATATCACGATGACTCAGTTTTATTAAATCCTGATTTACAAAATGTAATCAATGAAATTGTTGCTTTAAAAACCATCAAGGAATGGAAGACAATAACAAAAGCATGGGCAACTAATTTTAGCGAAAAGAACAAACGTGAAACTTTTCCATCAGACCGTGTTCCAAAAATTACATGGGTAAAGAAAGAAGAGCAATCAATTGAGGTTTTTGCTGCAACGGGATTTTCTTCAACAAGGACAAATCCGGTTTTATCCGCCGAAGTGAAATTCGGATACATTTGGGACAGTGGTGGCTACGACATCGGCTACTATCTTAGCTATGACTGGAATTTCTCCTTTGCCGACAACGGCACCAGGTCCATTAACAGCTTCATTAATCTGAGTGGGCTTGAAGAAGGATTTTTATCGCGCATCAAAACCATGGCCGGCATCGATATGGGTTACCTCGTTTTTCGCCAGGGCGATGTGTTTGAGAAGAATACTTTCAGGCTAGGCTTTGGCTTCAAGGGCGATTTTTGGTACTTCTCTCCGCAGATTTATTTTCCGGGAAAATTCAAAGGCGTCTATCCGGGATTGAGACTGCTGATTGGCGTATAAATGAATTCTTTTCTTATGAGCAGGAAGCGTAAAAAATGCATTTTGCGCTTCCTTTTTTGCTTCAGATACACATGATTATAAACGTAATAACATTGTGAAATACATGATAGACCGAAAGAATATGATGTATTTTATTTTACATACCGACAGAATTATTTGGACTAGAAAATAAATCTTGTCGGTATAAAAGCATGTTCAATGTAATGCAAAAAGAAAACAGCAATCAGTACATTCTTTCGACTCATTGCTGTTTTTGCTTGGTGCTGAACTTAAAATTGTCCGCTCTTTTCGCTTAGTTTTTTACTGAGAAAATCTTGATGGTTGCAACTTTGAAAACATCTCCATATGTTCTGTAAGCAACAGCAAGATTTTTTCCGTCAGGGGAGAAAGACAACTCCATGACGTCGTTACCTTCCATATTCATGATCTGTTCAGTAGCACCTGTGCCTGTGTTGAACACAATGAAAGCGCGCTGATAATCCATTCCGCCAATGGCAACATGACGACTGTCGGGGCTAAATGCAACTGTATTCACCGATCCATTAATTCCCGTTAGCGTGTATAACAACTTGCCATTGCTTACATCCCATAATTTAGCATTGTTTTCAAAATACCCGGCAGCCAGTGTTTTTCCATCGGGGCTGAATTCCAACGTATTAACATTTTTATTTTGAAGCATTTTATGCATCAGTTGCATGGTTTTAAGGTTGTAAATTTCAATAGCATCATTGGTTGTAGCGATGGCCATTAATTTGCCGTCGGCGCTGATGTTCATGGCTCTTACTGATGCTTTTATCACTTGCTTTTTAAAGGTTCCATCTAATGACGAATATGCGTAAACACCGTCATCAGCCGCAATATACAGAACGTCCTCAACCGGCGACATCGCAATAGACATCACATCATCAAATTGATTGATTGAACCGGTTTCTTTCATGGTTTGTGCATGATGAATTTTAACAACATCCTTCTCATATGCATTGAATATATAATATGAAAAAATCGTATTGGCTTTATTTATGGTTATTCCTTTAGGATAATTTTCAAATGGCAGGGAAGGAGTGCTGCGGAGTAATTCTCCATTTTCAGCATTTAATACTGCAGCTTGCCGTGCGCCACCACAACTGTAAAGCTCTTTACCGTCGCTGCTCCATTCAATCCCCCATACCGTTTCAGTGTGGAAATAAAACTTTTTTGGTGTAGAATTAAATTCTAACCCGTTTTGAGCTGACATCTTTAGACTATTCAGCATCAGTGTCAATGAAATGAGCAATAAGGTTTTCATGGTGATGTTTTTTTTGTAAAAGTATGCGACTTTTGCGAAAAACAGGCCATTAATCAGCAATTTTAGCAAACATGTTGTATGGTTTTAGCAATTTATGATTTGATCGAGGAAATAGTATTTGATTTTTTTACTAATTTCACCCCTTTGATGAATGTATAATGTTTACATCACCTTTTCAACCATGAAAATCATCATCTATCATAATCCACGTTGCCGCAAAAGCCGGGCAGGTCTCGAATGGGTGAAAAATTACACTTCCGACATCGAAATTGTTGATTACATTGGCAATGGCATTTCGCCCGCTGTACTAAAAAAACTTGCTCAGCAACTCAACCTGAAAATTACCGATCTGGTAAGAACACAAGAAGATATTTACAAGAAACAGCTTAAAGGCAAAAACTTTTCGGACGAGGAGTGGCTGCAGATAATTTCGGAGAACCCTAAGCTTATAAAACGACCCATTGTAGTGAAAGGAAATAAAGCTGTGATTGGCGAAAACGAAGATATTTGTAGAAGCTTTTTTGAGTAGCCAGTTTTGAGTAGCCAGTTGTGAGTAGCCAGTTTTGAGTAGCCAGTTGTGAGTAGCCAGTTGTGAGTAGCCAGTTTTGAGTAGCCAGTTTTGAGTAGCCAGTTGTGAGTTGTGAGTAGTGAGTAGTAAGTTGAGAGTAGTGAGTGGTGAGTTTTGAGTATTCAGTGAGTAGAAAGATTTTTAACTAACAAATATAACAATGGAAAGTTTCAATGAGAAATACCGAACCAGAACAAAGCTTTTTGCTTTATCAGTTTTGAAAATTTTAAAGGTTAAAAACAATTCAGATGCTTTTCGAATTATGTCGAAGCAATTGATAAGATGTTCAACATCGGTTGCTGCCAATTTCAGAGCAGCTTGCCGATATAAGAGTCAACGGGATTATCGGTACAAATTGAGTATTGTAATTGAAGAATGTGACGAAGCATATTTTTGGTTAGAATTATTAACAGAAAGTGAAGAAATTGCAGAAGAAATTACAAGCCCATTAATGAAAGAAGCCGATGAACTTTTGGCAGTGTTTGTAAAAGTAAAATCTAACGTTTCAAGAAAATAACTCACAACTAACTGAACACTGAAAACTGAACACTGAGAACTATAAACGCAATTAACAAAAACAATACAACCATGGAATTCAGAATCGAAAAGGACAGCATGGGCGAGGTGAAAGTTCCCGCCAACGTGTATTGGGGTGCACAAACCCAGCGTTCGAAAGACAATTTTCGCATCGGTGGAACATTGATGCCGGTTGAAATCATTCATGCATTTGCAGTTCTGAAAAAAGCTGCAGCATTGGTTAACCATGAGCTTGGCAAATTACCTGAAGATAAAACCAGGCTCATTGCAGCGGTTTGTGACGAAATTTCGGACAACAAACTGGCCGATCAGTTTCCGCTGGTGGTGTGGCAAACCGGCTCAGGCACCCAAAGCAATATGAACCTGAACGAAGTGATTGCCAATCGCGGTCATGTGATTTCAGGCGGTTTGCTTAGCGATGCAAAAAAGGTGCTTCATCCCAACGACGATGTAAACAAAAGCCAGAGCAGCAACGATACCTTCCCTACGGCTATGCATATTTCGGCTTACACCATGCTGGTGAAACATACCATTCCGGCTGTTGAAAAGCTGCGCGATGCACTCAAAGCCAAAAGCGATGCCTGGATGAGCATTGTGAAAACCGGACGCACCCACCTAATGGATGCCACACCACTCACCCTTGGCCAGGAATTTTCGGGCTATGTGTCGCAACTCGATCATGGTATTCGAGCTTTGAAAAATGTTCTAGCTCATTTGAGTGAACTGCCCCTGGGCGGCACTGCTGTTGGAACTGGACTCAACGCTCCTAAAGGCTACGATGTGAAAGTGGCTGCCAAAATTGCCGAACTCACGCAGCTTCCGTTTATCACAGCTGAAAACAAATTTGAATCGCTTTCGGCACACGATGCCATTGTTGAAGCCAGCGGTGCCATAAAGACTGTTGCTGTAAGCCTGATGCATATTGCTTCCAATATTCGTTTGTTGGCCAGTGGCCCCCGATGCGGTATTGGCGAAATCATGCTTCCCGAAAACGAGCCTGGCTCTTCCATCATGCCCGGAAAAGTCAATCCAACACAACCCGAAGCGGTGACCATGGTGTGTGCACAGGTGATTGGTTGCGATGCGGCCATCAATGTTGGTGGCATGGGCGGACATTTCCAGCTCAACGTTTTCATGCCCGTGATGATTTACAACTTCCTGTTTGCGGCACGACTCATTGGCGATGCATGTCATTCGTTTACCGACAACTGTGTGGTGGGCATTGAGCCAAACATGGCTGCCATCAACAAAAACATGGAAAGTTCGCTCATGCTTGTAACGTCGCTTAATACGCATATTGGTTACGACAATGCAGCCATCATTGCCAAAAAAGCACACAAGGAAGGAAAAACATTGCGCGAAGCTGCCATTGAAACGGGTCTTGTGACAGCAGAACAATTTGACGAGTGGGTTGACCCCGGGAAAATGGTGTAAAAAAAAGCCGGCTTATGCCGGCTTGCTGCTTAAACCAGTCCTAGATATGTCATGAGAAAATATGCCAGTATGCTGATTCCGGTCGCAATGAGACCATAAATCAGCACGACTTTCATGCAGCCGGGGCTTTTTCCTGAATTATTGTTTTCCATGTTGGTTTACTTTGTGTTCGATGTAAATTTTTTCTTTTTCAGCTTTATGATCGACCGGATGCCAGCCTCCAATGGCCAGCATGATAAAGAAACCGACAACATAAGCTACTGTCACATGCCATCCGGCTTTCACATAGCGACCTACCGATTTGGCCTCCGGAAAAAGATTGCTGAGTGCAACCCCGGCAGAAGAGCCAAACCAGATCATCGAGCCGCCAAAGCCGACTGCATAAGCCAGAATTCCCCAGTCATAACCGCCTTGCACAAGACACAGTTTTGTGAGTGGAATGTTATCGAAAACTGCCGAGACAAATCCAAGCGATAGCGAAGTCTGCCATGATGCGGCGGGCAATTCATCAACCGGCATCATACTCGCCATGGTCACCAGCGATAACAGAAAAATGGTTCCCTGAAATGCTTTTGGAACCTCACCCCATGGGACGGGTCTCAGCACTATTGAAACAAGAATGGCTGCCCAAACCCCGGCTGCAGGCATATCGAGCATGTAGTTGGTAATGATGGTGAAAACCAGCAACATGAATACGATGAATATACGCATCCAATCAACTTTTAATCCTTTTGGGGATTCTGAAGATATGGGTTGCAGCTTGTGTTGTTGTTTCGAGCCGAAGAAACCGAAAATCAGAAATGCGGCTATTGAAGCAATAAAAGCTTTTGTAACCAGCAGTGGATGAACACCATCAATCCACATCAAGGTTGTAGTGGTATCGCCAACCACACTGCCTGCTCCGCCAGCATTTGAAGCAGCGACAATGGCCGCCAGATAACCAATATGCAGTTTGTTTTTAAAAACCACCCTTGCAATGGTGCCTCCAAGAATTGCTGCAGCAATATTGTCAAGAAATGATGAAAGGATCATGATTAAGAGCAGAAGCATGAGCCCACCAGTCCAGTTGTTGGGTAAAAACTTCGGTAGCAATTCCGGTAGTCTGCTTTCTTCGAAAATTCTGGCCAGAATAGCGAATCCAAACAAAAGACCCGTAAGGTTTAACAACGTTTTCCATTCGCCTTCTTCCTCGCCATGGCCAATGATATGAGCAAAAAGGTCAAATTGCGGGTCCCATCCCAGTTTAAGCGAGAGCAACAAGGCCAGCCCGGCCAGAGCGACCCACATGGTTTGTTTGTGAAAAAGCGCAACACCAACCAGGGTTGCACCAAAAATAATGAATTCGAGACGGATGCCTCCGATGTCGGGAACACTTCCGTTGCCGGCAAATGAACCAGCAGAGAACATGAGAATAAAAAGCAGCAAAAGACCGCTTTTTAAAATAAAGCTGTTTTTCATACTAAAAAGTTTAAAATAAATGAATCAATCAGGCCTTAGCCAGATTTTGATAAAGCGATAATGAAATATGAATTGGCTAATTAAGTAGACTGCAAATTCTTAGGAATATTGCTGCTTTGAATTGAAACTCTGATTTTCTTTCAATCAACCTGAGACTTGAAAATACTCTATGAATATTAAATACAAAATGCTCTGTATGAGCCTTTTTCTTTTTTAACGTAATATGATCAGAGCCACCAGTCGGAATTGTGTTTTCTTCACCTGGTGCCATGTAAGATTCAGAATTCTGAGGCTGAATGAAACAGACTTGATTGAATTCCGGTTTTGGTTTGCCGGTCTGAAATGCCCATACTGCATTTCCTGTGGACAGAACGACCAGCAGATGAAGCAGAAAAGATGCAACAATGAATTGTATGATTTTCATATTCTTTTCAGGATACAAAAATAGCGGTATTTATCTTTAATAGGTCAACAATTGCAGATTATTTTAATGTTTCATAATGACAGCTTTTCCCATCACATTGCCGTTGGTAATTTGAATCACATATGATCCGGGTGACCATCCAGAGATGTTGAGAATCAGAGTTTCTCCTTCACTACGGCATTTCATGGATGTGACTTCTCCCAATGAATTGATTATCACGACATCGCAAAGTTGATTTGCCATGGTTTCAGGCAGAACAATTTGCACTGATTGATTTGCAGGATTCGGAAAAGAGATCAGTTGCTCCTGCACTGATAACTCGCTGACAAACATGAATGGGTCAGTAGGGAGGATGAGTCTCGATGGATGCGTAAGGCTGCAATGAATCGTGTTGTTTGCAATGGTGGTATCACCGTCGGTATACATCGGGCCTCCATCGTTCATATTGGCATTGAATCTTGGATAATTAGATGAAGTGACGTCAATCCGGATGTGATGTCCTGATTTGAAGGTGTGTGATATGGGATTCAGTTCAACTTCAACTTCATAAACGACTCCGGCTTGCATGCTCGCAGTGTCGGCTGTGGAAAACCCATTCCTGAATCTTGCCCTGCGGATGCCGTCAACCAACAGCATTGAGCGACCATCGGGATAGACATCAGTCAGCCTAACCGCAAAATCGGTGTCTTTGCAATCAGACGTCACAAACAGAACCACTTTGGGATATCCCTGCACCATTACATCGCCTGGCAATTCAGTTGTTGTGAAAACAAGAATGTCGTTGCGGCTTTCGACCACAGGGGCCTGATCGTAAGGTCCCTGAACCATGTCGGCCCGCAAGGTAGGACCCCCAACGGTTGGTGAAGGGTCGCGGGGATCAAATTGAAATGTAAGGCTGTCACTGTTTGCCGAAGAGGGCGTATTGTTCAATGTGCCATCTGACCTAAGATAGATATTTGTTTCAGGGAGTATAGCTGATGGCCATTCATTGATATATTGCCATTCGTCGCTGCCAGTTTGAAAATTGATCACTGGGCTCAATGTGTCCCATCCATTGGGGTCGTTGAGTAAGTAATACTTCAGAAATCTGAATGCCATTGAGTCGGAGACCCCTGCTGCGGCAGGATAGGAAAGCTGCCCAGCTGAATCGGTCCCAACGTATGCCGAGCCATGACCGCCATGCACCCATGGTCCCATGAGCAATTTGTGTTGATCCCGTACACTGATATCGGAACTTGTCCGGGCTGCTTCGAAGAAATCGAGCATAACCGTGGTGTTATGATCATACCATCCTCCAATCATCAGCATGGGTATGCGGATGGAGTCGGGATAAAAGTTCGTGCTTTCGCTGATGGACCAAAGAAGATTATAATAGGGATTTGCATAAAGGATGGGTGACATTCCATATCCTAGCGCATCGAGTTGATCGATATATTCATCTCTGGCTGCACCTCCTGGAAAATATTCAAGATAATTATATTGCGGACCTGCAACCATGGGCACCGCACATACCAGATGCGGAGGATTTTCTTTTGCAGTCATGTATTGAACTCGACCTAGTGCCGAAGGCCCCCATGTGGCTACCTGACCATCGCTCCATGGTTGTGCTGCGATCCATTCAACGGCATCGAAACCGTCTTCGCCTCGATCAGGAGATGATATGCAGGCTCCGGCTGATCCGTAAAAGCAACGCCAGTCAAGAATAACAAATGCAAAAGGGCTTCCCGCAAGGTCAAGTCCAATCATTGGGAGCCCAAGGCGGTACCAAATACGGTTGTAGGGCGTTTGAACTAAAATGGTAGGGTATTGAATGCCACCCGTAGTATCGGGTAAATACACATCGGCAGCAAGTTTTTTTCCATCTCTGAGAGGAATGCTATCAATGGCAGGGCTAAGAATCTGTGACGTTGCGTTATTTAATAGAATGGTCACAAAAAACACAAGGCTGAACATTTTCATAAAAAGAGTTGTTTATCACATATACACAAAGGTATGAAAATACCCTGTAAAAGCCATAAAAAAAGCCTCCGGGATGGAGGCTTCTGAAATGTGGTGCTTTATCGCATGTCGTTCACGGTAACACCGGGATAGTCGTCTTTATTAAAGGTGAATCGTGAGTCGAATATTTTTGGGTTCTCAACAAAGTTGGTTACAAGATAGGTATAGGTCGTGTTGTTTTTGTCATACACGGTTGACCGATACAACATGTTGGCTCCTTTGTTAATTTCAAGGCGGACTTTATAGAACGACTGTGTTGTTACAGGCGTTAAGTCGAGGGTTTGAATGATCATGTTGCCAAGGGGCGCCTCCTTAATAAACTTTGCTTTATAGTTTTCGTTATAGCTGGTAAGCATTTTATTCGGGGTGTTCTGATTGTTTGGATCCACATTGTTGATTTGAACCTCGTTTTCTTCCTTAAAATAAGTCCAAACGGTTGTTCCGTCACAAATCACAAGCTGGTCATCAATGTAAAGCCGGTACTTGTCACCTTTGAGGTAAATACTTCCGGATTTAGATTCATTGATTCCATCGGTGGTATTCACCATTGAATAGGTGAATTCGAATTTCATTGTTTCAAGAGCATTCATCTTGGTGCTGAGTGCGTCAAGGATGGCTTTTGCCTTTGTATCGGTTTGACCAATCAGTGAATTAAAAATGGCAAAGAGAGCCGTAACGAGAATCATTTTTTTCATAAAGAAAAATTTCGGGGTTCAAAGTTACTCCAAATTTTTCAAAAACTGTTCCAAAACATCAAGATCTTTAATTAAAACGTCGCGAGGCTTGCTTCCCTGCGGAGGACCAACAACACCTGCCATTTCGAGTTGCTCGATAATTCTTCGGGCCCGGGCGAAACCTATGGTTAGTCTGGTTTGTAACAAAGACGTGCTTCCTTGCTGCGTTGAGACCACAATTCTTGCCGCATCGGAGAACAACTTGTCGATGTTTTTCATTTCGGTGTCACGTCCTGTGCCCGATTGTTCAGTTGCAGGCTCCGGAAGCTCAAAAGCCGAGGGGTAGCCTTGTTGGTCACCAATAAACTGAACCAATTCTTCAATTTCGGGTGTATCGACAAAGGCGCATTGCAGCCGCAGAACTGTTGATCCATGCGAATACAGCATATCGCCTTGCCCAATGAGCTGATCTGCTCCATTGCCGTCGAGAATAGTCCGGCTGTCGACTTTCGATGATACTTTAAATGCGATACGAGCAGGGAAGTTGGCTTTGATTTTTCCAGTAATTACATCAACCGAAGGTCTTTGAGTCGCAACAATCAAGTGAATGCCAACTGCGCGTGCAAGCTGGGCAATTCTAGCCACCGGAAGCTCCACTTCCTTGCCGGCGGTGATGATCAGATCGGCAAACTCATCAATGACCAGAACGATGTAAGGCATAAAGTGATGTCCATTCTCGGGATTGAGTCGCCTGTCAAGAAATTTGCGATTATATTCGATGATATTTTTACAGCCAGCATTTTTCAACAAGTCGTATCGAGTATCCATCAGCTGTGTTAGTGAGGTCAGGGTTGAAATGACCTTGGTTACATCGGTGATGATGGCTTCTTCTTCATCAGGTAGTTTTGCAAGGAAATGCTTCTCGATTTTCGAGTACAGTGCCAGTTCAACTTTTTTGGGGTCAACAAAAACAAATTTAAGCTGACTTGGATGCTTTTTATAAAGTAAACTGCAAATGATAGCATTTAATCCCACCGATTTTCCCTGGCCGGTAGCTCCGGCAATGAGCAGGTGGGGCAATTTAGCAAGATCGGCAACAAAAGGATCGTTTGTAATGGTTTTACCCATGGCAAATGGAAGTTCGGCTGTGGAAGCCGTGAATCGCTCGCTTTCAAGCAAAGATCTCAATGAAACCGTTTCCCGGGTCATGTTTGGCACTTCGATTCCAATGGTTCCTTTTCCCGGGATGGGTGCAATGATGCGTATTCCGAGAGCCGCAAGGCTCAATGCGATATCATCTTCGAGGTTCTTGATTCTGCTGATTCTGACACCAGGTGCCGGAACAATCTCGTACATGGTGACTGTCGGGCCAATAGTGGCGACAATTTTACTGATTTTAATGTCGTAGTTGCCGAGGGTCTCAACGATTCTGTTTTTGTTATTCTCGAGTTCTTCGCGGCTCACTTTGCTTTCGCCACTTCCTCTGTCAATGAGTAATGATGTGGGCGGAAACTGATATCGGCTCAGCTCTTTAGCTGGATCATAAAGCGTGTCGATTCCCAGATGCTCCTGTTGCTCACCACTTGGCTCATCGTTGGTTGTTTGTTTAATCTGAGATTCGATGACAAAATCGACATGTTCGCCGGTTTGTTCGTTTTCAGTCTTTACATGCTGAACGATGTCGGCCAGCGTGTCTTCTTCTGCTATCTGAGGTTGTTCGGCAGATATATCGGTCAGCAATATGGGGTCATTGCCCGTGTTTTGGTGAATGATAGATTCCTTTTCAATGAGCTCGAACTCATGCTCGTTCACTTCATCATTCAGGTCTGTTTGTTGAAAATCCCGATTATTATGAATGCTGATATCGTTGAGGACAGGTTCTTCTTGGGTTGCTTCATGATCGTGTTCCTTGCGATTGCGCAGTTTGATTTCATGCAGTTTGATACCGAAAATGGCCGAAATATACAAGCCAAAGATAATAAGCAATACGACAACCAATCCGAAATTCCCAATGATGCCACTGATCCACATTCTGATTTGCTGTCCAAACACGCCTCCCCAAATCATGGCATCGGGCCGGGTGAATATTGCAGACATGAAAACGGAAAGCCACAGGGTTGTTCCCACCAGATAAAGTATGCTTTCGAACAAACTGATGATTTTGACACGCAAAAGCAGCAATCCGCTGTTTGCGATAAAAACCAGAAGCAGAAATGACCCGATTCCAAACCATTGCTTGACAAACATAAAACCAAGCCATGCGCCCAATTTTCCCATATTGTTTTCAACGGTCAGGTCGCCGTTAAAGAGCATGCCTAATCCAGCCTGAACCACATTATCATCGTGTTGCCAGTGTTTGATATATGAGAAAAAAGCAAACAACATGTAAACGCTTAAAAGAATCAGAAAGAGTCCGCTTCCGGTCTGAAATTCTCTTGAAGAGATGATTTCTTTCAGACTTTTTCGGTCATTTTTTTCTTTTTTAGGTTTAGGTGACGGCTTCTTTTTGTTGCCCTGATGGCTTTGCTTGTTGCGATGAACTTCCTTCAATGTGTTTCTGGCAGACGATTTGGGCTCTCTGCGTGTGTTTTTCGAAGCTGTATCGGTTTTTACTTTTTTTCTCACAATGAGCAAAATTACGCAAACCAAAAGGAAATAATAAAAAACCTTCCCTGAAAAGAGAAGGTTTTTATAAACAATTTATTGTGCAAATCTTTATTCCTCGCCGCCAAAAAGTTCTTTGGCTTTTTCTTCGGTTAACTCTTCATAATCAGTTGGGATCATGAAGTCAACATCTTTCAGTTTAACCTTTTTTGTCTGAACTGTAGTTACAAGGTAAATCACTTTTCCTTCTTCAGTTTCAATAGTATATTCCATTGGGAAGCCTTTGAGGCCGGTAAACATCCCACCGAAGTTTAGTTCAGGTCCCCCGATTTTTTCATTGTAATATACCACAGTAGTAACTTTGTCACCATATTAATCTTCGGTGATATATTCAGCTTTGTTACAGGTGTATCCTGCAATGACTTTGGTCTCTTCCAAATAGTTGATGACCGGTTTTGTTTTATCGGCCTGACTTTCAAGGATCTTGTCCTTGGGAGTTTTCATATAATATCTCCAGCCAACCGAAGGAACATCGAGCAGGATGGTGCTGCTGCTGTCGAGACCATTCGTGATGGTAGTGATGGTAGCGCCTGGGGTGATGATTTCGGTTTTGCTTTGTTTGCCTAACAGCATCACTCTTTGTTCGGTAGGTTGCTGAGCTAGAGTCGCTGCATCCCAGGTTCCGTCATAGCTGATGGTATAGGTGACAATTCCTTTTTTAAAGGGTTTCTGTGCCTGAACATTTGCTGAAATGGCAACAGCAAGCACGATAACAGTGAATAATGCAATCTTTTTCATGTGTTTGTTTTTCAGGGCAAAAATACATAAAAAACAATACCAAACCTTTTATTAAAGGTTTTTTTTGAAGATATCAATGGGGAGTTAATCGGCTGGAACGAGCAATATGTATAATGATGCTCAGTAACCTAGGATTTTTAGCATTGATTTGAAGCTTTGCTCTTTGGCGAATAGTTTGGGGTAATACTCGCCTGTTTCTTCGTCTTGAAGGATTAGAATGTGCTTTGGTGCAGGGATAAGACAATGCTGAATGCCGCCATAGCCTCCAAGCGATTCCTGATAAGCGCCGGTGTGAAAAAAGCCAATATATTGAGGATCGTTGTTCTCTATTTTTGGAAGGAAAATAGCATTTGCATGAGCCTCAGCATTATAGTAATCGTGGCTGTCGCAGGTCAATCCTCCTAAAAATATTCTTTGATATTCGTAGTCCCAGTGATTGACAGCAAGCAGAATAAACCGTTGATTCAGCGCCCATGTGTCGGGAAGGGTTGTCATGAAGCTGCTGTCAATCATATTCCACATTTCGCGGTCATTCTGTTGCTTTTGTCCCAGAATCGAGTAAAGTACGGCTCCACTTTCACCAACCGTGTAAGAACCGAATTCGGTAAAGATATTGGGTTCAGGCACTTTGTTCTGATTACAGATGTTTTTAATCTGAGCGATGATTTCTTCGGCCATGTATTCGTAATCATAATCAAAAGCCAGAGAGTTTTTGATTGGGAAGCCTCCTCCGATGTTAAGTGTATCGAGTGACGGTGCAATCCGTTTCAATTCGACATAGACGTTGACGCATTTGGTCAGCTCACTCCAATAATAGGCCGAATCCTTGATGCCTGTATTGATGAAAAAATGAAGCATTTTGAGCTCGAAATTCGGATGATTTCTGACATATAAATTATAGAAGGGCACGATGTCATTGTAACGTACCCCCAGTCTGGATGTATAAAACTCAAACATGGGCTCCTCTTCAGCTGCAATCCGAATTCCCAGTTTTGCTTTCACATTTCTGCGGATCTTGTACTCAAGCAACTCTTCTTTGTTGTCGATCACCGGAATTGTATTGGTGAATCCGGCATTGATAAGTCTGGAAATATTCTCGATGTATTGTTGCCTTTTGAAGCCATTGCAAATTACATAGGTGTCTTTGTTGATTTTTTTATCTTCAAAAAGCTGTTCGATGATATGAATATCGAAGGCACTTGATGTTTCAAGATGAACATTGTTTTTAAGAGCCTCTTCGATGACATGTGAGAAATGACTGCTCTTTGTACAATAGGCATAAAAATACTCACCCTGATAATCAACTTTTGCCATCGCCACATTGAACATGCGCTTTGCTTTCTGAATCTGATGGCTGATGCTGGGCAGAAAGGTTATCCTCAATGGAGTTCCGTACTGTTCGATGATTTGCATCAGGTTGATGTTGTTCCAGAGCAATTCGTTGTCAATGACCTTGAATTCTTCTTGTGGGAATTCGAAGGTTTGTTCAATCAGATCAATGTATTTTGTCCTCATTGGCAGCTCGTTGAAAATCCGTGTAAGTTACTTCTCTATTTTTTTGCAAATGTAAAACAATTCGTTTTTCAATAAATTAAAAAATTGCGAAGTTTAAAATAAAAGTGAAGTGTGACTAATGACGCTCGCATTCAACGGTTTTGCTTACAAACGCTGCCTTTTTGTGCAGGCCTTCATAGCGATCAATTTGATTGAACCCGGTTTGCTGTGACAGTTTTCCCAGCTTTGCTTTTGCAGTTTCGTAATCTGGGACATCAATTATGTGCATGTTTTTCCCTGCCGGTGATGTGATCCAGATTTCGAAGACCTGAGTACGTAGGGCATGGCAGGAGCTTCGCATTCCAATCTTTCGACTCACAGAGAAATAGCGTAATTCTATGGCGTGATTATCGCCGAGTGAGTGCCAGTATCCTGATCTGATCCCGAGAATTGAAGTCCATTTTTTTATTTGTTTACGGTCTGTGTCGATGATTGTACCCTTAAACGACATGAGGCAAAACAAAGAAGGTGGAGAAATAATCAAAGCTGCCATTGTGTAGTCAGCCCAGGCAAGAACTGCAGAAAAGAGCAGCAGGACCAATCCTGTGGCCGACACTGGCCCTGCGAATGTTGGGCCCTGGCGGTAAATTATTTTCCGAAATTCAGGTCTTTGATAAAGCACCCAACAAAAGTAGACATTTTGGCTGATGGGTTTTGTTTTTGAAATGAATCGGCAGGATTAATGCTCCTAGGGCGAGTGTGAAATTATTTCTGCATTCAACCGTTATATTAAACAAAGGCTGTTGATAAAAACCCTTAATTCAAACATTCGCCCTTTGTATTGATTGTAATTTTATCGCTTAAATGCGGATAATTATGAAGAAAAGGCATGTCCTGATCACAGCATTCATGATGGTGTGTCAGACAATGGTTTTTGGGCAGCTCACTCAGGTTTATCATGATCCTGTGGCCTTGTATCAAAGTGGGCTTGACTTAATGATCAAGGAAAAGTATGGTGCAGCAAAGGAGGTCATGCAGCAGGTGGTAGAACTGACAGATGAAGAGCAACCCATGCGAATCCATGCTGAGTTTTGTGTAGCCCGCTGCTCATATGAGCTTCTGAATAGTGATGCCCGAGGGCAGCTGACGCAGTTTATCTGGCGCCATCCCGAAAGCAGCTATGTCCCAGTATCTTGGTTCTATACCGGTAATACGTGGTATCGGGACAAAAATTATAAAAAAGCGATTGATGCATTTTCAAATACATCCGAAAAATATCTTTCTGATGAACAGGGAATGGAATACCTGTTTAAGAAAGGGTATTCATATTTCATGATTGATTCAATGCTTGCAGCCCGTGCATGTTTTATTCCAGTCAAGGAAAGCGAAAGTATCTATCGTGCACCGGCGATCTACTATTATAGTCACATCAGTTACACCGAAGGTCAGTACGAAGTAGCTTTGACAGGATTCAGATCATTGCTTGAGGATGAAACATTTGGAGCTGTCTCGCCCTACTACATTGCACAGATTTATTATCTGCAGGGAAAATATGATGATCTCATTGCTTTTGTGCCACCGATGCTCGAGAAGCCTGATGTGAAACGGCAGGCAGAAATGTCACGCATGACCGGTGATGCCTATTTTTCAAGAAAAGAGTATCGGTTGGCATTGCCATATTATGAGATGTATTCTCAAAAGACGACTGTACCACTGACAAGGGAAGATTATTATCAGATTGGGTATACCTATTACAATGTTGGGGATTACCAAAAAGCGACTGAAAATCTTTCGAATGTAGCCACTATGGAGGATTCGCTTAATCAGAATGCGAGTTATCATTTGGCCGACTGTTACCTGAAGATTGGGAATAAGAAGTTTGCTCTGAACTGTTTTTATGATGCTTACCGTTTGAATTTCAATCCATTGATTACTGAAGATGCTTTGTTTAATTATGCCCGGTTGAGTTATGAACTGGACTATCACCCTTACAATGGTGCAATTAAAGCATTGCAGCAGTATCTGAACGATTTTCCCAAGTCACTGAGGGCCGAAGAGGCAAGAGAGTTGCTGGTTGATTTGCTGATGTCGACTGGAAACTACAAGGATGCGATTGGTGTGATTGAAAGCATTAAGGTAAAGACGGAACGGATTTGGTCGGCGTATCAGAAGGTCAACTATTATCATGGCGTTGAGGTATTCAACAGCAAGTCATATATGGATGCCGTATCGCTGTTTAATAAGGCAATAGGGTTTAACTATGATCGCAGTATCAGGGCTGAAGCTTTGTACTGGAAGGGTGAATCGTATTACAGATTGGCTGTTTACGATTCATCGGCCGCCTGTTACGACATGTTTGTCAAGTATCCGCCATCGGCAGATTTACCATATTTTTCAAGAGGATATTATGGGCTTGGTTATGCACAGATGCAACGAAAGAATTATTCGGGCGCCCAGCAGAGTTTTTTAAGCTATTTTAAGTATGCGGGCAACGATGACAAATGGTTTCGAAACGATGCACAGCTAAGACTGGCTGATTGTTATTTTATTATGCGGAAGTGGGAGGATGCCATAGAAAACTACGATAAGTCACTTGCAATGAAAGTAGAGTATATGGATTATGCACTACTGCAGAAATCGAAGTGCGAAGGCGTAATGGGGAATTACAAAGGCAGGCAAAACACATTGGCCATGCTGACCTCGCAGTATCCATCGTCGCGCTTTGCCGATGATGCCCTTTTTGAATCTGGGATTAACTATGAGTTGCAGGATCAGAATAACAAAGCACTTGAATCGTATGATGCGCTGATTGTGAATCATCCTGAAAGCCCGCTTAGAGTTCAAGCTCTGCTGAAAAAAGGAGCTCTATACAGAATCATGGGAGAGAACAGCAAGGCGATCAATGTGTTTAAGCAGGTGGTAGATGAATATAAAGGCACTGAAGACTCAAAGGATGCTCTGATGAACTTAAAAGCCATATACACAGACATTGGCAAGCCCGATGAGTTTTTCAAATTGGTGGCCGATATGGGGAATAGTGTGCCTGAGATGACCAAGGATAGTATGTTGTATCAGTCGGCAGAAAACAGCTTCATGAAAGGGGATTGTTCTGGGGCCGTCCTTGCCTTCAACAATTATCTTAGTACTTTCCCATCCGGCTCGTTTGCATTGAATGCTCATTTTTACCGTTCAGAGTGTCAATATGGTAATAAGGAATATGATCTGGCTCTTTCCGGTTATGAATATGTGGCTTCTCAACCAGTATCTGCTTTTACCGAGACATCACTTCTGAAAGCTGCTCGCATTCACTATAACAAGAAGAGTTACGACAAAGCCACCATATACTACCGAACACTTGAACAATCGACTCAGTCGCTATCAAATAAGCTTGAGGCACAAAAAAGCATTATGTATGCCGCATATGAATCGGGGCAGTATAATGAAGCCATTTTGGCGGCACAACAATATCAGGCCAATCCGACAATACAGCAGCAGGAATCGGATGAAGCTTCGGCTGTGATTGCCCGTTCGGCATATCAGTTGAGCGATTTACCAAAAGCGCAAACAGAGTTCACCAAGCTCATCAAATTGCGTTCATCAGTACTTGGAGCTGAAGCCAACTACTATCTGGCATTGATTGAGTATCAAAATGGCAGATATCAGGAATCAGAAAAGCTAGTGTTTGACTTGATTAATGATTTTGCTTCTTTTGAGTTTTGGGTTGCAAAATCATTCATCTTGCTCAGCGATGTTTATGTTGCCAGCAACAACTTTTATCAGGCAAAATATGCATTGCAAAGTGTTATTGATAATTACGAGGGCGAAGATCTTCGCGAAGAAGCCAGAACGAAGCTGAACACGATCATTGAACTTGAAAAGAAAAATGAGCAGGACAGCAATGGCGAAGGTGAGATTATTATAAACGGCAGCAACGAATAGCCTTATGAAAAAAGCATTGATTTTATTTAATTTGATGACAGCGTTCTCGGCATTGAGCATGCTGGCTCAAACCACACCTGACAAACAGGATACGGGAAAAGTTGCCAATGAGCAGGTGAATGTGGTGGGTTCTTATGATCCAAGACTGATGGATTTTCCAAAGAAGAATTTTTCGCCTGTCGTTGAGAACGATGAAGTTGTGAAGAACAACCTTAAATATTCAGTATTCCCTCAGCCAATGAAGGTGGTGTATCAGGCATCGCCCATAAAAGCTGCAAAGATGGCGGGTGAGCCTTTTACCGAGCTGTACGGCAATTACATCAAGGCAGGCTTCGGCAGCGGTAAAACGCCATATGGCGAATTGTTTCTTAATACCAAGCGCGATAAGCATAAAGCTGTTGGTCTGCACTTAAAGCATTTTTCCACTTCTGGCAAAATACCCGATTTTGCATTTCCCGGGACAAGCGAAAACGAAGTGAACCTCTACGGGTCGAGAATCAGACCAAAAAATACAGCATACGGAAAGCTGTTTTTTGATCGTGATGTGTATCATTATTATGGTTTTAATCCTGAGGGAATACTGGACACTATTGAAAATGATGCCATTCGCCAAAGATACAATGATGCAGGTGCCGAGTTGTCACTATACAGCACACACTCTGATTCATCGCATTTGAATTATAGGTTCGGTGCAAAGTACCATGGATTCTGGGATATCAATAACGCTTCAGAATCCAGCGCTGATCTCAATGCACATATTGGAAAACGGGTGAAGTGGCTTGGGGTCAGTAAATATCAGGGAGTTGGAATCGATTTACGAGCAGAGCATCAC
>CAZLHV010000022.1:0-22354 GCA_964559205.1 uncultured Bacteroidaceae bacterium
TCAGCATTAATGGGATCAAACCCGCTGAAAGGTTCATCGAAAATCAACAGCTTGGGTTCATGAATGACTGTGACAATAAACTGAACTTTTTGCTGCATGCCTTTCGAAAGTTCTTCAACTTTCTTTCCCCACCAATGTTCGATTTCAAACTTACGGAACCATTCCCTGAGACGACTGAAGGCTTCCTGCTTCGGCAATCCTTTCAGTTGAGCAAGATACAGAGCCTGTTCTCCCACTTTCATTTTCTTATAAAGACCCCTTTCCTCGGGTAAATAACCAATGCAGGCCGTGTGCTTTGGCGATAATGGTTCACCTTCAATAAAACAATTCCCCTGATCAGGTCCAATGATTTGATTGATGATCCTGATCAGTGTTGTTTTCCCAGCCCCATTGGGCCCCAGAAGTCCGAAAATGCTCTGCGGTCTCACCTGCACCGACACATCATCGAGCGCCAGGTGACTGGCATACTTTTTACTGACTGATTGCGCTTCGAAAAAATAATTCATGCTGCAAGGTTAATCAAAATACTCTTTCATGCGGTCGAAAAACGACTTTTTCTTTTGTGTATTATCAGGCTGAAAGCCTTTTTTTGTCTGCATCTGCTCAAGAAATGCCTTTTCATCACGAGTGACCGACTCGGGCACCCAAATATTGATGCTCACAATAAGGTCACCTCTGTCGTAATGATTTACCGAGGGCAGCCCTTTTCCTTTGAGCCTAAACATTCGCCCCGGAATGGTTCCTGAAGGAATTTTTATTCTGGCTTTTCCGTCAAGTGTGGGCACATCAACCTGGGTGCCAAGCACAGCATCGGCATACGAAATGCTATGTTCATAAAGCAAATTGCTTCCGTCGCGTTTGAAAATTTCGTGCTCCGCTTCTTCAACCAGCACAATCAGGTCGCCGGAAATCCCGCCCCTTGGAGCTGCATTTCCTTTTCCCGACATGCTTAACTGCATACCCTGCTCTACACCGGCTGGGATCCTGATGCTGATCACTTCTTCACCTTTCATGAGCCCTGTTCCGCTACATGATGTACAACGGTCGGTAATGATCTGTCCTTCGCCGTTGCAATGCGGACATGTTGATGCCGTCTGCATTTGTCCAAGAAATGTGTTGGTGACCCTAACCACCCTGCCCGATCCCTTACAGGTGGTGCAGGTAGACGGCTTGCTGCCGCTACGCGCTCCGGAGCCTCCGCATGAGTCGCACAAAACATGCTTGTTTACTTTCACTTTCTTTTCAACGCCGGTCGAAATTTCTTCAAGGGTAAGCTTGACCCGAATACGGAGGTTCGATCCCTGCTGCACACGTTGCTGCGAACGGCTGCGTCCGAAACCGCCTCCAAAACCTCCTCCAAAAAAATCTCCGAAAATATCTCCAAAATTGCTAAAAATATCATCCATCGTCATCCCGCCGCCAAAGCCTCCCTGATTGCCCAAACCAGCATGACCGTATTGATCGTACTTGCGGCGCTTTTCAGGATTATTTAGCACTTCGTAGGCTTCGGCTGCCTCGTTGAATTTCTCTTCAGCCTCCTGATCGCCAGGGTTTTTATCGGGATGGTACTGAATTGCCATCTTTCGGTATGCTTTTTTCAGCTCGTCCGAAGTGGCGCTTTTCGGAACTCCCAGTACTTCGTAATAATCTCTTTTGCTCACTGAGTTGGGTTTTTATTGTCCTACAACGACCCGGGCAAATCGCAGCACCTTGCCCCTGATGGTATATCCTTTCTCAACCACATCGACCACTTTCCCTTTAAGTGCTTCGTTTGAAACCATCGTGATGGCTTCATGAAAATCGGTGTCAAATTCCTGATGCATGGCGTCGACCGCTTCGAGTCCCTTTTGTTTCAGAATGCTGCTCAGCTTCGAATATATCAACTCGTAGCCCTGCTTCACCGCATCAATATCAGTAGCTGCTTCAAGACTTGCAAGACCGCGCTCAAAATCATCGAGCACAGGGAGAATTGATAAAATGACTTCATCGCCACCACTCACCCGCAGCTCAAACAATTCCTGTCGTGAGCGTTTTCTGAAATTCTCGAATTCAGCATAAAGCCGGGTGTACTTGTCCTGCCACTCGTTCACTTTCTGCTGTAAACTATCCATGGTTTCCAAAACAGCATCGGGACATTGGTTGTCGTTCAGGCCTGATTCTGAAATCTGCTCTTCCTGACCACCTGTTTTCTCCTGATCCACAGGGATTTTTTCTTCCGGTTCACTCATACGCAATCTCTTTTTCTTTCCTTTCATCTGAGGCTTTCCTGATTAATATGCAGCGCGCGCCTTGTCAAAAATTCTGCCAGCACCGCTTCTGTGTCTTTTTGTCAGTTTATCAAATCTGATTCAGATATTCCCATCTGAGCAGCTGTGTTTGTCAGCTCGGTCCACACCTGCGGAAGCACCGGGATGCCATTGCGCGTATATTCTGCTTCTTTTTCGCGTTCAGGATCTCCGGGGATGACCACCGGTCCGCTTCCTGCGGCAGCCCTTGCTCCACGGAAAGCCCTGATCCATTGATCCATATAGGCCTTAACTTCATTGGCAGGTCTGAATCCATCGAGCCTCACCGCTCCGAAAAAATGACCCAACCCAAGTCCCGGGGCATCAGGCTTCGGTTCTAGATAAGCCACCTGAGGGGGAACAAACGGGCCAAAGTTAGCACCTGACAATATTGCTGATAATATATCGACCATGGCACCCAAACAATATCCCTTATGGCTGGCATGTTCGTAGTCGCCTCCTAAAGGCAAAATCGCACCTCCACGCCTTAAAACCGACGGATCAGTCGACGTCAAACCATGCTCGTCCTGCACAAATCCTTCAGGCGACGCCTTTCCCTGCTTCTCCATGAGCTCAAGCTTACCACGGGCGATGGGTGTGGTGGCAAAATCGGCCGTAAATACGGGCTCTTCAAGCCCCGGTATGGAAAAGGCAATGGGATTCGTTCCCAACATTCTGTCAATGCTGAATGTGGGTGCAACCAACGCGTTGGCATTGGTCATGGCAAATCCAAACATATCGTTTTCAGCTGCCATCATGGTATAGAATCCTGCAATGCCAAAATGATTGGAGTTTCGAACCGCCACCCAACCAGAACCAACATTACGGGCCTTCTCAATGGCCAGCTCCATCGCAAATTTGCCGGCAACCATCCCAGGCGCCAAATCACCATCTATTGTGGCGGTCGACGGCGTTTCATGCACCACAGTGAGATTCGGTTGCATGTTCATCCGACCCTTTTGCCAAAGTCCAATATAATCCTT
The DNA here is from genome assembly GCA_964559205.1 of uncultured Bacteroidaceae bacterium. GTDB lineage: Bacteria > Bacteroidota > Bacteroidia > Bacteroidales > DTU049 > GWF2-43-63. The sequence continues at coordinate 3,269 of CAZLHV010000022.1, forward strand.
CACTCTCATCAGCCCGTGTGAGGGAATACCCCGCATTTCGGCCGAGATAAGCATGCGGGCCACAGTGTCTGCATCAGCCCTATTACAACCTGCCTTCAGAAACATTTTTCTTACCATTGCTTCCAGCTGTTCCTTCTCGAATCGTTGCATCGTTTTTTTTGCAAATGTAGTGATTTTCGAAGGTGTCATTTATCGTTATTAGCTCTTCGCATCCAATGGCATCAGGCCATGCTTCATGATCCGGCAAAGAGTGTCCCCAGGCAAATGACCACCCGTTTATGCAGCATCCTGAATGTATGCTTTTCAACTTTTGACCAGCAAGATGAGTAGAATTCAAATGTTATTATCTTTGTAACTGCAACTTTTTGCGTCTATTAGTGTCTTAAATACCGTAAAACAATTCCCTATGCGTTTTGTCATTTTCCTGCTTGCCACCATCCTTTATGCTGAATATTCTGCGTCGCAAACCATTGACAATCTTGCCCGTCAGGCTCCCGCTTTTGTCGAAAACAAAGGCCAGCTATCAGGTACTGACGGCAAACCAGCTTCTGGCGTATGGTATTATATGACCACACCAGCCCTCGACTTTTTCATCACCGACAACGGCATCAGCTACGTGTTCAAGGATGCGGTGACCGGTTCAAAACCTGACGACGCTCCACGGAAGGAAAGTGATCCTGATCCGGTGGTTGCTGTCAACTGGCATCGTGTTGATGTTTCACCGGAAGGCGGTCACTTGAACAGATTAAACACCGAAATCGTTTATGCCAAAAATGCAGCCGGATTAACCTGGTACAATCAGCATGCACCCGAAGGAATCAGTGCACAACGCATACAGTCGGTCACCATAAAAGATGTCTACCCCGGCATCGACTGGCAGTTTGTTGCCGAAAACGATCATCTTAAATACAATTTCATTCTGCATCCGGGTGCCGACATCAAACAAATTCGACTCCTGTTCAAAGGCATGGACAATCTAGCCTTCGAAAACAACCAACTCGTCATCAGCACATCGCTGGGCTCTCTGGTTGAAAAAGAAGTTGTTTCTTTCACGTCCGACGGACGACCAGCCGCTATTCAGCCAAAACTCGATCAGCATACCCTATCCTACGAAGCTTTGGCTCTGCCCGAACTTCAGAAAGATCAGACCCTGATCATCGACCCGCCTCTGGTGTGGGCAACATATTATGGCGGTAGCATCGACGATCTGGCCATCGTAATGGAACGCAACTCCAATGGATTCATTTTTGTACTCGTTCAAACCACATCGAATGACTTTCCCGTTCTCGACCCTGCACCAGCCAGCTCGCTCAACTATTATAACGGTACTTATTCCGCCAGTTATGACGTAGGAATTGTGAAATTCACCGAAAACGGCGTTCAAAACTGGTCGACTTATTATGGCGGTTCAGGAAACGATGTTCCCACAAATCTCTTTTACAACGGCAGCGTTCTTCTCATTGTTGGCTATACCAACTCAAGCAATTTTCCGCTCGAAAACTTCACCGGAGGTTTCTACGACAACACACTCGATGGAGCAAGCGATGGCTTTATTGCCGGGTTTGTACCTTCGCCAGTCGGCGAAACCCGCATCTGGTCGACCTATTTTGGCGGCACTTCAAACGACGAGATTACTGATTGCACCATGAAAGGCAGCAGGCTGATTGTGGCCGGTCACACCAATTCCACCGATCTGCCGGTTCAAAACAATACCGGTGCCTATTTCGACGGGACAAACACCGCATTAGAGTGGGATATCTTTCTCACCGAATTCGATGCAATGACGACCCTGATTACATGGTCAACCTATTATGGTGGTCCCACCAATATTGAGCAGTATCCCTACATCGATATTGATTCTACAGGGCGTCTGATGGTATCTTGCCAGACCCTCTCGTCCGATTTTCCTACATCAAGCACCCTTCCGGGCTGCTACTCTCAGGCATTTGCAGGAGGAACCGATTTCGGGCTGGCCATGTTCAACACCTCCCGTTCGCTCATTTGGGGAACATATCTCGGAAGTGCAGGCAATGAGTGGGCCAATGACCTCATCTGCGATTATAACAACCGATGGATTCTGGTGGGCAATTCCAACCATGCGGCATTTCCGGTGGTCAACACCCTTGGAGGCAATTTCTATCAAACCGTCAAAGGTACGGGTTCCGATGCTGTGCTCGTGAAATTTGGATCAAACGGTGAAATGTTGTACTCGAGTTTCTACGGAGGCAACAACAACGATGCAGCCTATGGGGTCACCATCGACTCGCATAAAAACCTTTATATGGTGGGAGATGCCAGTTCAACTAATCTGGCTACCTTCGATCCGATGGACGGTTCTTATTACGATGCCACATCAAATGGAGGTTCCGATGAATTTTTAATTGAGTTGGATTCGAATTTCAATAAAAAATGGATCACTTACCTTGGGGGCGCATCGAACGATCGCCTGATGGATGTGCGGGTGTCCCCATCTGATCATGTTTTTGCGGTTGGCTGGACCAACTCGGCTGCTCACCCGACTCAAAACCTCACGGGAGCATACTTCGACAATGCGCGGGGCGGCACCCGTGATGCGGTGATTATGAAATTTATACCCTGCCCCGAAGATTTCAACACCATCCATTACACCGATTCGGTGTGTTTCGGTGAACAAACTCTGTTGTACGGGACAGGATCGGACACATATACATGGAACATCGGATCTACAAACGATTCCATTGCTCCGGTCATTGTTTCCGACACCTCATTCAGTGTAATTTCCACCTATCTCACGTGCATTGAACGCGACACGGTTCAAATTGTGGTCAAGCCATTGCCTGTCATTTCATTTTCCGGCGATTCATCGGTTTGTCTTAACGACACCATGATGCTATCGGCCACTGGCGGGGTGCTGTTCAGCTGGGAAACAGGCGAAACCAACGACACGCTGAGTTTTGTACCTGCAGCGAGTGGTTATCTGAGCATTTCGGTCACCAATGCTTATCTCTGCACTGCCGACGACAGTGTGGCCATCACTGTATTTCCATTGCCCACACCTTCGGTGGCAGGTCCGGTAGAAGTTTGCCGGCTTGATACCATCACGGTGACGGCTTCGGGAGGTTCGTCCTTTCAGTGGAACACATCGGAAAGCACAGCAGGAATCGACATCAGTTGGCCGGCAACCGGCACATACGATTACTGGGTCATTGCCACCGACGCCAATGGCTGCAGCGACACTGCCTTCCATCAGGTCGATGTCCTTGCCTTGCCCGAGTTTTGGCTTGGGAATGATACCACCATTTGCTTTGGAACCTCAATTCCGCTGAATACAGGAATTGCCGGGGCAAGCTACACATGGAATACGGGAGCCATCACTCCTTCGATCACAGTGAGCACTGCACAGCAATATATTGCTCAGGTAACCGATGCCAACAATTGTCGTTGGAGCGATTCGATTTTGATTGGAGTACAGCCGCTTCCTGTGATCGTTTTTGGCGGCGATTCGGCCATTTGTTTTGGCGACTCAGTCCATTTGTCCGCATCCGGAGGTGTTGTTTTTTCGTGGGAAAACGGCATGAGTGGCAGCAATATTTCTTTTGTGCCAGCTGCCAGCGATATCATCGCTGTAACAGTAACCGATGCTTTCAGCTGTACAGCAACCGACAGTATACCCTATGTGGTGATGCCCCTGCCAGTGCCATTGATCACAGGCGACAGTGTGGTTTGCCGCAACGATACCGCGACATGGACAGCCAACGGCGGAGTGAGCTATGTCTGGTCAAATACATGGACCGGACCAACCGTAACCGTGCCGTTACAGGTTCAGGGCACCCATCAGTATTATGTGATTGCCACCGACATTAATGGATGTTCCGATACAGCCTTCCATTCGGTACTGGTGCATCCATTACCCGAGTTCACGCTTGGAAACGACACCACGCTTTGTCAGGGCAATTCTCTTGTCATGAACATTGGTGTTGCCCCGGCGACCTACGACTGGAACACCGGCGACCATACACAAAGTATCTCGACAGGTACGGCCGGAACCTATACAGCCATGGCTACCGATGCAAACACCTGCATGTGGATCGACACCATTGTTATTGCCGTGATCCCCTGGTCCGATGCCACCATCACCGACATCAGCTATGTGTGCGAAAATTCAACGCCATTTCTTTTTGCAGCCGCTGAACCCGGAGGGGTCTGGTCTGGTACAGGAATCACCAGCAGCAACGGAAATTTCTCTGCATCGGCTGCGGGCGTGGGCTTTCATACCATTTATTACAACATTGCTGGTCTTTGTGGCGACAGCGACAGTTCAGTGATCGAGGTAGCCGATGCCCCCGAAGCAACATTTACCAGCACCGACGAAACCTGTCTTGGTGCGTCCGACGGCACCCTCGAACTGATGGTCAGCGGAGGTCAATCTCCCTATGTATATTTGCTCGATTCAGTATATATAGCACTTAGCAACAGCAATTTATCGCCGGGTGCTTTTCTTCTCTCTGTGGTCGATAACCGGGGTTGTCTTTTCACTGACAGTGTTTATATTCTTGCTGAAGATTTTCCATGCGGGGCTGTTGATCTCTACATTCCCAATATTTTCAGTCCGAACGGTGACGGGCAAAACGACATTCTGTTAGTACGCAGCAATTTTATTGTCAGCATGCGCCTTGTGGTTTATGATCGTTTTGGGGAAAAAGTGTTTGAAAGCAGGGATATTGCTTCAGGCTGGGATGGAAAGTATCAGGGTCAGCCAGTTGCCGATGGAGTGTATTATTACCACATCAGTGCCTCGCTGGTGGATGGAAGCAATATCGACCGCAAGGGCAATGTGACACTGGTTCGCTGATGGGCTTTTCATGAGGCATCATCCGAAATCAGCACGAGGAGAAGAATGGATTGCCCGCAAAGGCCAGCGCCGGTTTTCCGAATCTTGCGTACCTTTGCCGTATGAATAGCATCACCGAAAGCGGAAACGACATCATGCTCCCTGTCATGGAGCAGTTTGTCAGCTTGCAGGGTGAAGGGGTCAATACAGGCCGTCCTGCATGGTTTATAAGGCTTGGCGGCTGTGATGTAGGCTGCAGTTTTTGCGATGTGAAAGAATCGTGGAATCCTAATCTCCATCCGCTCACACCCACGGGTGAGATTGTGAAGCAAGCCAGTCAAAGTGGCACACGCTCTGTTGTGATCACCGGCGGTGAGCCCATGATGTGGAATCTCGACGATTTATGCGACAGGTTGCATGCAGAAGGAATCAGCATATTTCTTGAAACTTCGGGTTCTGAAGAACCCAGTGGTGATTTCGACTGGATTTGCCTAAGCCCCAAACAGGGAACATATGTGCATCCATTCTGGTTCCATGCTGCATCAGAACTTAAAGTAATTATCAGCTCAACTGACGATTTTCAGTTTGCCGAAGAGATGGCAGCTAAGACTGCCCCGGGCTGCATCAGACAAATGCAGCCGGAATGGAGTGCCCGACACAATATTTTGCCCGACCTGATCCGTTACATTCAGGAACACCCAGCATGGCGACTGTCCGTTCAAACTCATAAATACATTAAAATTCCCTGATATGGCAAAGCACTTATTCATATTTGTTTTACTCGGCACCCTATCGTGGGCATGTACCACCGCACAGGAATATACCAGCAAAAACAAGAAGGCCATTTCTGCCTATCAGGAAGGAATGAAAGCCATGTCGTCCTTCAATTATAGTGATGCAGAAGAAAGCTTCAAACGGGCGCTGGCTTTTGATCCGAAGTTTGTGGAAGCTTACCTGATGATGGGCACCATGTATGAAGAACAGCGAATGTATGAGCCCGCCATTGAATACTTCGAAAAAAGCCTGCTTATCGATCCGGAATTCTATCCCAACACCTATTATTTGGTGGCCAATCTGGAGATAAAAACCGGACAATACGAGAAGGCACTTTTTAATTATGAAACGTACCTGAAGAGAAAAAACATAAAGATTGCTCAAAAGCTTATTGCCGAAAAGGGCGTAAATACCTGCCAGTTTGCCATTGAACAAATCAAAAATCCCAAAGACTTTAACCCCAAACCCCTTGGAAAAGGGGTAAACAGCGATAACTCTGAATACATGCCGGCTCTCACTGCCGATGAATCGACCCTGATATTCACACGCCTTGTTAAAGCAACCTCTTACGAAACCGGCAGTGATAAACAGGAAGATTTCTATATCAGTAAGTTTATCAATGGGGAGTGGTCCACTGCTGTTCCCCTGAGCGATAAGCTGAACTCGCAGCTGAACGAAGGAGCCCATACCGTGGCTCCAGATGGAAAGACACTTTATTTCACAGGTTGCAACAGAGAATCAGGTGTGGGAAGCTGCGATATTTACATGTCACAATGGTATAAAGGAGACTGGGATTATCCCGAAAATCTGTATGAAATCAACAGCAACAGCTGGGACAGTCAGCCTTCGATCGCACCTGATGGAACAACACTTTATTTTACTTCGTCACGCAACGGAAGCCTTGATCTTTACGTGACCAGACTTGATGAAAACAATAAGTGGTCGGAACCCGAAATGCTGCCAAAAAATATTAACACCACGGGAAACGAAATGTCGCCTTTTATGCACCCCGACGGCAAAACCCTGTATTTCGTTTCAGATGGACATACTGGCATGGGCGGACTCGACATTTTTTATACCCGAAAAACATCCGATTCAAGCTGGAGTGATCCGATAAACATCGGATATCCGATCAACACACATAAGGATGAGGCATTTCTGTTTGTGTCGGCCAGCGGCGAGAATGCATATTATGCAGCAGGTGCACTCGATGTATTAAAAAACGAAAACAGCAATATGGATATTTATTCATTCAGGCTGTATGAGGATGCACGACCTGTTCCTGTAACATATCTGAAAGGGAATGTTTCTGATATCATCACCGATCTGCCTTTGAAAGCCTCTTTTGAGCTGATTGATTTAAAAACAGGAACCATCACCGCTGCATCCAAAGCCGATGAGAAAGGTGCTTTCCTGTTGTGTATTCCAACCGGCCATGATTACATGTTGAATGTGTCGCACGAGAACTATCTTTTCCACTCCGAAAACTTCAGCCTTTCAGGTGTCCACACCAATACGGACCCTTATGTGAAAAATGTGCAGCTGCGCCCCATTTCGGCAGGAGACAGCTCCATTGTGATTCTCAGAAATATCTTTTTCGATACCGACAGATATGAGCTCAAACCTGAATCGTTTGCCGAACTCGACAAACTGTACTTGCTCATGCTGAAAAATCCGAAGCTCAAAATCGAAATCCGTGGCCACACTGACAATACCGGTACAAAAGAAATCAACCGTGTGTTGTCCGAAAACAGAGCCAAAGCTGTGTATCTTTACCTGACCAACAAAGGCATTTCCGCCGACCGAATGACCTATAAGGGTTATGGCGACAGCTTGCCCATCGATACCAACAACACCCCTGAAGGGCGCGCCAATAACCGCCGGACAGAATTTAAAGTGATTAGCAACTGACCTCAATGAACGAAGAAACCCTCAATCTCTGGAACGAAGAAATCAGGCGAGCCTCGGTCGATCAAATCATCGATTTCGCTTTTGCCAACCTCGATAAACCAATTGCCGTCGCCACCAGCTTAAGTGTCGAAGATCAATGGTTAACGCATTTGATTTGCAGCCGCGGACATCAGGCTCATTTTTTCACGCTCGACACGGGCCGTCTCCCTCAGGAAACCTACGATACCATTGCTGCCACCGAAAAACGCTATGGCATCAGCATCCGAATCATGTTTCCTGAACAAAGCGCTGTAGAAAACATGGTCAACGAACACGGCGTAAATCTGTTTTACGATAGCATCGAAAAAAGAAAGCTTTGTTGCAATATCCGCAAAACGCAACCACTCATGCGCGCCCTCGAAGGCATGAAAGCCTGGATGACCGGCCTTCGTCGTGAGCAATCGGTCACACGCTACACCATGCCTGTGTTCGATCTCGATGTGCACACCGGACTTGTGAAAGTTAATCCGCTGGCCGATATGCTCGAACACGAAGTGTGGGAAGCCATCGAAAACGAAAAGGTACCTTTCAATCCGATGCAGAAACAGGGGTATCGCAGTCTGGGTTGCCTGCCATGTACACGGCCCGTCAGCAGCGAAGACGATTTCCGTGCCGGACGCTGGTGGTGGGAACAGCCCGAAAGTAAAGAATGCGGTCTTCATAAAAAATAACGATGAACACAACGCTGATCCTGTCGGTTTTTGTTGTCTATACCCTGTTGCTGTTTTTCATCACCTGGCTCACCAGCCGCCGCGCAGGCAACGAAACCTATTTCATCGGTAACCGCCGTTCGCTTTGGTATGTGGTGGCCTATGGCATGATTGGCGCTTCGCTCAGCGGCGTAACATTCATGTCGGTTCCGGGCTGGGTTGGCAACACAGGTTTTTCATATTTCATGGTTGTGATCGGCTATTTTCTTGGTTATCTGGTGATTTCGTTTGTGCTTCTGCCCCTCTATTACCGTTTGCAATTGACTTCCATCTACACCTATCTCGGTCAGCGATTTGGCGGTAACACCTACCGAACCGGCGCCTTGCTTTTCATTCTTTCACGCTCCTTAGGAGCCTCCATGCGCATGTTTCTGGTGGTGTTTGTACTGCAAACATTTCTTTTCGACAGTCTGGGTGTTCCGTTTTGGCTGGCTGCGGTCATTTTTATCGTGCTGGTGTTGCTCTACACCTTTCAGGGCGGAATCAAAACCATTGTGTGGACCGATACCCTGCAGACCACTTTTATGCTTGGTGCGCTGATTTATACGCTGCTCGCCATTGCCGGCGAAATGAATCTCGGCATCGGAGAACTGGTCAGCCGTATTTTCGAGAGCGATTACAGCCAAATGATCGTAAGCGATTTCAGCGCACGAAACCACTGGCTGAAACAATTGCTCAGCGGCGCTTTCATCACCATTGCCATGACCGGACTTGATCAGGAAATGATGCAAAAAAACCTGAGTTGCCGCAGCCTGCGCGATGCCCGCAAAAACATGCTTTCGTTCAGCGTGGTGGTGGTCGGCGTCAATCTGTTGTTTCTTCTACTTGGAGCCGCCCTTTACCTGTTTACGGATGCCAAAGGAATTGAACGACCGCCGCTTGCCGACGACCTGTTTGCCACGGTGAGCCTTTATCACCTTACACCCTTGGCCGGCATCGTGTTTCTGATCGGCCTCATTTCAGCAGCCTACCCAAGCGCCGATGGAGCCATCACGTCGCTCACCACGAGTTTTTCGATCGACATCCTACGCATCAACCGCGAAGGATACGATGCACGAAAACAAAAACGAATCAGGCTGCTGGTACACTTCAGCTTTGCGGTGCTATTGCTTGGACTCATCATTATGTTTAGCTTCATCAACGACCGAAGCATCATCGATAAGCTGTTCACCATTGCCGGATACACCTATGGTCCGCTGCTGGGTCTTTTCGCCTTTGGGCTGTTCACCCAACGAAGCATCCGCGACAAGCTTGTTTTTGCACCGGTGATTGCCGCTCCTGTGTTGTGCTATCTGCTGGCCGAAAACAGTGTGGTGCTGCTCAATGGCTACCAGGTCGGCTTCGAATTGCTCATCATCAACGGACTGCTGACATTTGCAGGCCTTTGGGCGCTTTCGCGAAAAAAAGCAGCGATTCACGGTTGATTAGATGTGTTTTTGAGCGAATACTTTGCACGTAAATGACTTATAAGTGAATTTTAATTTGATATTTTGGTTTTTTTCAGATAAATCAACTGGTCTTAAAACACTCAATCAATATTGAAGTGTAAAAGAATATAAAACTGAGACAACAAGCTCATTACAAATTATTCACTGCATCAATAACATATTACCCAAATTCAAAACTCCTTTTATCTTTGTGGTTTCGCTGCGGCAGAGAAACGAAACCAATAAAAGGCAACATGGAATTAACGCGTTTGTTTGATTTGTTAGACCGCTTTGAGGCGCGGTATCAAAAGCCGGTACTTTTTGGCGGCAAAGTCGATGGTTTGTGGCAGCGCTACAGCCTGACCGATTACATCGATTCGGCACACGCAGTGGCATACGGTCTCATGCATTTAGGCATAAAACCCGGCGACCGCATTATTTCCATCACCTTCAACCGGCCCGAATGGAACTTCCTCGATATGGGCATCATGATGTGCGGAGCCATTCATGTTCCGGTGTATCCCAACATCAGCAACGACGATTATCATTACATTTTCAATCACTCAGGCGCCCGCATGGTATTTGTGGCCGGCGAGGAGTTGTATGCCCGAATAAAAAACATTTTGCCGCAGTGCCCCGGCATCGAGAAACTTTTTACGTTTCGCAACCTGCATGGATTTGAACATCTGGGCGAACTCATCGAACTGGGCAAAAAACATCCGCAGCCTGAAGCACTGAAGGAGATTAAAAGTAACATTCAGGGCAACGATGTGGCCACCATCATCTACACCAGCGGAACAACAGGCAAACCCAAAGGAGTGATGTTGTCGCACACAAACATCCTGAGTAATGTGGAGGCTACTTTTACCATTCCAAAACAGGATCAGGGACAGATTGTGCTGAGTTTTCTCCCCCTCTGCCATGTGTACGAGCGCATGCTGAATTACATGTTTCAGTACAACGGCTACACCATATATTATGTCGAAAACATTGCTACCATCGCCGATGCCATGCGCGAAGTGAAACCACACATCATTGGAACGGTGCCACGCTTACTCGAAAGCATTCACGATAAAATCATGGCCACGGGACGCAAACTCAAAGGCCTGAAACGGATGTTTTTCTTCTGGGCCATCGGAGTGGGCTATCGTTTCGATTTCAGCGGAAAAAATCCATGGTATCGGATGCAGTTATGGCTGCTTCGCAAGCTGGTTTTCAGCAAATGGCATGCAGCGTTGGGTGGCAACCTCGATTTGATTGTGAGCGGTGGTGCCGCCTTGCAGGAAAGGCTGGGACGAATATTCTGGGCGGCAGGTTTCAGGGTGGTTGAGGGATACGGACTGACCGAAACCAGTCCCGTGATTGCGGTCAACAACTTTCAGCCCGATGGGTTGGCCATTGGCACGGTGGGGCCGCCCTTGTTCAACGTCGAAGTGCGGATTGCCGACGATGGAGAGATTCAAACCAAAGGCCCCCACGTGATGCTTGGCTATTACAAAGATGAGGATCAAACACGTGAAGTCATGACCCCTGACGGATGGTTTAAAACGGGCGATATTGGATTTCTGACCGAAAAAGGGCATGTTAAAATCACTGACCGGAAAAAAGAGATCTTTAAGACGGCAGCAGGGAAATACATTGCCCCGCAGGTGATCGAAAACAAGCTGAAAGAATCGCCGTTTATTGAAAATGCCATGGTGATAGGTGAAAACGAAAAGTTTCCTGCAGCCATCATTTCTCCAAATTACTTTCACATCAAAACCTGGTGCGAAGTGAAAAAAATAGCTTTTTCTTCGAATCAGGACGCAATGAACAATCCCGTAATCCGTAAACGAATTGCGCTGGAAGTTGAAAAAGTGAATGCCACATTAGGCGAGCACGAGCGGATTGTGAAATTTGAACTCACATCAAACAGTTGGTCGGTTGATTCGGGCGAACTCACCCCTACCCTGAAACTTCGCCGAAAAGTAATATGCAGCAAGTATGTTTCGTTGATAGAAAAGATATACCTATAACACCATGAAAAACCTTTGGATCATTCTTGCAGCTGCATGGCTGTTGTCGGCTTGCGGCCGTGAACCGGAAAGAGCTGAGCTCACCCAGCGAATTGAATACGATGTGTTGATCAACAATCAGGGTACAATGGACCCCTGGATGAATCACGTGGAAGGCCCGGCCCGATTGGACTTTCTGTCCTTTCTTTTCGATCAGCTAAACAAGGGGAACGCCTTCGACATGAACGGCAATCCATTGTCACCAAACTCAGTCCTGAACACCATTCGAAACCTCAACCCTGATCTGGATAGTTCGTTGACCGATCCCTCGGCTATGATCCGAAACGAAATCATCGTCATCAATCATATCCGATTCAGGGAAAAGTGGATTTACTTTGATGACGATTATCGAATTGAAAAGACAGTTTTGGCCGTGGCACCTGTGATGCAGCGCTTTGACAGTACTCAAAGAGTTATTGAGCATGTGCCATTGTTTTGGGTGAACTGCGATACCAGTGGTGAATGGACATCGGGTCGTTTGCTCACAGAACATATCATCAGTGATGCAATCATTCAAAATCAACTCGATCCCATTCGCGCCATTGATACTAATCCAAAATCATGGTACTGCAACATTGAAAACGCGCCAAGAAGCGCATATTTCGAAGCCGTTCTTGCCTCTGTAATTGAAAAAAAGCAACCAACTTATGATTATTTTTTCAAGGAGCTGACAGATCAGGAACTGGAGAAATTAAAGGGATATGATGAAACCATTCCTTCATATGATGACAACAACAATGTGAAGAATAATGTGGTTCACCATGCGGTCAGTTCTGATGAATTTGGGAAGATAAAATTCGCCGAGAAATGGGAGTATTCATTATCTCCTTTTAAGTTTCGCAAAACGGTGATGGGAATCAACCCTTCGGTGTTTGTGATTGATCAGCAATACGAGGTACTCAAAGGGTTCAAGCCATTGTTCTGGATTCTATTTGATGAATCGTATCTTGAGAAAATGAAAAAGATTTATCCGGAATAAAAAAAAGCAGCGCGATGCGCTGCTTTTTTTAATATTGTCTGAAATCAGTTTGAAGCTCCTTCAACTAAATCGCGCAAATCCTGCACCTGTTTTTCGAGGGTCACTTTGACCTTTTGGAAATTGTTTACAGGCCATCCGTTCCAAAGCACATAATTACCGTAGTTGTCCTTGGTGTTGTACACTGCAGTGGTTGCATCATCGATTTCCCAATACATGGTATTATAGTCTTCAGAAAAATCAACCTTTACATCCATGAATTTGTGGTACACCACGACATCAAGATAGTCGTTACCAATTCCAAGCAGTTCAAGGAGTGTGGTCAGGGTCTTTTGTCCAGGCAGGCCTTCAAGTTTCATCTCGAGGGTAAAACGTGTTTGAACACCCCCTCCGACAAAAAACTCGCCGCCATTAAAATCGAGGCTGGCATAATTAAACACCTGATCGATCTGTGATGCAATCTGGGTGTATTTGCTATCACCGTACACCACATACATAATGAGCGGTCCGGCGGTTGAAATCACGGTGCCGTCGCTCGAGAGGTGAAAAGCGGTGATGGGGAAATTCACGCGACTGGTGATGTCGTTTCCTGAGCCCATGTCGATGGCACTGGATACTTTCCAGACGCCTTCCATCTGGGTTTTGGTAGGTGGTTCATCTTCGACAAGATCGCAGGCTGGTAAAGCGATCAGCATGAAAATGGCCGAGAGGAGTAGAAGGTGCTTTTTCATAAATATCAAAATTTGAAGTCACAAATATAGCAAGTTTGATACCAAAAGCAAAATCTTTTAACAGCAAAAAGAAATATTGTAACTTTGAGCAACTTAATTGCTCCATGAAGGCCGATGTGTTTATTCCCTGCTTTATTGACCAGCTGCGACCAGACATAGCACGCAGCGTGATCAGAGTTTTGCAGCAATCAGGCATTGAACCATGTTATAATGATCAGCACACCTGTTGTGGACAAATTGCATTCACCAGTGGGTTCTGGGATGATGTAAAACACCTTGGCGAGAAATTCCTTAAGGAGTTTAGCGGCGAACGATTTGTGATCATTCCGTCGGCTTCATGCACTCACATGATCCGTCACCATTACACCCGTTTTTTCTACAACACCTCCATGCACCTCGAATACAAGAAAATGCAGGGAAAAGCCATTGAGCTGTCTGATTTCCTGATTAATGTGGTGCAACTTAATTCGTGGACCGGCAAACTAAAAACCACCATCACCCTGCATCCCGGATGCAGTGCAATGCGCGATTATGGTTTGAAAAATGAGCCGCTGCAACTGATGCAAATGATCAGCGGCCTACAAATAGTTGAAATGGATAAGGCAGCCGAATGCTGTGGATTCGGTGGAAGTTTTTCGGTGAAATATCCCCAAATCAGCACCAGCATGGCCCTGGAAAAACTTGAGTCGGCCATGGCAACTGGTGCCGAATACATCGTGTCTACCGAAGCTTCTTGTCTCCTGCAACTCGATGCTGTTGCCCGGAAGCACAATTTCCCGATTAAAACAGCCACGGTTGTAGAAATCATGGCAATGTCGCTGCGATTTGCCGATGCCGACATGTAACCCTTACCAAAGACTGATTTTTGTTCGCCGCTGACTTATTCAGGCGTTGCAGGACAATTTTTTTCATACATTTGCAACCATGAACCGAATCTCTTCCCTGATGAAAAAAGCCATTTTTCTCTTATTGATTATTGCAGGCGGACTTGCTGTCATTCCGGGTTGCAGCACGGACATCGATATCAACGGCGACAAGAAAGAAGTGGCCATTATTTACGGTATTCTCGACGTCACCTCAAAATATCAGTACATTAAAATCAACAGGGCATATCTTGGAGAGGGCAACGCCCTCGAATTTGCGCAAATTCCCGACAGCACTCTTTTCCCTTATTTGCTTGAAGTCACACTCAGCACCCTGAACTCAAGCGGCAATGTGGTTCAGACTCTTACAGCTGATACCGTGCATATTTATAAGGAAAGTGATATTTTTTACGACGGATATCAGCCTTATTACCGATTTGAAATCCCATCATATGTTCAGATTTTCGGAAAAGACACCATTTGGCTTAACCCTGATTACACCTACAGGCTGACGGTTACTGATGTGGTGAAAGGACTGGTGTACGAAGCCGAATCACCTGTGATACGCAATTTCACTGTATCAAGACCCAACCCCTTTGGTTCAATCTCCTTTGCAACAGATAACACCAACACTGTGGAATGGAAGTCGGCCGAAAATGGCAAATTATACGAAGTTCGTTTTGTTTTCAATTATTACGAGATTTTCGACAGCAATCCCCTCGATACCATTCTCAAACAAAACGACTGGAATCTGGGTTTTACTACTTCTAACCTCCTCACCGGCAACGAGAACATGGTGCTTTCGTATAACAATCAGGACTTTTTCTATTTGTTGCAGCAACGACTCGAACAACGCGACGACGTGGAACGCTACCCAGGATATGTCGATCTGGTTATTTCAGTTGCAGCCGACGAAATGAACACGTACATCGATGTTAATCAGCCAAGCAATTCCATCATTCAGGAAAAACCAGTGTTTTCAAATATCTCGAATGGAATTGGATTGTTTTCGAGTAAATTTATTCGTCGTTACTCATATATGCTCAACAATAATTCACGCGATTCGCTTCGCTATGGGCGCTACACCAAAAACCTGAATTTCAACGATTATTTCCCGAACTTTCCCCAGCCCTGATATCCGTTTGATGGCCATCTCACTCAATAGCGGTAATGAAATATCATGATCGTTATCTTATGGCATTGCCACGTTTCTGTCTTCTTGTATCATGTGCAGGTCACTCCCTTAAAATCATTTGAGTGAGGCTGATAAACCTTGATTCGAAATTAGTTTATTCTTTACGGAAAAGTCTGCCAAAGCATTGTGAATTCCTTTGTGATATTTTCTGGCTTTCCGAGTAGAACCATATTCAGACGAGGCTCATCCGGGGGAAAACGCTCATCAATCTATCCGATGGTGAGCCCGCATTTTTGATTAAGGCCATTGAGCCACATCAGTGTCGGGGTATAATTCTAAATGTCTGATACAAAAAAAGGCTGCCACTTTTCAGCGGCAGCCTTAATGAGTTTTCAAAAAGTTTATTTCTTGATAATTCGGCTGGTTGACATATTTCCATCGATGTATAATCTGAGCATATAAACTCCATTGTTCAGACTGCTCATGGAAATGGTGTTCACACCGTTGACAAGATTGTCCTGACTTAATACCACATCGCCCAGTACATTCAGAATTTCAAGGCGGGCTGATGAAGCTGATTCAATGGTGACATTGAAAATGCCAGAAGTTGGATTTGGGTACACACTATATGAAACGGCAGAATTCTCGTCTATGCCAACACCAAAATAAGTTTTGAAATGATACTCGTCCCAAACAGGAGTGGTATCGCGTTCGGTAACAGCACGAACCCTCCAGTAGTAATCGGTTTGTGACAGTAAGTTGGTCGGAGGATCGTATGACAATCCGGTCACATTAACTTTAGTGGGGGCGGTGAAGGCTGCCGAGGTGTCGTATTCAAGCACATAATACTTAGTTCCGCGGATTTCGGTCCAGCTGAAATTGGTGGTAACAACCACATTGGTTGCATCGTCAGCCGGGGCACTCAGGGTCACCTTGTCGACAGTTGACAAAGATCTTACATTCGACCATTTGCTGGTGTCTACATTATTATACAATCGCACCTTATAATAAAATGTACCAAAGGGGATGGTATCCATTGGTCCTTTTGCAGAGGTGTCGCCTGGAATAATCACCAATGCGGAAGAATCCCAGTCGAAATATAAGGGGGCGCTAAATGCAGGATCGGTGTCAAATGCAAACTGATAGCCAGTGGTTCCGTAAATTGAATAAATCTTCAGGGTATCGGTTGGGTGCACATTTGTTGCTCCATCGGCTGGGAATTTCAATCCAATGGAATCCTTGGTTGTTAAACAACGTATCAGGCTCCAGTCGGATGTGTCGGTTCCATTGATGCCACGGACACGCCAATAATACATATCACCATACCAATTATTGGTTGTTGACCAGTTGGTCGTTGTCATTTCATCTTCCTTGAGAAATCCGCTGTTGAAAGTGTTCACCGAGTCGAATTGCGCCTGATATGAAGCAACTCCAGACATGGTCAGCCATTTGAGCGCAGTGATCACTGGCTCCTTGCTGGCACTATCGGAAGGGGTATCGAGGGTTGGTTTTGAAACGACGGTGAAAGTCCAAGTAGCTGACCATGCCGAAGTGTCGTCGGCAGCGTCGATAGCGCGGACTCTCCAGTTGTATGTTTCTCCGAACAGCAACAGGGCCGATTGCCATGCAGAGTAAGGAGCAATCACAACCTGTGGGTTTGTGAAAGAAGCAGAAGTGTCGAGATGCACCTGATATTTTACGGCTCCGGCTACAGGACCCCAATCAAGGGTGACATTAACAATCTGATTAACTGCTGCATTTGCCGGGCTGGTCAGGGTAGGTGCATAAATCTTCTCCTGAGCAAAAACCGAAACTGCGAATAAAACGAAAAAGAGGGTGAATATTCTTTTCATACACAATGATTTTTCGGGTTGATAAAATAAAAGCGGGGGGGATGACTCCCCCCCCCTGAGAATGTTAGTTTTTCATCAGTTTACCAGACAGCGATCCTTCGCTCAGAGCTACTTCGATGATGTAGTTTCCTGAAGAAAGTGTCGAAACATTCAGATTCAACTGATTTGTACCATTGTGAACCTGTGTGCTTTGTGACAATACGAGTTTGCCGTCAGCAGAATAAAGATTGATGATGGCAGCGCCGGCTTCGGGTGAGTTAAAGACGATTCTTGTAAAATCGGCAGCCGGGTTTGGATAACAGCCTACCTGCTGAACATCGTTACCTGCTTCAATTTCGCCAATGCCAACATAAGCATCGGTTTTGAAAGCGCCTCGTCCGTGAGATGCGGCATAAATCACACCGTAGTTTGTGTTAAGCGGATAATTGAGGGTTTGCTGACGAAGCATGTAAACCGGAACCCTACCCATCTCAGCATTATCTTCAACCCACGATGGGCTTGCGGCAGTGATATTTGAAGTTGTGAATACTCCAAGCTCAGTACCAATAATCACCGTATTTGGATTATGAAGTTCGATCACACTGGCGTAAACCGGAAGCTTAGGCAATGTGCCGGTTTTGTTGGAAAAAGTCGGGGTTTGATCAAGGGCATTGGTTGAATAATACACATAAGCGGTCTGACCATATTCTCCAAGGGTGTACAAAACATTATTGGCATCGGTCGGATCAACTGAAATAGATGTAATGGAACGACCGGTAGAAGCCAGCAATTTGGTTTCCACAACGCAATATGCACTGGTTACATCGCCGGTGATTGAATCGGCAACATAGTCAAGATTGGAAATACGGTAGAGGTTTCCGGAGGTTGTACCGACAAAAAGATAGTTGCCGTCGTCGCTAACTGCAAGGCACTGCGATGTACCGCTGATGGTGGCAATTTTGTACCAGTCGGGAGCACTTCCGAATTTGTGTACGCCTTTGGTCATCCAAACTGCACCATTTCCACCAAGGTAGAAACGGGCCGAAATGGGATCCTGAACAAGAAGACTGTCGCCCGCTGCTACAGAAACCGGAAGGGTATACTGGAACGGGAAGAAGTTATTGTGAGAAGGAACCGTAACGGTGGTTCCGGCAGAAACTGCAGAATCTGCATGATAATAAACTGAATCTGTGCTGAGATCATCATACAGGTCTTCGTCGAGCAGCATTGGCGTAACAAAACCGGCAAAGCTTGAAGTAAACTCTTCACCTGCAATATCGAGAATACGCTGATTGTAGAATTGCTGCGGGTTGCCACCAAACTCTTCAGAGCGGTACAGATCACCATAATAAATGGTTCCAACAATCACGTTTGGATTGATATATGACATGGCTGTCCATCCACCATCACCACCAAGAAACTCAGTTGCTTTTTTCGGCTGATTAGGGATATTGGGAATTAAAATGGTTCCGTTATCCTGTGTGCCACCGAGCACCTGATCGAACAGGTTGCAAGAGAGACTGTAGTACTGAATGGTAGTGAAATTGCGGTTAACAGTAGAGAAAGTGCCTCCGCCGTCGGTGCTTTTACTTACACCACCATCGGAGCCATGATAGAACATGTCAGGGTCTGTTGAAGAGAAAACAATATCGTGGTGATCGGCATGCAGATAGTAGGCACTGGCCGGGTCGAGATACCACAATGATTTCTGAATCCATGTGCCGCCATCATACCAGTCCCAAAGGTCGATACCGCCCACAATAATGTGGTTTTCATCGTTGGGGAACACTTTCACAATGTTGTCCCAGTAGCCCTGATTGTTGT
>CAZLHV010000022.1:22364-25211 GCA_964559205.1 uncultured Bacteroidaceae bacterium
CGCCAAAAAGGTTAAAATTAGCACTGCCGCCCGGGCCAATAATTGACCATGTAACACCGGCGTCGGTTGAACGATAGACATTCATCAGGTTACCGGTTTGACGGGCAACCACTGCATAAATATAATTTGGGTTTGAAGGAGCAACGGCAATTTCAATTCTTCCAACCAGGGAAGCAGATGTACCGCCAATACTTCTGTCGACAAATGAACCAGTAGTGCCGTCGGGAGAATAAAAAACCTTATCACCCACAATGGCATAAACGCATCCGTTTGAACCAATTTCGACATCATGAGCCACCACATTGTAGGGGCTGGTGTTTGGATAAAGAACCGGGTTGGTCCATGTGGTACCGCCATCTTCAGTCATGTAGAGACCACCGTCGGTGGCAGCATACACGCGTGCAATGGTGGGATGACTGGCCATTTCGTAAATAAATGCCCACTTGTCTGAAATGGAGCTGGGCTCAGTAGCCGGCAACACTGCAAAACTGTTTCCAGTGGCATCGGCCGATTTGTAAATACCACCGCCAACGAAACTGGTGCTTCCAGCAGCTGAACCTGATACTACGCCAAAACCTTCACCTGTGCCAAAATAAATATAGCCATTGATGTCCTGAGTAATACAGGAAACAGCATAGTTTTCGGCCAAAGGAGCGATAAGCTCCCATGAAGTTCCACCCGTAACAGATTTCCACAATCCACCAGCTACACCACCAGCGTAAAGCGTGGTAGGCGTGCTGCGATCTTCAAGGATGGCACGAGTACGTCCCCCCATGTTGTCCGGACCAATATTCTGCCAGGTCAGGGATTTTCCCTTCGGAAGCAGGTCGGCCTGTTTGTGAGCCGAAACAATGTCTGATACGTCAGGAGTGCCACGAATGATCTTGTAAAACTCAAGAGCACCAGCAATTCCCTGTGCCTGTTTTTCAAGTGAAACTCTCGGCTTGTAATGCCTCTTTTCTGAAACGTTCTGTGCAAATACGCTGCTGCAGAAAAACAGCAACAAACCCACACTCAAAACAGTAGTGATTCTTTTCATATGATGGTCGGTTTATTTTAATTCGACTTTGTTAAAATAGTGGCGCAAGATACGACTAATTTTCATTTTCAGCGCGATTTTTTTCACTCGTTTGAAAAATCTCAGGGCGAAAAAGAAAACAGCGACCGAAAATAATTCAAGGCTATCAATATTTTAGACTTAAACAAGTGAGCGGCAAAGACAAATCAGTTTCCGGAGATGTTAATAACTTTTCAGATGATCGTTGGAGGAACGATTGTATTCCGGAATGCGATACTTCAGGCTGTCTTCACCAATCACACGACCGTACCATTGAGTCGGATACGGAGCGGCCTCCGGCTCTCCGTCTTCATTTTTCACATACCCATCGTTGTATTTAACCACCAAATCGTAAAACAAACCTGTCCACTCCTCCATCATCATGCGGGTCATTTCATCCGAGGCTTTCGTAAAGGCAGTTGCTGCATCGAGCCGTGTGGCAACCACCTCCGATTCAAGAGAATCATTCCAATGGCTGAAGCGGCTTTCGAGTCGGTGTTGCACTTCTTTAATGTCCTCAATCATAAGCTCGTAGCGTAAATTGCTATAATTGGCCACCAAATTAAATACCCACCAGGCCGATTTCCACGAAAACGTTCGAATATCGCCCTGCAAAAACGCTTCTGGGATAGATGTAATATTTTGATGCAAAGGCACATAGCACGTTAAATACGCATCGTCAACCCCAAACCACACAATTCCTCCAAGCGAATCGGGCAAATGTCCCCTCGCCTGACCAATGAACGTAAACGCAGAGTTGTAGGTTGAAACCGGACGTTCCCAACCATAGGTCCTGCCTTCATAACTCCATTCCAATGGTCGGTTGTGATTGGGATTGCCGAACGGCCCCGCCTGAAGGCCTTTTGTCATGTCAAATTCTGTCCCTTCATAATGATCGCGGATCAGTGATTTCACTTCTTCAATGCCTATGGACTTGTCGGGTTTAATCCATAAGGGATAGGGTTCGGCTCCGGGTACACAGCGGTGATAATCAGGGCTTAGGTTCAGCGAAGGTGCTGCCCTTCGGAACATACTCCAAACGCGGGTTTCGGCATAGCGAATCTGCCCACAATCAGGTGCACAGTACACATCGCAAAAACGAAACTGACCATCCGATTCCCGATAAAGTCCTTTTTCCTTTGCAAGCGAAATGATGTTTTTTGAATACAGACAGTTTTCTGGATCATTCATCGGAAAGGCACCAATACGGGCACGATTGGCATGAGCCGAAATCATTCCGTCGGGAATACGCATGGCCACCCACACGACTTTGCCTGAACCGTTTCCACCACCTATCATTTCCAAAATCCAGGCTTCGTCCGGATCAACAATCGAAAAGGACTCACCTTCGCTTGCATATCCGTATTTTTCAACCAAAGTGGTGATCACATTTATGGCTTCACGGGCGGTTCGTGCCCGTTCAAGCGCCAGCTGCATCAGTTGCCAGTATTCAAGAAATGCACTGTGATCCCAAAGATCGGTGTTGCCTGTAAATGTGGTTTCGCCAATCATCAGCTGATGCTCATTCATGTGAAAGCCCAGCGTGGCATACGTGTTTTGCACCTGAGGAATTTGTCCTGAAACGCCATCACGACTGGTAAATGATAACATGCTGCCTTTCGGAAAACTTGCTGCCGGACGGGTGTATAAATGATAAATATACTCGGCATCATTGGTATAGGCCAGAAAAGCGGAACCATCGGCCGATGCACCCCGGGTAACAATCAGATTCGTGCATGGAAAGCCTGCCACAGGAAATAAGACCAGCAAAAGAAAAAAACGCAAGTTGT
>CAZLHV010000023.1:0-24741 GCA_964559205.1 uncultured Bacteroidaceae bacterium
ACGGATCTCACCAAATCACAGCCTGCCAATTTAACAAAAGAGCATCATGAACAGGGTGGCGGACACCACAAATACCATCCGCAACGAGAAACCTGAAAACATTTGGCCTTTGTGAAAAGAAAAAAATATAAGCTGACGATGAAAAGAAGTGAAAAGATGAAAGCAATCATTTGTACAAAATACGGCCGCCCTGAACGGCTTCAACTCAAAGAAGTTGAAAAACCTGTTCCTGCTGACAACGAAATTCTTGTAAAAATTCATGCAGCCAATGTGTCTATTTCCGACTGCATTGTCAGAAGTGGAAAGGTAAAACTTCTGCTTTGGCTTCCGATGAGGATTTTTGTGGGATTTAAAAGGCCAAGAAGGGCTATTTTAGGTTTTGAGCTGGCAGGAACCATTGAAGCAACAGGCCAGAAGGTGAAAAGGTTTAAACCAGGCATGCATGTGATTGCTTTTACAGGAAGAAGATTCGGAGCTTATGCCGAATACATTTGTCTTCCAGAAAACGGAACACGCATCCCTACAGACAGCGTAGTCATTGAAAAGCCCGACGTTTTATCATGGGAAGAAGCTGCCGCAATTCCGACAAGAAGCACACTGGCTTTGCATTTTCTTGAAAAGGCAAACATTGGAAAAGGAAAGAACGTGTTGGTTTTTGGGGCTTCGGGTGGTGTAGGAACCTATGCCATTCAGTTGGCAAAAAACCAAGGTGCAAACGTAACCGGCGTTTGTAGTACATCAAACATGGAGTGGGTGCGTTCGCTTGGGGCAGATCAGGTTATTGATTACACCAAAGAAGATTTTACAAAAGGAAATGTCGTTTACGACATCATCTTTGATGCAGTTGGGAAAAAACACAGCGCATCGTTACAATACAAAAAGGTTTTAGCCAGAAATGGTCAGTTTATTTCTGTTGATACGGGGAACCCAAAGATTCATGTGAACAAGTTGAATGAAATCATCGCATTAGCCGGCTCGGGAAAATTAATCACAATGATAGACAGGAAATACACCCTTGAGCAGACAAGTGAAGCGCATGCATATGTTGAAAAAGGTCATAAAAAGGGTCATGTGGTCATAACGATCGAATGATGGAACCAGCGGGTAAAAAACCAACCAGATTATTTATTAATGAATTTTTGTAATTTTGTATGAGCGGCATAAAAAAGCTGAATTGCATCAGACTAGGCCGATTGATCATTTCTTGAATAAATGAATAAAAACATGGCAATGATTCCCGTATTCTTTGATTGCATAAACAGAAATGCATTTGTTGTTAAACCTAAAAAGCCCTATTTTGAATGGGCAAATAGTGTATTCGACGATATCCCCAATAAGTTTTCGACTCAAGAAAACAACATCTATCTGATTCGTGAAATGGATAGTAATCAGGCTATTGCAATGTGGATTCGGAGGCATTTCGATCAAATATTTCAAAACGAACTTAACGATTGGTGCACTGATGAAATGAAATGGCCTCAAAAAAGAACCTACAAATTGTTTTCTGAGTGGTTCGACATCGAAATATGCTCCATGGTGTTGGATTTGGAAGACGGTCCTGTGGAAAAAGATCTTGCATAACACCTGATTTTACGAATATTGCATTCACAGCAAGGATTGAAGTGATAAGATCTAACATCGCGTTGTTTTAAATGAAACAACTCTTTAAATAAACAAATAAACACAGGAGAAACCTCATGCAGAACAAGTCATTGGTGGTCATTGACATTCAGAACGACATTACGAAAAATTACAAAGAAATCATTGACAACATTAATCGGTCCATCGGGTGGGCCGTGGAGCAAAAGTTGCATGTGGTTTACATCAGGCATTATAATTTATCTGGAGGCACAAGGACGTTCAAGCCCGGCACACGTGGTTCTGAGCTGGTTTCGGACATGAAACTTGTTTCAGAAAACATTTTTGAAAAATCGAAAAGCAATGCATTGACAAGCGATGGCTTTGCCGAATTTATCAGACAAAACGGGATCAACGAATTTTACATTACCGGTGCTGACGCCATTGCCTGCGTTAAATCGACCGTGTATAACATGTGCAAAGAAAACTACAAAGTCACTGTCATTTCCGATTGTATTACGAGTTACGATAAAAGAAAAATAGATGAGATGCTGCATTATTACGAAAAGAATGGCAGCAGCATCATAACGTTGACCGATCTGTTGGCGTCCAAATGAGCATGAAGGCAATGAAACATAACCTTGAATAAACTACTGAAACAAAATGATTATGGCCGAAGAATTACAGCCGACAACCCAACGCATCAGCAGCCTTGATGTTCTGCGTGGTTTTGCCTTGCTGGGCATTGTGATGGTGAATGCACTCGGATTCAACGCGTCGTTTTTTAATTTCGGCGGATTTTATGCATCACTCCCGGATGCTGATCAGCAAAGCTTCTACAATGTTTTTATCAGCCTCACCGCTGATAAATTTATATTCATTTTCAGCTTTTTGTTTGGATATGGCATTTACATGCAATACAGAAAATTTCTGGACAATCACAAACCATTTGCTGGCTTTTTCGCGCGCCGGATGCTGGTTTTAGCTTTTTTTGGAATGTTGCATGTGCTATTACTCTGGGCCGGCGACATTCTGCTCCCCTATGCCATCGCGGGGTTCATTGTTTTTCTGTTGCGGAAAATTCCGGCCGGATTTCAGTTTATTTTGGGACTGTTTTTCTATTTGTTCACCGTAATGTATTTGACGGCTGGTGTCTGGTTCACGCTTCCCGACTCACTGTCGTCGACCTGTACCGAATGTCTTGATCAGGCAAAAATGGTGTATCAGAACGGAAGCTATTTTGATATTCTTCAACTACGCTTGCAGGAATATTTTGCTTTCCGCAACATCAATCTGTTTTATTATCTCCCGAAAATTCTTGGAATTACGTTGATGGGCTTTGCTGCTTCACGTTTTCGTCTGCATGAAAAAATTGAAAAAGCCCGTATTTTCTGGGCTGTCTTGTGGTTGATTGTTGCAGGCATTGCCACCTTATTGTATTTCAAATACGAAACACTTGTTGTGGAAGACTCACCCTATGCAGGAGCCATGTACATGGGTAGCTATGAACTGATGAATTTCTTTGTCGCCGGAACCTATATTCTGACCATGTTGTTGTTGTCATCATTCCAACGAGTTTGTAACATATTAAAACCGCTGGCCAATATGGGACGCATGTCGCTGACCAATTATCTGCTGCAATCGGTTCTGCTTGGCTTTATTTTCTACGGCTGGGGTCTTTGCTATTTCGGAATGACCGAAGTAACGATGGTGATTAAGATTGCACTTGTTGTTTTTCTGGCCGAAGTTTTTATCAGTCATTTGTGGTTTCAGAAGTACAGCACCGGGCCACTGGAGCGCATCTGGCGCAGGTTGTCGTATGGAAAACGAAAATAAGTAAAAAATGTCGATGAAAATAAACAACTACAATGAAACAATTATTTTACATCCTGATATTCATTGCACCACTGAATGGCATATGTCAAAATCTGAAGGGAACCGGAGTATGGGAAAAGTTGACACTCACGACCAGTCGCTGGATTACATCAGATTCGTGCATGAACAACACTTTTATCATTGAAAAAAAAATAAAAAGCGTAACCGAAGTATCAATAGATTCAATCCAAAAAGACACTATAAAAAAAATAATTTTTACAGAATTGTATAATAAAGAAGGTTTTCTGACAGATTATATCAGCCATTTTCAAGAAATTAAATATACATATGACAGTGCAAATTGTTCTTACCTTGAAGTTCATATGAAAAGATTAACAGGAATGATTGACTCTGAGGGTGAACTCGGATCCATTTCAGGAAAAGAATGCATCTGTAAGGAATATTCGAGAAAAGGACTATTAGTGAACTATTCCCATGAAAGAAATGGGCTCAGTGAACATTGGCATTATGAATACGATGAAAATGACCTGGTGAAAAGTGTAAGCTACTATTTCAACTTGCAATTGATATACAGGCATGCATATTTCTATGAGTTTTATAAATGAAAAACTTCTTTTTCTTCACTGAGAATAATAACAGGCAAACCTAATGAACAGATATTTGCAAATTGTAGATCATCATCAAACACAAACAGTTTACATTAAAGATTAAAACAGTCTTTCTGCCTAATTCATCAATCACGATGACCGGTTTTATGTGTTTGTATACTTTAGTCAATGACAAAAAGAAGCCCACAATGCGGGCTTCTTTCGTCTGTGTCTTATAAAGTGACCCCGGCATGGCAATAAAACATGCCGTAGCGCTGCTTATTCGGATTGAACCATTTCCTCTTACTCAATCAGCAACAGCTTTTGGACATGCACAATCTTGTTGCCGCAAAGAATCTGCAAGACATACATTCCCGGACGATAGTCTGTCAGGCGAATAAACCCGGCTTGGTATTCAACCGTTGAAAACCGGCCATCGGTACCGGCAATGCGTACTTCAGTGGCATCGCTGCAATTCAGCCCGCTCACTTGTGTCCATCCCGCAGAAACCGGATTCGGAAAAACACGAATGTCATCATCCAAAGTGGCAATTAACGTATTGACATCAACCAGTACATTTCCGGTCCAGGTGCAACCATGGTCATCGGTGACAGTTACTCCGTAGGTGCCTGATGCCAGTCCAGATATGGTATCTTCGCTTGCGCTGTTGCTCCACAAATATTCATAGGGTGGTGTTCCGCCTGAAGGGATAATCCATGCGATACCATCATACATGCCACTTGCGGTTTCAGATGTTGAATAAGTTGAAGCGGTCAGCTCAAGTGGCTCATCAACCGAAACGCTGCTGATGCCCGAACATCCGGCATTATCGGTTACGGTAATGTCGTAATTTCCGGTGCAAAGATTATCAATGTCAGAAAGCGTATCGCCGGTGCTCCACAAATAATGGTAAGGCATGGTGCCCCCCGAAGGAATTGCTGCAGCCGATCCGTTGCAGTCGCCATAACACATCACATCCTGCACAGAAGTCACAATTGCGGGCGCATTGGCTTCGTTCACCGTAACTGTGACTGAATCAGTGCAGCCGTACAAATCGCTGATGATGACATCATAGGTTCCAAAGGCAAGATTTCCAATACTATCGGTAACCGCGCCATTGCTCCACAAGTAATTGTATGGGGCTGTTCCACCGCTTACCGAAAGCGAAATGGCTCCGGTGGGACTGGTACAAGAAGACTCATACACCGTGGCCATGCCCGAAGGTAAAGAATGAAAATATGTTTCAACCGACGAAATGCTGTGGCAATGTCCCGAAGGATCGGTAACGGTCACAAACCATGTGTTACTCGTGCTTACCTGCAGCGTTTGCATCGATGTACCATTGCTCCACTGATACGAAGCTCCGGGGTTTTCGGCATCAAGCAAAATCGTTTCACCATCGCAAGCTTCAAGTTGGCTGCCACTGCCCGGATATGCAGGATTTGAGGTGAGCAGGTCAAGCACTGGTGTTTGATATACTGTAACATGAATAGAATCGCGACTCGCGCAGCCATACATGTCTTCCACCTCCACCCAGTATAAACCACTGCTACTGGCTGTCAGTTGTTGATTTGTTTCACCGCTATTCCATTCAAAAGCATGATGCGTACCCGCATATAAAACCAGTGAATCGCAAACAATGGTATCATGACCCAAATCAACCACCGGCAGAGCGACCACACTAATGGTAATGGTATCTGAAGCGGAGCAACCATAAACATCGGTCACATCAACCACATAGGTTCCGGAAGCTGAAACAGTAAGGGTACTTCCGCTGTGCCCATTGTTCCAAAGATAGGTATTGGCTGAGCCTGCATCGAGGGTAAGCGATGCCCCTGCACAAAGCGTTGTGTCGTTTCCTAAAGCAGGTTTATTCATGGAGTGGAAGCTGACATGCAGTGTATCGTAAAGCACCCCGCATGAAGGATGAACCACCGTTACACGATAATCGCCGCTGCTGACAGGGTGAATGGTTTGTGTTGTTTCGCCGCTGCTCCAGGCATAGGAAATGTATCCGCTGCCAGCATCGAGGGTTACCACATCGCCTGCACAGGCTTCAACATCGCTTCCAAGATCAACCGATTCGACCAGCACAACAGCAGAATCAATAAATGTGCAGCCATCGCCCGTATATTCAAACGTATAAGTAGTGGTTTCCGACGGGCTAACCATAGTGGTCAATGACGACGAAACAAGTTGATGCTGATCGTCATACCATGCATAAGCGGTTGCTGGAGAGAATTCGCTGTAAACTTTCAGTCGATCGATTCTAAAGCGATCCAGATATGAAGACGTGTTGTTATCGGCAAGTCGCACCACAATTTTTCCATCGGCGGTTGCAGCCGACATGTTGACAAATCGTATTGAATCGGCAGTACAGGAATTATCAATAAACTGTTCTGTATAAGAAACCCCATCGATGGTGAAGTCAATGGTGGCCTCGTATGCATTATTATAGATATCGAAGACAATCATATCGGTGCCGGGTGTTACGTTCAGTTCAATCTGCACAAAGCCGGTTGCGCCTGTGGCTCCTCCCACATACATGGCGTTGTCGATACAACCATTGTTGCTGAGCGACACATTGCCTCCCGAAGTGTAAGCATGTGTTGAAATGTCTTCGCCAAAATTAAAACTGTCGGTGGGATGTAAAATCCATTCCGGGTGAAGCATGATCGGGTTGCCGCTGCAGATGCCGGTATCGGGAGCAGCATTGAGATAGCCCACCTTGTTGAAGTTAACATTGATGCTGTCGCGCAATTCGCAGCCTTCGGCAGTGGTAACATCTACATAATACAAGCCGCTGCTGTGAACATCGAAATAGCGGCCGTAAAAACCAAAACGCCAATAGTAATCCACATAGCCGCTTCCGGCATCAAGTCTAAAACTGTTTGCACCGCACAAAGTGGTGTCGGGACCCAAATCGGGCATAATCACAGGAATCACATGGGTCACATTGAAAGTATCGTAGGAGGGGGTACATCCCGGAACAGTAAATGTAACCAGATATGAACCGGGAGCAGTCACTTCTATTTCCTGTGTGGTTTCACCCGTACTCCACAAATAAAGCCCATTGTTCATTCCATTCAGCAACAGGCTTTGATTCTGGCAAACACCCTCATCAGCTCCAAGGTTCACCACCGGCGGATTGGTGATGAAAGAAACAACTTCAACCTCGGTATAAACAGAACAAAACGTTGAAAGGTCATACACCTCGACCCAATAACTGCCAGCCTGAGTTGCAGTGAAAACCGTATCGGTGACACCGGCAAACACGCCATTGTAGAACCAGTCATATCCATTATCACTGTCGTAATATCTGCTTACGTTTAACAGGGTGTAACCCCCCGAACAAAACTCAAGCGGAAGCGTATTGCTAATCATGTTGCTGTATCTTTCAGGCGATTCCATCGAATGCCGCAACACGGTATCAGCATTGGTCGGACAACCATACTGATCATATCCGTTCACGTAAACATAATAGTCGCCAGCCAGCGAAAAATACAACTCAATATATGAAGAATCACTGTTGATAAACTCAGTGTAATTTGTTGATGAAGCTGTCCACATATACTCGGCAGCTCCTGTTGCTATAAGACTAATGGTATCGTCTTCGCAAACCCACAATTCTGAGCTGGAAGTAATGCTGAGATTGTTATCTGGGATGCATATTTCGAACGTACACACCGAATCGTATCCATCGGCGCGTCCGGTGGTCACCACACCGTGATCAGCTGCTAAAAGCGAATTGAGCTGAGAACACTCATTATGCGTTTCCAGCACAGCACCGGTGGAAATACTGATTCGTTTGATTCCGCCTCCGTAAAGTGAATATAAGTCGCCATCATAAACAGTGAAAAACTGACGGGCACCGATATTTGAATATCCTGTTCCAAGCTGTGTGTTCCACTGTGGAATGCCCGACGCATTGTATTTGATGATTCTGGTGGTTCCCGATCCACCTCCATTGTCAATCATGGCGGTATAAATGTTTCCCCCGTAAAAATAATTATCGGTATATGCAGCATTGTTTGAAGACACATATGCTGTATCCCACTGCAAGACACCCGAATCGTTGAATTTCATGGTGACCACATCATTGCCCGCTCCGCCTCGTCCTGTTACATAAACGGCAAAACTGGTCATGATGCCCCCGATGGCAATGGAGTGCCCATAATCGGATGTTGAACCAGTATTGTAATCGCGGGTTGTTGACCATTGCAATGTACCTGAAGAATTGTATTTTAATGCAAGAAAATCCGATGATGTAGTGACCCCCTCGGCGGCGCCCGACACATAAATTTCCCCGGTGGTGCTTTTAATCACCACATCAGTGCCTTCATCATAGTCGGTTGAACTCAGAGCACCATCATAATATCTGGTCCAAGACAAGGTTCCCGCAGTGTCGTATTTCACCGTCATCACATTGTTGTCGTTCACGGCCACATTCACCGTACCGGTGATGACAACAGCCGCACCACTGAGATCAGAAGCAGAGGCGGTGGCCCCAAGGGTTGGTGTAGTATTTCTCACCCAGGCCTGTGTGCCGTTTGAGCGATATTTTATCAGGAAAAACTGATTGACTGAAGACACGGTTTTGTTGCCCGACACATACACCGATCCAGCTGCATCACAATGAATGTTCAGTGCCGATTCGTCTGAACCACTGTTGTAGGTTTGACTCCAGCGTGGTGTTCCCGAAGGATCGAATGCCATCACTTTTATGTCGAGGTTGCTTCCATTGTTAATGGTGGCTACCGAAAACACGTTGCCTGCATCATCGGTGGTCACATCAACCGCTTCATCACTGTAGGTGCCCCCGGCAACAGCGTTTTCGTACCATTTGGTGGTCATCACCTGCGACGATATCATCATTGGAATGACCAGCATGCTGAAAAGAAAGATTAGCTTTTTCATTACACATTATTTAACCCTGCAAATTTTGCTGATTACCAAAGCATATCCAAATAAAGCAGGTTTAAATTCAGCAATAGAAACAAATCCGGCCATTTAAAACAACAATTTACGATTTGATGAGACACTCAACGCAACCTATCCAGATGAATTACAGCTGTGTAACAAAAACGCACCATATCAAATGGCGCAAAGTAACGATTGTATGGTTGAAAGAAATGCCCGTCTTTTTCTGGCACAAAAAAAGCAGCACGAATGCTGCTTCTATGTGAGTCTTGGCAGGTTCGAACTGCCGACCTCTTGCCTGTCAAGCAAGCGCTCTAAACCAGCTGAGCTAAAGACTCGTTCTCTGGTGGGCTGTACTGGATTCGAACCAGTGACCTCATGCGTGTGAAGCATGCGCTCTGAACCAACTGAGCTAACAACCCCTCGTGTAGGGGAATGCAAAATTAATAAAATTTGGTAATATGAATTATTTTTTTGCTTTTGGGCCGGGGCTGCCAAACCAGACCTCGTGGTCAATTCTGTTCACTCGTGCGCAGTGGCCTGCAGAGAAAGGAAAGAGTCGGTTTGATGTATTCAGGTACGACAAGTCAATGGTGATGTCGCAATGAATGATTCAGTGAAATAAGAAGTCGGGAGCCTTTCACGAAGAAAGACTCCCGACTTAAAAACAAGCCAGCATTTATCCTTTTGCTGCGATAAGATGATTCATGCGATGGCGCTTCAGGCGGCGTTTGATCCGCAATTTCATTGCACGATGAATGAGATACATGGCCGGAACAAACACCATGGTGAGGAAGGTGGCAAACGATAATCCAAATACGATGGTCCACGACAAAGGTCCCCAGAACATCACATTGTCGCCACCAAAATAGAGTTGCGGATCCCAATGCGACAAGAGGGTCTCGAAATTGATGTTCATTCCCACAGCCAGAGGAATCAGTCCTAAAATGGTGGCCGTGGCAGTCAGAATCACAGGCGTGAGGCGAGTGGCAGCTGCTTTGGCAATGGCTTCGCGGGTTTTCATTCCTTCGGCCAGCAGTTTATCGCTGAATTCTACAATGAGAATACCATTACGCACCACAATACCACCAAGCGCCACAATTCCGATTCCGGTCATGATGACCGATACAGGCATTCCAAAGATCATGATGCCAAGGAAAACACCAATTATGGAAAGGATGATTTCGCTCAGGATGATCAGCGTTTTTCCAACACTGTTGAACTGTGTGATGAGAATAAAGAATATCAATCCCAGTGAAATGATCATGGCCTTGGAAAGGAAGCCCATGCTTTCGGCCTGGTTTTCCTGCTCACCCGTAAATTTGAACGAAGTACCCGGGCTGAACTTGAAATTACGCATTTCGGACTGAATCTGCTGAATGATTTCGTTGGCATTGTATCCATTGAGCACTTCAGACGAGATGGTGATGGCGCGTTTGTTATCGACCCTTCTGATACCACCATAGCTGCTGGTATATTTCACATGCACCAGCGAAGCAACAGGAACTTCTTTCACACGACCTGTCGCCATGTCGCGAAAGGTGATGTTCATGTTCAGGATGTTATCCAGATTTTTTCTGTATTGCTCGCTAAAGCGAAGCATGATGGGATACTCGTCCTCAAACACTTTAAATTTTGATATTTCCTTGCCATATATCGCCGTACGCATGGCCATTCCAACTGTGTAGGTGTTTACGCCTTCGGCATTAGCCTTGGCTCGGTCGAGCTCAATGATGATTTCGGGTTTGGCTTCCTGAAAGTCCGATTTCAGCTCCTGAATACCGCCGATTCCCGACGCATTGATGAAATCGATAAACCGGGCAGCGTCACCAATCAGCAAGTCGATGTCCTCGGAATACAACTCAATGTTGATGGGTTTTCCGGTTGGCGGTCCCATACGATTTTTCTCAACAGTAATCAAAGCCCCTGGAATATCACCAATGCTTTCCCTGATCTTGTCCATATAGGGCGAAGTTGGTGCTACGCGGAACTTACTTTCAATAAAGTTGACACTCACCAATGCCTTCTCGGGTGAAACAGCCCGGTCGAAACTATTGGGATCGGCTCCTGATGCTACTTTTGTAATGATGGATTCAACATCAGGATTGCCTGAACCCAGGGCCTGATTTACGCGGTTTTCAACCAGTCTGGTGATGCTGTCGGTGACCAGTACATCGGTTCCCGGAGGCAATTTAATCAACACATTGATCTGGTTCGGGTCATTGTCGGGGAAAAACACCACTTTCGGAGCACTCATGCCAAAAAGCACCATGGTGATGATAAACAATGCAAAGGTTCCCCACATAATTTTATAAGGATTTCTTTTCTTCAGGGTCCAGTGAATGGCTCTTTCGTAACGATGCACAATACGCGGCCACAGATTATGCTGGAACTTATACACCGCTTTGGCTGTCCATAGTTTGTGGAATACAACGATGGCAAATGCAATAATCAGCAGATTGCCCATGGTGTGAACACCTGCCAAAATAAACAGTGTCGCGGGAATAAGAAACCATGATGCCATTTTCAGAACAAACTTCCATGTGATGTTGACCGGAACCTTGTCCTCTTCGTTTTTCATGAAATTCACTGCAAAAACCGGATTGATGATGTAGGCTACCGCCAGTGATGCAAATAGCGCAACAATGATGGTTACAGGCATGTAATGCATGAATTGTCCTACAATACCAGGCCAGAATGCCAGCGGGAAAAACGGAGCCAGTGTCGTGAGTGTACCACTCAGAATCGGATAAAATACTTCGCCGGCAGCAAATTTGGCGGCTTTTTTAATATCGGGTATCTTTTTGTGAACACGATAGGTGTTTTCAATTACTACAATGGCGTCATCAACAATAATTCCGAGTGCAAAAATGAATGCAAACATCACAATCATGTTCATGGTGAAGCCCAGACCCGGAATGATGATATAGGCTACCATCATTGACAGCGGCACAGCAGCAGCCACAAAGAAGGCATTGCTGACACCCATGAAAAACATCAGAATGATAAACACCAGCAGAAAGCCGATGATGATGGTGTTGTTAAGTTCTTCAAGGGTGTTGCGTGTAAAACGGCTTTGATCTCCGGTTTTCTCAATCTTGATGTCTTCGGGAAGTGAGCTCTGTTGCAGTTCAGCCAGAATATCGTTGATTTTATCGCTGGCATCGAGAAGATTTTGACCGGTTTTCTTAATCACATTGAGCAATACCACGTTTTTTCCGTTAAAGCGGGCATAGCTTTCCTGTTCCTTAAAACCATTTTTAATCTCTGCAATATCTTTCAGATACACCTGGCCGCCTGTGGGCGTGGTAAGCACAATCGAATACAGGTCGCTGAGTTCAAGAAACTGACCTTTGACCGAGATGGAGCTTTTAACTCCGTTTTGCGAAATGCTACCGGATGCAATGGTGGCATTTTCGGCCATCACTGCTCGCTCGATGTCGGTGAAAGTCAGTCCGGCAGCTTTCATTTTATTCAAATCCACATTAATCTGTACCTCGCGGTCGAGCGCACCGATAATATCGACCCGCGTGATTTCGGGCAGTGATTCGATGCGGTCCTGAATAAGCTCGGCATATTTCTTCAGCGATTCGAGATCGTAATCACCCGAAATATTGATGGTCATGATGGGGATTTCGCTCAAATCGATTTCATTGATCATGGGGTCGGTGAGCAGGTTGGTCGGCAACTCCGATTTGGCCTTGTCAACCGCATCGCGCACCTTGTCCTTGGCCTCCTTAACGTCGATCCCGGTTTCAAATTTAACCACAACGCTCGAAAAATCCTGAATGGAGTTGCTCGATATCTTTTTTACACCGCTGATGCTTTTAATTTGCTTCTCGAGCTGACGCGTCACAAGGTTTTCCATGTCTTTGGGCGAAGTTCCCGGGTACACGGTCGACACCATGATGGTAGGTATGATCACTTCGGGCATTTGTTCCTTCGGAATGGAGCGATAGCTCATCACGCCCATGATGATGATGAGAAAGGTCAGCACATACACGCTGGTGTTGTTGTCAATCGCCCAGCTGGAGCCGATAAACTCTCTGAATTTTTGTTTTTTCATAACACTGTTGTGATGCAATGATTAATCTTTTGCAATTTTCAGTTCTGTGCCGTCCTTCAGGGTGTTGAAGCCCATCACAACCACCCGGTCACCTTTTTTGAGTCCTGAAAGAATTTCAACATTGCCGTCATACACTTCACCTGTTTTAACCATGCGCATTTCGGCTACTTCCTTTTTGTTTTTGGTCACTGCAACGTATACATAGTCGCCTTTCGACGAGGTCTGAACCACATTCTGAGGGATACAAACCGCTTCGGGATTAGCATAAACATTGATTTTCATGACAGCAATCATGTTGGCGCGGTAGTCCATGCCTTTCTCAGCAGGAAGCACACATTCAACCTTAAACGAACGGCTTCCGGGATTGATATACTTACTCACAAAGGTAAGCGGAGCTTCGGTTTCATAATTCAGATCAGGAAACGACAAGCGCACTTTGCTTCCGACATTCAGGTTTTTTGAATAGGTCTCACTAACTTCGGCCGTAACCTTTACTTTGGCAAAGTTTACCACGCGGAATGCAGGTGTTCCCGGAGCGACCGAAGAACCGACTTTTACATTGACTTCTTCGATGCGTCCTGAGATGGGCGAGGTGATGTAATTCATGGCAATTTGCGACTTTACTGTAGCAATGCGGTTTTGCATGCTTTCGAAATTGTTTTTTGCCTGAAGGTATTGGATTTCGCTACCTACATTCTGTTCCCAAAGCGACTTCTGACGTTTATAGATGTCTTCGAGGAAGGATGCCTGTTGCTCGAGTTCGGCAAGCGATTGTGCAAGCACCGATGCATCCATCACTGCGAGGGTTTGTCCACGATACACAGCCTGGCCTTCCTTCACATAAACACCATTGATTACTCCAACGGTTTTGGCAGTGGCGGTCACATTTTCGTCGCCATCTACCTTGCCCTGTAAGTCAAGAAATGAAACAAAACCAGTGGTATCGATGGTCTGTACTTTCACCTGAATGCTTTTATCCTTAATCAACAGTCCTTCAGCAATGAGCTCTTCTTCGAGATCGTTGATTTGTTTACTCAGTTCTTCGCGCTCTTTTTTCAGGTCTTCGAGTTGTTTAAGCCGGTCGTCGGCATTCCCCTTGTTGCATGATGCCAGAACAACACCGGCTAACAGCAGTAATACAAGCTTTCTCATATGTGATTTATTATTTGTTTTCAAGAAGTTTTTCCATTTTATTTCGTGCAGAAATGAGTTCAAACACGGCCGCAAAATAATTGGCCTGTGCGGTTTGATGCTGCATCTGCACCTGTGTGAGTTCAATGCCCGACGACAATCCTTCGCGGTATTTAATCATGGTTTTATTCATGATTTTTGCGGCAAGTTCCACATTGTCTTTTTCGTGATTGTATTTGTCGATGGCCGAAAGATAAGCAATGCGGGCCTGCTCATACTGCAGGTAGAGCGACTGTTCGACCATGTTGCGGGTGGTCATGGTTTTATCGAGATTGATGCGGGCCTGCTGAATGCGAGTGTGACGAGTGCCACTGCTCCAGATAGGAACTTCGAGTTTGAAACCGATGAGCGATGTGGGGTACCACGACTGATCGCCGTCGAAAAAGTTAAACTCGTCGCGCATGGCTTTTCGCGAGTAGGAATAATATCCGGCCAGTGTGGGCAGATACGCCGACTGTTCGCGCTTGAGCGAGAGCTCTTGCAGGCGCACCTGTGTTTCCATAAGCTGCATATCGGTGGTCATTGCCGGATTGAATGCCGAATCGGCCAAAGCCATGGTGTTCATGCTCATCATAATGGGCTCTAAACGGTCGGTCAGCGTGATGGGTTGATTCACCGGCATTCCCATTTGAAATTTAAGCAGCATCTGTGCGGCCTCAATGTTACGCGACAATGAATTGATGCCATTCTCGAGGGTTGAAACATTGAGTCGCAACTGATCAACATTGGTCTCCTCAACAAATCCCTGCGCATACATGGCTTCGGTTTCCTTCAGCAGTTTGTTGAAGCTGACCAGATTTGAATCGAGAAAATGCTTGTTCTCCTGCAGCGACAAAATCAAACAATAGGTCTCAGTAATCTGATGACTGATGTCGGAACGTGTTTTCTGGAGATTCTGTTCCGACATGCTGCCGAAAACTTTCGAAGCCTGTAAACCTACAATATATTGTCCGCTGAAAATCAGTTGCGACAACGTAACACCATACGATGCATTGTGCTGAGTTCCAAACTTGGCCGGAAAAAACTGAGTTGCATCAGACGATGGCATCTGTGCCGGTGAAATGAGTCCTTCCTGAAGCAACACACCATACACGGCCGGACTGATGAAATCGGGTAGCAATGTGGTGGGAATGTCAAGAAAATTCTGGTATTCAACCGATCCGTTCACTTGCGGCAGGCCAATGGCGGTGGTTTCCATGATTTTTTTCTTTGCTATTTCGACGTCAGCCCCAGCATTAATAATAAGAGGACTGTTCTGCAAAGCAAAAGCTTTGGCCTGTTCGAGGCTCAGTTGCGTGTTTTCCTGAGCCCCCAGCTTCAGAAAAGACAGTGTGATGAGAATGATCAGTAAGGGTTTCATTTTTTTGGTTTTAACTCTTTCAACAATTTGGTTTCAAAATATTCCATGCCTTTTTCGTTGGCAATGCCCCGAATGTGATACACAAACAACTCGCGCAAAATTTCCTCCATGTTGATGCCCTTCATTTGTTCATTGTCGGGATGAATGGCAAAGACATGATCCATGCGCACCAGATAAAAATAGGCAATCACCCTGGTGTTAATGTCCTTTCGGTACAGCCCTTCGCGAATGCCACGCTTGAGATTGCGTTCGATGTTTTCGAGAATATGATTGTGTTTGTGTTCCATCATGGCCTTGAACGCCTCGGGATAATATTTTTGCAGATTAAAGGTTACCGAAGGGTTCAATCGCCCGAATTTTTCAATCAGCAATCGGCTTACCATCATCAGAATATCAATGGCGTTGCCGTCCTTCTCCGAAATTTCCCTGAAACAATCGTCGGTGTCATCAAGGTGATAGTTCATGACCGTGACCACCAGATCGCGTTTATCTGAAAAATACTGATAAAGCGTTTTCTTCGACATGCCAAGATGCCTGGCCACATCATCCATCGATACGCTGCGGATGCCATAGCGGATAAACAGCTTCGATGTTTCTTCCAGTATGAATTTTACTTTTTCTTCCATGGCACAAAGGTAAAAACATTTTTCACATTGGAAACATTTTGCACTCCATTTTGTTTCCATTGTTTTTTGTGGATTATACCAAACGCTGAAAATTATTTCTGAAAAAACACCCGATTCATGTGAACTGGCCAATTTTATCTGCGAAAAATTCTTTGCAGTAAAATTAGCGGCGTTTAAGTATGTGCAGTTTTGTAACATGGCGGCATCAACTGGCGGCAAAACTAAGACGGGCGATTCACCTGCAGCATGATTTTCCGGTCAATGGCAGTTTTTTACCGGTGAATGGCTTTTTGAATGGCCGGGATGGATAAAACTGATTTTCTTTGACCTCAGCATGCTACAACTGACGAAAAATGAGGGTGAATTAAATCGTCGAGCAAATACATTTTATTAATTTAGCAAAAAAAAACACCATGCGATACGAACCGCTGCCTCAGGGATTTTTTAAAAGGAACCGAAAAAGACTGATCGAAAAACTTCAACCTGAAGGGCTCGTGGTGTTGGCTGGCAACCGCCATATGCCATGGAGCGGTGATCAGGACTATGGTTTCCGTCAGTATTCCGATTTTTTCTACCTGACAGGTATTGACGAAGAAAATGCCCTGCTTTGTTTGTGTCCGCACCATCCCGATGTGAATCTTCGTGAAGTGCTTTTTATTCAGGAGACAAATCCGGCACAGGTGATCTGGTACGGTAAAAGGTTAAACAAAGACGAAGCATCTGCCATTTCGGGAATTAAAACCATCAGATGGGCCACCGAATTCGATTCGGTTGTCCGAGACCTCGCCCAGCAATCGCGTACAATTTATATGAGTGTAAACGAATATCTGAAATATCGTCCCGGGGCACAAGATGCCAACCGGATGCTTGTAGATGAAATCCGCCAGAATTACCCCCTGCATCAGTTCGAGCGTCTGAGCCCACTGATGACCGAACTGAGGCTCGACAAAAGTCCCGAAGAAATGTTGATGCTGATGAAAAGTGCCGCCATCACCCGAGACGCATTTCTCAGGGTATTGAAAACAACAAGACCCGGCATGATGGAATACGAAATTGAAGCAGAAATGACCTATGAGTTCATTCGTCGTGGTGCATCGGGACACGCCTACAGCCCCATTGTAGCCGGTGGGGTCAACGCATGCGTATTGCACTACATCACCAACGATCAGCCACTGAAAGACGGAGATCTTCTTCTGCTCGATTTCGGCGCCAGTTACGGAAATTATGCTTCGGACTGCTCACGCACCATTCCGGTGAACGGGAATTTTACCGCCCGTCAGAAACATTGCTACGAAGCAGTGTTGAGGGTGATGAAAGAAGCACGCAGCCTCTTGATTCCAGGGACAACCATTGAAAAAACCAACAAGCAAATCGCTTCAATGCTGGAGCGTGAAATGATTAACCTGGGGCTTTTTACAGCCGAAGAAGCCGGAAGCAATTGCCACGGAACACCCATGTATATGAAGTACTACATGCATGGCGCCTCGCATTTTCTTGGGCTCGATGTGCACGATGTGGGACTAAAAACCACTCCATTACGTAAAGGAATGGTTCTGACACTCGAACCCGGCCTGTATATTGAAGAAGAGGGAATCGGAATTCGACTGGAAAACGACATTTTGGTTGACGATGAGCCGCTGGACCTGATGAAGGATATTCCGATTGAAGCCGATGAGATTGAGTATTTAATGAGAAATGGCCGATAGTTTTCTCCCGATGCTTTTTAGAACAATGACGAAATTCCTGATCTATTCTTTCAAAAACTTTCCGGTTAGAAGTTGTTTCTCATTTTGTGCACGAATCACATACATGCCTGCATGCAACATGGAAACATCTAGGCTCTTTTCTCCGTCCATTTGAAAGTAATATATGCAAAAGTAATAATAAATTACGCAATGCGCAATTAAAGAACAATCTACTTTTTAAGTGTGCAATTCAAACAAAATTAATTTTTGGGGATAAAAAACATTTGCTGGTATTTCATCAATTCAATGTCTTGTAAATGTCTTGGAATGCTCAAACGCTTTTCGTTGGCAATAAACCGCAATCGGTTCCGTTTCTTGATGCTGATAAAAGCCGAATCACAGGCAAATATATTCGTATCTTTGCACCCCGAATTATGGTCGTTCAGGCAGGAACATATCTCAGCCGTATTCAGTCTCCCGAAGATCTGAAACAACTTTCCGCAAAGGAATTGCCTTTGCTGGCCGAAGAAATACGCGCCTTTCTTATCGAAAACATGGCGCATCACCCCGGGCATCTGGGAGCTAATCTTGGTGTGGTGGAACTCACCCTTGCACTGCACTATTGCTTCAATTCGCCCAATGATCGCATGATTTGGGATGTGGGGCACAACAGCTACATCCACAAAATCATCACCGGCCGTCGCGAGCTTTTTCATACCATCAGACAGAAAGATGGCATCAGCGGTTTTCCAAAACCTGAAGAAAGCGAACACGACGTGTTTGCCACAGGTCACAGCAGCACCAGCATTTCGGCTGCACTGGGCATGGCCGTGGCCGATATCAACAGCGGAAATCATCACATCGCCATCATCGGCGACGGAAGCATGACCGCAGGCATGGCTTTCGAGGCACTGAACAACCTTGCATCGTCAAAAGCAAACATTCTGGTGGTTCTCAACGACAACGGTATCGCCATTGACGAAAACACCGGCGCCTTTACGCGCTATCTGACCCGCATCACGGCTTCGCACACCTATAACCGCATCAAACGAGGCATTTGGCGTGTGTTTCGGGGAACTTTCATTCAGAAAATCGCCAACAAAACCGCAACAGCTCTTAAATGGACATGGTTGAAAAAATCGAATCTATTTGAAGCCTTCGGACTGCGCTATTTTGGACCGGTTGATGGTCACGATATCCGACAGCTTATCGGTGTGTTCGAAGATTTACGCGATCTGCAGGGACCCAAGCTGATTCACGTGGTTACCACCAAAGGGAAAGGATTCAAGCCTGCCGAAGACGATCAGGTTACCTTTCATGCACCCGGTCGTTACGATGTAAACACGGGCGAAATACTCGAAAGTTCTTGTCGTAAAACCCCTCCGCGATATCAGGTGGTGTACGGGAAAACATTGCTGCAACTGGCCGACCTGAACGAAAACATTTATGCCATAACACCAGCCATGATTTCGGGGAGCTCGCTCAACATCATGCAGGCCAAATATCCCGATCGGGTATTCGATGTCGGCATTGCCGAACAACATGCTGTTACTTTTTCAGCGGGATTGGCACGCGAAGGTAAAATTCCATTCTGCACCATATACTCATCGTTTTTGCAAAGAGCATACGATCAGATCATTCATGATGTGGCACTGCAGAATCTGCCGGTCGTTTTTGGTATCGACCGTGGCGGGCTGGTTGGTGAAGATGGTCCTACGCATCATGGGGTGTTCGATCTTGCATTTCTCCGACCGGTTCCCAACATGACCATTGCGGCACCCATGACAGCCGTGCAACTGCGCAACCTGATGTTTACGGCACAGAAAGATGCTTCGGGTCCGTTTGCCATTCGTTATCCTCGTGGCACTGCCGACAGCACCGACTGGGAGCAAGCATTCGAATGGCTTGAACGCGGAAAAGCCGAAAAATTAATAAGTGGCTCCGATGTGGCCATTCTTTCCATTGGACAGCCTGGCATCGATGTCATGAATGCATATCACATCATTGAAAAAGTAGGCATCAGCATCTCGCACTACAACATGATTTATCTGAAACCTGCCGATACCATGGCTTTGCACGAAGCATGCAGAAATCACAAAGCCATTATTACAGTCGAAGACGGCATCATCGAAGGTGGACTGGGAGGCTTGGTGGCAGAATTCATGGCCACAAACGCGTATCATTTACCATTGGTTCGACTCGGTGTTCCCGATCGCTTTATCGAGCACGACACAGTGTCCGGACTTAGATCAACATTAGGTTTCGACAGCAAAGGCATTGCCGAAGCTGTGCTATCAGTCTTTTCAAAAATCAGTAAAACCAAACAATATGGCTAGCAAAAGAGAAATCAAAAACGACGTGAATTATCTCACCAACGAAGTACTGGTGGATGGAATCATGATGATGTCGTTGTACGAAAACAAACAGGATGAAATCATGGGAAAACTGGAGCAGGTAGCAGCCGCTCGCAATCAGTTTGTCGAAGCCGTTCAGCATCCTGAAAATAAATTCAAAAGAATGCCAAGGGAAGAACGTGGCAAAACAAGAGCTGCTCGCACAAAAGCGTTTAAAAAAGTAGTCAATACCAGGTTCGATGCTTTTGCATCTGCCCTTGATTCTGCATACGAATTCCTCGGAACCCTGGCTGAAGAGAAAAAATAAATGGAAACACATTTGTTTGGCAGCATCGTTTTCGGACCTGTCCGCAGCCGGAGACTCGGATTGTCGCTGGGCATCAACCTGCTGCCTGCACAATGCAAGGTGTGCTCGTTCGACTGTGTGTATTGCGAATGCGGATGGACAGATCGCTCGGAAAAACACGAGCTGCCAACTGCGCCGATGGTGGTTTATTCCATTGAACAAAAGCTGGTTGAAATGCAGAAAACGGGCGAACTGCCTGATTCAATTACCTTTGCCGGTAATGGTGAGCCCACCATGCACCCCGATTTTCCGTTCATCATGGACGAGACACTCAGGCTCAGAAAGCTCTATGCTCCCGAAGCCCTGATTACAGTGCTGACGAACTCAACGCAACTGCACAAGGCTGGTGTTTCTTCAGCACTTGCAAAGGCCGACAAGGCTCTGCTGAAACTTGATGCATGCAACGAACAGCAATACCGCCTGATCAACCGTGCGGCACCTGGAAACGACTTGCAGCCCATAATGCAGTTTATCGCTCAGTTCAAAGGTGAAAAAATCATTCAAACGCTGGTACTGCGTGGTGAAAGCGATGGTGAGATCATCGACAACACCACAGAAGAATCGCTTTGTGAAATGGCTGCTTTTGTTTCAAAAATCAAGGCTGCCGAATGGATGATTTATCCCATCGACCGGCCAACCCCGGAAAAGAAGCTCGAAAAAATGACCAGAGAAGAGATGGACCGCATTGGTGAATTTGTAAGAAAACATACAAATGTGCCGGTAACTGTCCGGTATTAATCAACTGCCAACTCTTCGACCCCGCTCAGAGTGACAGTTTTCAAATGAATTGATCTGCAATATGAAAGAATACAAACGATACACTGTTACCACCGCACTGCCCTATGCCAACGGACCGATTCACATCGGTCACATGGCCGGTGTTTATGTTCCTGCCGATATTTATGTCCGCTTTCTGCGCATGACAGGACGCGATGTACTGTTTATTGGCGGAAGCGATGAGCATGGAGTTCCCATCACCATTAAAGCACGGCAAAAAGGAATCACTCCACAGCAGGTGGTGGATGAATATCATGGAATCATTAAAAAATCGTTCGAAGACTTCGGAATGAGTTTCGATGTCTATTCGCGCACCAGTCTGCCAATTCATCATGAAACGGCATCTGCTTTTTTCTCGAAGCTGCATGCAGATGGAAAACTTTCGCAGATGGAGTCGGAACAGTATTACGACGAAGAAGCCAAACAGTTCCTGGCCGACCGATACATCACGGGAACCTGTCCTCATTGCGGCAACGAACGTGCCTATGGCGATCAGTGCGAAAAATGCGGAACTTCGCTCAACGCCACCGACCTGATTGATCCCAAATCAACTTTGTCGGGTAATGCTCCCGTGAAACGCAAAACATCGCATTGGTTTCTGCCACTCGATCAGTACGAGAACTGGCTTCGCGAATGGATTCTTGAAGGGCATAAAGAGTGGAAAACCAACGTTTACGGACAATGCAAAAGCTGGATCGATCAGGGTTTGCAACCTCGTGCCGTCACCCGCGATCTCGATTGGGGTGTTAAAGTTCCGCTGCCTGATTCCGAAGGAAAAGTGCTGTATGTATGGTTCGATGCGCCGATCGGCTATATTTCCGCTTCGCGCGACTGGTCACAGCAAAACGGACGCAGCTGGGAAGAATACTGGAAAAGCGAAGATTCGCGCCTGTTGCATTTTATCGGAAAAGATAACATTGTTTTCCATTGCATCATCTTTCCGGCAATGCTGAAAGCCGAAGGAAGCTATATTTTGCCGGAGAATGTGCCTGCCAATGAGTTTCTGAACCTTGAAGGAGACAAAATCAGCACTTCGCGCAACTGGGCGGTGTGGCTGCATGAATACCTCGAAGATTTCCCCGGAAAGCAGGATGTGTTGCGCTATGTATTAACGGCAAATGCGCCCGAAACCAAAGACAACGATTTCACCTGGAAGGATTTTCAGGCCCGCAACAACAACGAGTTGGCCGCAATCTTCGGAAACTTTGTAAATCGCGCCATGGTTCTCACTCATAAATATTTCGATGGACGTGTACCTGCTTCAACGCAAGGAGCAGAACTCGATCATATTTTGAATGAAGTATCGGCGCTGAAAGAAAAAATCAACGGCAGCCTCGAGCAATTCCGTTTCCGCGAAGCTCTTGGATTCTTTATGGATATTGCACGACTTGGCAATAAATATCTCACCGATAAAGAGCCCTGGAAAGTTTTTAAAGAAAATCCCGATGCTGTGAAAGGCATCCTGAACAACGTTTTACAAATTGCAGCCAACATGGCTGAGCTTTCCGAAATTTTCCTGCCATTCACTGCTGCTAAGCTAAAATCAATGCTCAACATGAACGGCACATCATGGAA
The DNA here is from genome assembly GCA_964559205.1 of uncultured Bacteroidaceae bacterium. Taxonomy (GTDB): domain Bacteria; phylum Bacteroidota; class Bacteroidia; order Bacteroidales; family DTU049; genus GWF2-43-63. The sequence goes on from CAZLHV010000023.1 coordinate 22,902, forward strand.
CGACATTGGCAAACCCATGCTTGATGAAGGATTACAGCTGAATCAACCGGAACTTTTGTTTGAAAAAATTGAAGATGCCGATATTCAGAAACAGCTCGATAAACTCGAGGCATCGAAGGCTGCCAATAAAGCTGCAGCGGTAAGTTTTGAGCCGGTGAAACCTGATGTGAGTTTCGATGATTTTTCGAAAATCGATTTGCGCGTTGGAAAAATTCTGGAAGCAGAGAAGGTGGCCAAAACCAAGAAGCTTATGAAGCTGAGTGTGGATATGGGTTTTGAAACGCGCACCATTGTGTCGGGTGTGGCTGAATTTTTTACGCCAGAACAGATGATCGGCAAAAAAGTGGTGGTGGTGGCCAATCTTGGCAAACGCGAAATCAAGGGTGTTGAATCAAACGGAATGATTCTGTATGCTGAAAACGCCGATGGAACGCTGATGATGGTGAATCCCGTTGATGAAGCCATGAGTGGCGGCATGGTGAAATAAGCATCCCATCCTGAAAAAAGTACAGGTTTTTCTTGACTTGAGGGGTTGATTTTTATACCTTTACCGGCTATTTGATTTGCGATGAAAGCACTTTTTTTATTCTTCTGTCTTTTTGCATTCTCTGCAACATATGCACAAATTCCTGCCGGTTATTACGATGCTGCCGCCGGATTAAGCGGTAGCGCCCTGAAAACCGCATTGCATAATATTATCTCGAACGGTTTTGTAAGCATCTCTTATGACAATCTTCCGGATGCTTATATGACCACAGATCGAAAAGCAAACGGCAAAGTGTGGGATATGTACAGCGACATTCCGGGAGGAACTCCCCCTTATGAGTTCACTTTTACCACTGATCAGTGTGGCAGCTACAGCAACGAAGGCGATTGCTACAATCGCGAACATTCGGTTCCACAAAGCTGGTTTGGTGGTTCTTCACCCATGTACAGCGATATTTTCCATGTGGTACCCACCGATGGATATGTGAATGGCAAACGCTCGAATTACCCTTTTGGCGAAGTAGGATCAGCAAGCTGGACATCCCAAAATGGCAGCAAACTGGGCACCTGTAATTTTCCGGGTTACAGCGGAACGGTTTTCGAACCCATCGACAGCTTTAAGGGCGATTTTGCAAGAATCTATTTCTACATGTGTGTTCGGTACAAAGATGAAATGCCTTCATGGACCGGCGAGTCGTTTTCGGGTGGAGACCTGAGCAGCTGGACCGAGAACATGCTGCTGCAGTGGCATACGTTCGACCCGGTGAGCCAAAAGGAGCGGGACCGGAACGACGATGTCTATAGCCTCCAGCACAACCGTAATCCATTTGTTGATCAGCCCGATTGGGTGTTCTCCATCTGGGGACCCACTGCAGATATAATGCATTATGACGAATACGCTCTTGTGGTTTTTCCCAATCCTGCTAACAGTTTGATTTCGATCAGTACTGTTGAGGGCAAAGCGCCATCGGTGGTATATGTTTGCGATTTGCAAGGAAGAATTATTCTTGCTCAGTCAGGCGAAAGCCAAATCGATACCAGAGAACTCGAAAACGGCTTCTATTTGTTGCGATGCATTGTTGAGGAAAGCATTGTCGAGGAAAGACTCATCGTACAACACTAATTAATCATGATGAACAACCTGGTTTATTCCGAAACACAGCGAGTCAGGATGTGGTGGGTATATGCCGTTTGCATCCTCATTGCAGGACTTGCATCTTGGATGTTTGTTCTGCAGATTATGCTCAACACGCCCGTCGGTACACATCCGGCTCCCGACTGGACACTCTATGTCATTCTGGGATTATCGGTCATTCTGGTGGTACTTGTTTTTATGACACGCCTGCTTGTTCGC
>CAZLHV010000024.1:0-24607 GCA_964559205.1 uncultured Bacteroidaceae bacterium
CTTAGGTCAATCCAAATGCCATTCGTGCCATGAATCTCGCAAAACTCTGACAAACTGCCATATACAACAATGCCATGTTTTTGGCATGCCCCGAAATTGTCCTGTCTTGGCACACTTTGTCCCGTATTGAGCTATTTACCGGGAAATATCTATGATCTCAATTAAAATCCACGCCTAACAATTTCGCGGATATTGTCCGATTTGCCCATGGTGTAAAAATGTATGCTGGGCACACCTGCTTCTTTCAACTCGCGGGCTTGCTCTACTGCCCATTCAATGCCAATTTGACGCACTGCCTGGTTGTTGGGGGCAGCACTCACCTCGCGTGCTAGCGCATCGGGAATATCCACGTGAAATGTTCCGGGCAAAATGGTCAAGTGATTTTTCACCGAAATGGGTTTTAGTCCAGGAACAATAGGCACCGAAATTCCAGCTTCGCGACAGCGTTTCACGAAGCTAAAAAACATGGCATTGTCGAAAAACATTTGCGTCACAATGTACTCGGCACCAGCATCCACCTTGGCCTTCAACCATTGCAAATCGCTGTCGGGGTTTGGTGCTTCGGCGTGTTTTTCGGGATAACCAGCCACTCCTGCCGAAAATCGCGTGGGTGCCTGATAAAGCATGTCTTCGTCTAAATATTTTCCTTTGTTCATTTGAACCACTTGCTGCAATAAACCCAAAGCATGGTCGTGGCCATCGGGCTCGGGCTCGAAGCGCCGACTGTTTTTATCGGCATCACCGCGTAAAATCAAAATGTTGTCGGCACCAATAAAATGCAAGTCAATCAGCGCATTTTCTGTTTCCTCGCGATTGAAGCCCGCACAAATCATGTGTGGCACAACTTCCACTTTGTATTTATGCATGATGGCGGCAGTAATTCCAACGGTCCCTGGGCGTTTTCGCACGCGACGCGGTTCCAGCAAACCATCGGGTCGCTGCTTGTACACCAACTCCTCGCGGTGATACGTCACATTGATGTACGAGGGACTGAAATCCATTAAAGGGTCGATGGTGTCGTATATGGCGCTGATGTGGTCGCCTTTGACCGGCGGCAGCAGTTCAAAAGAAAACAACGTCGATTTTGTTTCACGGAGTAATTGAGCAACAATCATAACTTTTCAATCAGGTTTGTATTCAGTAATTTTTCGATCTGTCCCAAAGGCATGTTTTTGCGGCGTGCATAATCGGCCAATTGATCGCTGCCAATGCGACCCACATTGAAATACGAAGCCTGCGGATGGGCAAAATAATATCCGCAAACCGAGGCCAATGGCTGCATGACAAAGTTTTCGCTGAGAGAAATGCCTGTGTGCTTTTCAACTTCAAGCAGCTTAAATATTTTCGCTTTCTCGCTGTGTTCGGGGCAAGCCGGATAACCAGGCGCAGGACGTATTCCCTGATAATTTTCTTTCAGCAATTCTTCCGAACTAAGCGATTCGTCGGCAGCATAGCCCCACCATTCCATCCGAATGCGGTGATGAAGCCATTCGGCAAATGCTTCCGCAAGGCGGTTGCTGAGCACACGAACCATCATGGCGCTGTAGTCGTCCATTGCCTCCTCGTAACGACGAGCCAGAGCCGTAGTGCCGATTCCCGCCGTTACAGCAAACAAGCCCATGTGATCTTTGATGTCAGAATCTTTTGATGCAACAAAATCGGACAAGCAAGGATTGATGTCGCGCCCACCTTCCTGATTTCGTAAAAAACAAAGTTGTTCATCGCCCAAATGGGTTTTCAGTAAAACATCATCACCATCCGATGCAGCTTCGAATATTCCAAATACAGCTTTGGCCTGAATGAGATTTCCTTCCACCAAATGCTTCAGAATGATTTGCGCTTCGTTGAAGTGTTTTTGCGCTTCTGCACCCGAAACAGGATCGTCCAGCAAGGCAGGATAACGTCCTTTGAAATCCCATTCATGAAAGAAAAATGTCCAATCGATGAGCGGAATCAATTCGGATAAATTCTGGTTAGCAATACAATGAACACCTTTGAAATTAGGCGTTGGAGGCATTTTGGTGACATTCAAAACCACTTTTTTACTTCGTGCTTCCGACAGCGAAATGTATTTTTTTGTTTGTTGACGAGCTTGGTGATCGGCCACCAGCTTGCGTTGGCGTTGCTTTTCTTTTTCAATATACAATTCTCTAGTGTGACTATTCATGAGTTCTGCGGCCACCGAACCCGCCTGCGATGCATCTTTAACGTGCAACACCACGCCACTGCGATATGCCGGAGCAATCCGCAAAGCCGTGTGCAATTCGGAGGTTGTTGCGCCTCCAATCAGCAAAGGAATGCGAAGCCCCAGTCTTTCCATTTCGGAAGCAACAAAAATCATTTCGTCGAGCGATGGAGTGATAAGCCCGCTGAGGCCGATGATATCTGCTTTTTCGTCGATCGCTGTCTGAATAATTTTTGCAGCAGGCACCATGACACCAAGATCAATCATGTCGTAGTTGTTGCAAGCCAGCACCACGCTGGTAATGTTTTTCCCAATGTCATGCACATCGCCTTTCACAGTTGCCATCACAATTTTGCCTGCCGAAGAGCGTGCGGATGCAGCTTTTTCAGCTTCCAAAAACGGCATCAGTTCTGCCACTGCGCGTTTCATCACCCGGGCACTTTTCACCACCTGAGGCAGAAACATTTTTCCGGCACCAAATAAATCTCCAACCTGCTTCATGCCGTCCATCAGTGGTCCTTCAATGATCAGCAAAGCCGTGCTGTATTTGCCTCTGGCTTCGGTGATGTCGTCGGCAATGTAATCGGTAACGCCGTTTACCAACGAATAAGCCAAACGTTCCTCAACTGTACTCTGGCGCCATTGCGCCGCAACTTCTTCCGTTTTTTCGCGTTGTTGCATCTGCGACGCATAGGCTATCAGACGTTCCGAAGCATCTTTGCGACGATTCAACACAACATCTTCGAGCAAATCGCGCAATGCAGGTTCAATGTCGTCGTACACAGGAAGTTTGCCAGCATTCACAATGCCCATGTCAAGTCCGGCTTTGATGGCATGAAAGAGAAATACAGCATGCATGGCTTCGCGCAGCTCGTCGTTACCGCGAAACGAAAACGAAAGGTTGCTGATTCCGCCGCTGGTTTTGGCCTGCGGCAGGTTTTTTTTCACCCACTCAACGGCCTGAATAAACTGCACAGCATAATTGTTGTGCTCTTCCATTCCAGTAGCCACCGTCAGCACATTCAGGTCGAACACAATGTCTTGGGGTGGAAAACCAGCGTCGCAAAGCAATTGATAAGCTCGTTGTGCTACTTGACATTTATGCTCCATGGTCACAGCCTGACCTTCTTCGTCGAATGCCATCACCACCACAGCCGCACCGTAGCGCATGATGGTTTTCGCTTTTTTCAGAAAAGATTCTTCGCCTTCCTTTAGACTAATCGAATTTACGATGGCTTTGCCTTGCAAACATTTCAGTCCGGCTTCGATCACTTCCCAGCGGCTCGAATCAATCATGATTGGCACCCGGGCAATGTCGGGATCGGATGACAAATGGTTCAAAAAAGTGGTCATTTCCAACTCGGCGTCAAGCAAGCCGTCGTCGAGATTGACGTCGATGACCTGTGCGCCGTTTTCAACTTGTTCGCGCGCCACCGATAGGGCTTCTTCGTATTGTTTCTCGCGAATAAGTCGTGCAAATTTTCGCGAACCCGACACATTGGTGCGTTCGCCAATGTTGATGAAATTCACTTCGGGTCGAATATGCAATGCTTCGAGTCCCGAAATGACAGTTTCGTTTTGAATCTGCGGCGCTTTTCGGGGCACCATTTGATGAACCGCATCTGCAATGGCTTTGATGTGATCGGGTGTGGTACCGCAGCAGCCACCAACAATATTCACAAATCCATTTTGAGCAAAATCGCTGATGCGAAGAGCCATTTGAGCTGGAGTTTCGTCGTAACCCCCCAGATGATTCGGAAGTCCGGCATTGGGATAAGCACTGACAGCCAATGGTGTTTTGAGTGACAAGTCGTGAAGATGCGGTCGCATCTGTTCGGCTCCCAGCGAGCAGTTGAGGCCAATGCTCACTATTCGGGCATGCGAAAACGAAGCAATAAACGCATCGAGGATTTGGCCCGACAACGTTCGTCCGCTGGCATCGACAATGGTACCCGAAATCATCAATGGCAATGATTTTTTTCGCTGCGCCAACGCTTCTTCGCACGCTGCCAGAGCCGCTTTGGCGTTGAGTGTATCGAAAATGGTTTCAATCAGCAAAATATCTACGCCACCATCGATGAGGCCTGCAGCCTGATCAAAATAAGCACGGAACAAGTCATCGTAGCTCACCGCGCGAAAACTAGGATTATTCACATCGGGCGACATGGAAGCGGTTTTGCTCGTCGGGCCAATAGCACCAGCCACAAATTTTTCGATGCCAGGATTGTTTCTCATCCACTCATCGGCTGTCCGTCGTGCAATACTGGCACCGGCAAGGTTGATTTCGTATGCCAGTGTTTCGAGCTGATAATCGGCCATTGAAATGGAAGTCGCGTTGAAAGTATTCGTTTCAATGATATCGGCACCTGCATCGAGATACTGCAAATGAATGGCACCAATGATATCGGGCCGAACCAGATTCAGCAAATCGTTGCAACCTTTCAGATTCACCGGATGATGACTGAAACGTTCGCCGCGAAAATCTTCTTCGCTAAGACCATAGCGCTGAATCATGGTTCCCATGGCGCCATCGATGACGAGGATGCGCTTAGAAAGTGCTTCGCTGAAGTTTAGGTTTGTATTCATATCTGAAGTTTTTTTAATGTAATGTTTCCCGATGCGGCAACCGATTCGTTCAAAATTGCCACAACGCCTTGTATTTCAGACGGAAGCGATTGCAAATGTACCACATTTATTAAATCGTTGGATGTTTGAACCTGGTTGCACAAGGCTGTTGCCCAGGCGTCGGCCAAAGAGGCTGAGCTTGAAACAACTGAAACCGCATCGGCTTTTCCGTAGCTAAACGAATGGCCGGTTGTTCCCGACGAAGTACAAATGCCACAGGGCGTTTGACTGGCCTGTAATTCAATTCCAACAATTCCGGAGAGAGCAGAATTACCGGCATCAATGCGGACAACAACTGGTTCTGACGAATGTAGCCAAATGTCGCCACCATTTTCAATGATAAGATTGCTCAGATGAAACTCTTCGCTTATTTGCTCTCCAATCAGTTTCGAAAAAGTGCCGGCCACCGCTGCCATTGGTCCAACATTCGCATTTTTAGTCGATTCGACCATTAGCTGAACCAGATGAGGCGCATTTGAGGATACTGAAATTGGATGATGCGTAAGCAAAAATTCGGGTTGACCAACAATCCAGTTTTTAAGTATTTGTCGCAACGCTAACACCATTTCATGAATTCGATTTGGAATATTTTCATTCCATTCGTTGCAGCCAACACCAACCCTCAAGTCGGTTTCTTCAATCGCTACAGTGAAATACCTGAAACGATTTGTCTGCATGTCGGCTCTGTATGTTCGTGGCTGATAGTTCATTCGACAAAACTGATTTTGATGAGTTTCAATGGACATGCCGATGTGCATAGTTCGCAAACCGTGCATTTGCTGTAGTCGAAATTCAACTGGCGGGTGAACTGGTGAAGCGTAAGTGTCCCCGGGTAACAAACCGCTGTACAGGCGCCACAATGAACACAATGTTCCATACCAATGTGAATGTGTTTTTCGATAGGTTCGGCCAACACGCCCTGCGAGCGAACAAATTGTATTCCTGCACCGATTTCGGTCTTCGATCCTTCGAGTTCTAAAGCCAGATTCCCTTCTTCGCCCGAATTGATATAGGCGTTGAAAATGTTGAGTTTCAAACCAAAATCGCGAATCAAATGCCACGAGACCGGAATATTGATTGTTTCGGTTGGAAAGCGAAAAACAAAACGCTGTTTCATTCTTCACCCCCTTTCTTTGTGCTAAGTCCTTTCAATGCTGTGCTTCCGGGTAAATCTTGAAGCTTTTGAGTGAGCAAAAACTTGCCATTTACAATTTGTTGTTTAAGCAAATCGGCAATATCTCTTGCTTTGCTAAGGCTCGACATGGGTGCGGTTCTGATTTTCTTCCCGTTTAGCTCCACAATTCCACTTTGCAATTGTGCATAATTGACCGTTGCCAGCACAGGATGATCGGGTTGCGCATAATCGAGAATACGTGTTTCGATGTCGTTGTTGCGTATCATCAGGTCGTGTGCAGCATCGGAATCGAGCACTGGAAATGGAATTCCGATTCCAACAAACAAACTTACGCCATAGCGTTCAAAATAAGCTGCCCGAATAAAGCTTGGGCTCATTTCCTTTAAATTTCCGATTACAGCAAGGGTTGCCGCAGGCTGAAGAGGTATTCCCTTGTTGTTTCTTGGCCTGTCGAGATGACATTGGGTTCCGCCCCAGCTCACATAACCGGTTGCTCCGCCCAGAAAAATGCGTGTGCCAATGCCCGTAAACCGCAACCATGGATCGTTGAGCAAAGGACTCAATTCGCCCGATGTACTGTAATTCACATTTCCGAAGCGAGGCAACAAAACGCCCATGTACGTATAAAGCTTTGCCGACGACGAATTGGTTGCTGCTGCATAGTTTTGATAGGCATTTCGCGGATTAAAAAGAATGGCTTCGTTAACGCTGTCCAGACCAATCATAACATCGGCTTCGTGCGCAGGATAACAATCGGTTCCTTTGCCTGTGGCTTTAAGTCTGACTTCTTTTCCTGAAACCAAATCTTCGATTACATGTGCTCCGCCATAGTTGTCGGCAGGCGAGGCCACTTCGGTAGCACCGATGTAAGCATCTACAGCTGCTATTCCGCCGCAAACAGGCACGCCGTTGAGCGAAATGCTTTCCATGCGCAGTCCTGGCGAAGCATGTCCAACATTGATAAATGCCCCCGACGAACACATGGGGCCGAAAGTGGCAGTAGTAACCACATCTACTTTGCGTGCAAGCGATTTTGAATTTTCGCAGCTTCCGAGCGATTTAAACTGTTCGGCTGTTAATACAACAGCTGTTCCTTTTCGTATTTTTTCGTTGATTTCTTCGATGGTTTTTGCCATAACAAATGACTTAATGGTTTTACATGCGTGAATAATGAAAACAAAACAGCCGGACACAGGAAAATACTCCCGGTTCCGGCTAACGCATGCACCATAAAGAAAGAATCACAGACAGAAAAATATTCTGTTGTAGTCTTTTATCCGAAAAAAGTGAACTTCTGTTCATGTCGTTTTCGTTTAAATTATTATTCCGTTGCTTTCCGGCAGGTTTTGGCACCTTTTCCAACATTAGCCGGACGGTTGCCAGAGGTTCACAGAGCCTGATCTCTCCCCTCGTTCTTAATAATTCAAACAAGCTGAAACAGATTGTTTGAGGGTGCAAAGATAGTAAAAGTTTCAGATGTGGATTGCAGTGTGTGTTTTGAGTGAGATTATTTTTCTATATAGTTTGTTTTTGTTTTTATACACTTCAAATTCATCAGTACTTCAAAAGAACAGGTTTCTATTTTGAATACACTTTCGTCCGCTACACAATATTCAATGGGATTGATCATGACCATGTAAACATCTGGTTACCATGATGCTATGATCAAGTAACACATTAAAACTGAACCTTCGAAATCTTGCCCCGACATATGATGCAGCTGTATCGCTACAAAAACGTTATTATTAAAATCATAAATTTGGAACATATGCAGCCAGCGTTTCTATATTCTAAGCTCAACTCCTGTTGACACATTTGAATTTACGGGATGCCGTTGCAGGGAACTCTCAGATGATCATTGCAGATATCCAAATCTAATTCATGCAAGTTTATGAGGTTGCTGACATAAGAACCGATGATTCAACAACACAACAGTGCACCCGCAATTGCGCTTACTATTCTTCACATATTTCAGAATATGCTACCGCAAGTCACATTACATGCCACCACCAACTGGAGTGAGATTTTGCTGACCGTTGTTATCCAATGGCTTGTAGTTATTAATTTTCCATGTTAAGCCAAATGTGATGCGGGGATATTCAGGGGTGAAGTCAATCTCAGTTTCATAATCATCATTTTTGATCACGAATTGATAGCGAAAGGTATTGAACACGTCGTTCATATTCAGTGTGGCACTCAGACGTCCTTTCAGAAAATCCTGTCGCAGACTGATCCCCACCAGCCCCTGTGCAGGTCGGTATCCTTGTTCTTCTTCCGAGGCTGCATTATAAAAACCTGTAATCTGAATCCTAGTAGCCGGTGTTACTTTTGCATTGAACATCACCCGTCCATTCCATGAAAAATCACTGCTATTGACACTGTCGCCAGTCACGACACCTTCGTTGTTTACGCCATAGGCTCCGGCAGCAACATTTGCCGAAAAAATCCGACTGATTTGAATGTTGGATCCGACTTCCATGCCATAACTGCGACTGGTTGCGAGGTTATCCCAATTCACTTCAAGCAATCCTTCATCACTCATGGTCATGGTTCGCACAAGCTGACCGTTGATCTGACGATAAAAACCGGTTACATTCAACATGGTACCGTTACCAATGAGATGAATATGTGACAATTCATACGAATCAACCATCTCGGGTCGCAGGTCGGCATTTCCCTGCTGAAACATAAAGCCGTCGTTATACATTGGGGTGGGTCCGATCATCCAGTCCTGAGGATAGTTGACCCTGCGGCTGTAACTCGCCTGCCAGCGGCTTCGCGGCGAAAAGGCCTTGCTGATATGCAATGAAGGGAAAAAATACAAATCATCGAAAACCACATCGTTATATTCATCATTGCCCAGCAAAAATTCACTGTGAAAATGCTCTGTTCTAAGCCCGCCCTGTATCTCAATGGTTTTCACCTTGCCTGAAAACATGACATATCCGGCATGTTTCCGCTGTAGAAACCATTCATCGGTCGTGTTTACCGTATCCGTGATATATGAACCACCATTCAGCATTTCGGCATCAAACTGACCTTCGAAAGGCCTGTATGTAAACTGATATCCGCTCTCCATTTTTACTTTCTTAAAAATATTAATGGTGAGATCAGCATTGAGCTGATGATCTTTCATTAATGCATCTTCTCTGAAGCGGCTTCCCTGCATTTGTGTTACTAATCCAAAAGCATTGTTGCTTAACCACGTGTCGTTTGTTTGTTTAATGTCGCCATGCCACGACACCCTGGATGCGCTGAATGAATACTGGGCACCAGATGTATCGAGCTGATGAGTGAATTTTGCGGTGAGACCCGTGCTCAGGCCCGGATACTCTGCCGTATAATCAGCCACAAAATACTGGTTCTCTATTCCGGTTATCTGCTGAGTATAATCAGTACACATCTCCATTTGCCAATTATTGAATCCTCCTTCGGCACTGACAAACAGGGTGTTTTTTGCATCGGGAGTGAATTCAGCCGAGAAACGGGCATTATACATGTCGTTTCCATTTTTTCGGTCAGTATCCCACAGCAAAACGGTGGTGGTATCACCCGACCATGTTCGGCGAACCGATTGGCTCGTCGATTGATGACTGTCGTCGCCCCATGCAAGTGAACCATTAAATCTCCATTTCTTTAAATTGTAGTTTGCCGAAATGTCTGCTCCATACTTGTTGTTTAGGCCTACTCTTGTATTGACGAGTGCTCCAAACCCTTTCTCCTTCTGTTGTTTCAGGATAACATTAATGATTCCGGAAACGCCTTCGGCATCGTAACGAGCCGACGGATTGGTGATGATTGCTATTGTCTGAACCATGGCGGCAGGAATTTGCCTCAATGCATCGCGGGGCTGCTGCACCGATGGCACGCCATTGATCAGAAGCATGAATCCCTGATTGCCACGTAATGAAATGTTATCGTCGTTGTCGATCACCACAGACGGGCTGTTGCGTAGAATATCAATAGCAGTTCCTGTAGCGGCATTTTGTACTGCTTCGGCATTGATAACCTGCTTGTCGAGATGATACTCCACCAATGGTTTTTCGGCCACAATGTCGATTCCTTTAAGATTGAAGTCAGAGGGGCTCAACTTTATGGTGCCCAGAGCAAGTTGCTGCCCGCGAGCAAGATCGAAAGCAGGAAGAAGCAGATCGCCATAACCAATAAAAGTGATTCTCAAAAAGTACCGCCCTTTTTCGATTTCAGTAAGTAAAAAAGCTCCAGTGCTGTCGGTTACTGCACCGGCAACAATAGATGAGTCGACGGTTGAAAACAGAGCCACATTGGCATACACCACAGGCTGGCTGGTAATGCTGTCGAGTAAAATTCCGCTCACTGCCCCACCCTGTGGAACCGGATCATGCTCGGCACGGGCTGTCGAAAAACCAACCAGCATGAGCGACAAATGCACAAAAATGGCTGCAATAAAGACGAATGGACGGGCAATGGTTTTCATGGCAAAAAGGATTAATAGCACAAAAGTGTTGGAAAAGTCATTCATTGACAAAAAGATTATGCAAGCAAGGCAATTGTATCGGCTATTGGCACTGGGCGATAAAAATCGTGTTCATCGCGAGAATAGGCTGTTGGCATGGAAAAAGGTAAATTATGTAGAAATTTCTTTGCGCATACCACAGAAAGCACGATCTTAGTCCGCTGAAATAAAAAACTATGCGATTTCTGTTTGAAGGATATAAGAATACGTTGCAGCGCATTGTTACTCATTTGCTGTTCTGGCTGGGATACATTTCGCTGTATTCACTTTTAATAAGTATTCCATCCGAGCTCACTTTCACCGACTTACTTGAGCGCACCACCTACTTTTTGTGGGTGGATATTATGGCAACCTATATCATGATATATGTGTTGCTCCCATACTTTCTTTTAAAACGGAAATATTTTTGGTTTATCGTTTCGTTCATTGGGCTCAGTTTTGTTACCCTGATTCTGAACCGGTTGATCAACTATTACATCTACATTCCCACCTATCTTCCCGAATGGGATGGCAAAATCACATTTTGGCAGTTCGATTACTTTATTTCAATTGTGTCGTCGTTGGCTGTGGCCATTTTTGCTTCGGTGATCAAGGTGCTGAAAATCTGGATCAAGGAAAAGGAACACCGCAGCTTCCTTCAGATGCAAAACCTGCAAAGCGAACTGGCTTTGCTAAAAAATCAAATTAATCCGCATTTTATCTTCAACACGCTAAACAACATTGATACGCTGATCTCTGTTAATCCTGCCAAAGCCTCCGAAAGCATTATAAAACTAAGTGAGATCATGCGATATGTGTTGTATGAAGCCACCGCCGATTTTGTTCCATTGCAGCGAGAGGTCAATTATCTGAAAAATTTCATTTCACTGCACGAGCTAAAAGTAGGCGGCTCATTTATTTTGTTTGACAATCGCCTTGAAAACACCAATAAGCTTGTGGCGCCCATGTTGTTTATACCTCTTGTTGAAAATGCGATAAAACATGGCGACAAAAAGGTGAAAGATCCCGGAATTATTATCCGACTTTATGAAGAGGAAAACGCACTTTGCTTTGTGGTTGAAAATTTCATCAGCACAACCGACACGAACAAAGATTCGGTGGGAGGCATCGGCATGCATAATCTGAAAAGACGGCTTGAGCTGCTATACCCTGAAAGGCACTGTTTTACAACTGAATCCGAGAAGGGAAAATTTACTGCTAAAATTTGTTTGATATGAAACTGAAGTGCATTGTCGTTGACGACGAACCTCTTGCCGTTGAAAAGTTAACGGGATATATTGCGAAAGTACCTTTTCTGGATATGCAACAGTCGTTTCTCAACGGGATTGATGCATTACAGTTCCTGAAAGAGAACACCACCGACATCCTTTTTCTCGATATTCAGATGGATGATTTGACTGGCATTCAGTTACTCGAGGTTCTCAAAAACAAGCCTCACGTAGTGATCACTTCGGCATACAGCGAATACGCCATCAAAGGTTTTGAACTGGAGGTAAGTGATTATCTTTTGAAACCCATTTCATTTGAGCGCTTTCTTCAGTCGGTAAACCGCATATATGACAAATGCTGCAACAAACCCGTGCATGAGGTTCCATCGGCAGCAGCACTCAATCAGCCCAGACAGGAGCCTGCCCCTGAATATATGTTTGTAAAAACTGAATATCGTATGCAAAAAGTCATGTTCAACGATATTCATTACATCGAAGGTATGAAAGATTACCTCCGCATTGTTTGCCCCGAGAAGCGAATCATGACTCTTACCAATTTTAAAAACATGCTCGACATGCTTCCCGAGGAACAGTTTTGCAGGATTCATAAATCCTACATCATCAATCTCTCGAAAATCCAGAGCATTGAAAAAAGCCATGTGGTTGTGCTTAACGAACGATTACCCATTGGCGACAGTTTTCGTAAATCGTTCTTTGAACTCCTCGAAAAACTCAGATTAATCAATAATAAATAGCCCTAAACATTTTAGATAAACGAAATGAATTCCACCTTAAATAACAAAATACTGTGTACTGAATTCAGATTTCAAAACATAATGGACGTGAAAAACAGAATCTGTTTTTTTCAAATAAAATACTTTTGTTGATTCTAACCAGCACAATGTAAGACAAAACAATAACACAATGAAACGACTCGTGACCATGCTGGCCTTTCTGGGCCTGATTTTTAAGGGAGTTTATGCCGTGACTCCGCCCGATGAGGGCATGTGGCTTCTGATGTTTATCGGAAAATACAATTACGAAGAAATGAAGCGACTTGGGCTTAAACTTACCCCCGAGCAACTTTACAGCATCAACAGCAGCAGCATTAAAGATGCAGTGGTTGGATTAGGAAGTGGACAAATGGTTCCCGAAGGATTTTTCTGCACTGGTGAAGTGGTATCAGATAAAGGTCTGATCCTTACAAATCATCATTGCGGATACGATGCCATTCAGAGTCATAGCACCCTTGAGCATGATTATCTCACCTATGGTTTCTGGGCAAAAAACTTTGAAGAAGAATTGCCTGTAAAGGACATGACCATGTCTTTTCTGGTCAGAATGGATGATGTGACAGACCGTTGCCTTGAGAAGGTCACTGACGGTATGAGTCCTGAAGATCGTCAAAGCGCTATCGATGCTGCCATTTCAAAAATCGAAAAAGAAGCTTCGGAAAAAGGCAAATACGATGTAGTTGTAAAAAGCATGTTTGATAACAATGAGTTCTATCTCTTTGTATATGAAACCTATTACGACATCCGCCTCGTTGGTGCACCACCGAGCAGCATTGGAAAATTTGGTGGCGATACCGACAACTGGATGTGGCCACGTCACACTGGAGACTTCAGCATGTTCCGCATTTATACCGCCCCTGACGGAAGTCCTGCTCAATACAGCAAAGACAATGTTCCATTGAAACCCAAACACTCACTTCCTATCAGCCTCAAGGGAGTAAAAAAGAACGATTTTTCAATGATTTTTGGCTTTCCTGGAACTACCACCCGATACATGAATGCTGCCGGCGTCGATCTGCAGCTTCGCCAAAACAATCCCGCTGTTGTGAAAATCCGCGACAAAAAACTGGCCATTATGAAGAGCTACATGGATGCTGACCCGCAAATCCGAATTCAGTATGCTTCTAAATATGCACAAACCGCCAATTACTGGAAATATTTCATTGGACAAACCAAAGGTTTGAAACGTTGGGATGTTTACAACGAACGCAAAGCCCTTGAAGACAAATTTGAAGCATGGGCTAAAGCTGATCCAAAAAGACAGGAAAAGTATGGAAATGCAATCCCCGACATCAATAGTGGATATGCTGATCTGGAAAAGTATAACCTGTCTTTGAAATATCTTGAAGAAGCAGTATTTCAGGGTCCCGACTTTTTATATTTCTCATTCGGCGCTTTTCAACTCTATGGTGCGCTGAAGCAAAAGGACGAGGCGTCAAAATCTGAAAAAACAAAATTCGATGGCATGATTAAAAATCAGGCTGCCGCTTTCGAACCTAAACTGGCTGATTTCTACAAGGATTATAATGCAACTGTTGATCGCGACCTGTTTATTGCCCTGATGGAAATGTATTATAAAGATATCCCGGTCGAACAGCATCCTTCGATTTTCGCAACCGTGAACGGAAAAAAATTCAAGGGAAGCTTCAAGCTTTGGGGAGAATATGTCTTTGCCAACAGCATATTTACCAACGAAACCAAGC
The DNA here is from genome assembly GCA_964559205.1 of uncultured Bacteroidaceae bacterium. Lineage (GTDB taxonomy): Bacteria > Bacteroidota > Bacteroidia > Bacteroidales > DTU049 > GWF2-43-63. The sequence continues at coordinate 14,146 of CAZLHV010000024.1, forward strand.
TCAGAGAGTTTTTGAAAAACCCCACATATGATGTGATTGCCGAAGATCCAGGCTTTGCTGTTACTCTAAGCATGGTAGAATCTATTCGTAAGGTTTATGGCGAAATTGGATCCGTTGAATCCAAAATCAATAACGGCAGCCGTCTTTTCATTGAAGGACTTCGCATCATGGAACCCAACGCAAAATATTATCCCGATGCAAACAGCACCATGCGCATGACCTATGGAACCATTCAGGATTATTTTCCAATGGATGCCGTTCATTACGACTTTCAAACCTCGCTTGCCGGTGTCATGGAAAAAGAGGATCCAAAAGTTGATGAATTCGTGGTTGAGAAAAAACTCAAAGAGCTATACCAGAATAAAGACTTTGGTCAATATGGAGAAAATGGAACTCTTTATACCTGTTTCATTTCAAACAACGATATTACCGGTGGAAATTCAGGCAGTCCGGTGATCAACGGTAACGGCGAACTGATTGGTATTGCCTTCGACGGCAACTGGGAAAGCATGAGTGGTGATATTGAATATGAACCTTCTGTTCAACGTACCATTTCGGTTGATATTCGCTACGTACTGTTTGTGGTCGATAAGTTTGCCGGCGCAACAAACCTCATCAACGAAATGAAAATTGTGAGATAATCTGGTTTTTTTTCTGAACTGAAAAGCCCTGATGATCATCAGGGCTTTTTTTATTTCATATCTTCACAGCCAATTATCAACAAATTAATTCAACAATGATGAAAAACAAATTGTTTATGGTACTGACCCTCATGTCATTCCTTGGTTTTGAATCATGTAAGGATGAGAATGATATTATTCCCGACGATCAAAACAACCAGCCTTCTGTGGGAACAGTGGTCGCTACAACACCGCAACAAGGAATATACGATATCACAAATAGTGGAGATTATGCCTATACAGCGCTCAATCAAAACGGGATAGGAATTATCGACATCAGCGATCCGATTCATCCTGCCCTGGTCAACACCCTGCACCCAACTGGTGAGATCAGAAAAGTACTTGTGTTTGACAACATTCTTTATGCGGCAGCTTACAACGATGGAGTTTATGCCTATGAAATCGGTTCAGATCCGGTTCATCCGTCAGAAATCCTGCACACAATGCCTGCCGACGAAATAAGCAACATCTTTGTCAACGATCAATATCTTTTTGCTGTTGGTGGAATTGGATCAAATGGCTATTTTGGAATACTAGATAAAACAACTGGTCTGGAGGCCGGCAATTTCACAAATGTAGCTTCCGATGAGACTGGTCGCGGTTTTCAATGCCTTAACATTAACGGCAATACAGCTTTTGCCGGCACAAATGGAGGCTATTTCTATATTCTCGACATCACTAATCCGGCATCAATTGCCACCCATGCCCGTATGTATCAGAGCGGAACCCCTGGTCATAGTCCTTGGTTAAGAAGTATTTCCTTGAAAAACAATACGGCCTTCCTTGCCGATTGGGGCGCAGGCTTTATTTCGGTAGATGTTTCGGTTTTATCATCCCCCACAGTTTTGCAAGCATTTACAAATGCCAGCGACGGGCCCGATGCCTACGATGCAGAAATCAACGGCAACCTGGCATATGTGGCCAATGGCTGGGGCGGACTGCTCGTTCTTGATGTGAGCAATCCCGCATCAATGGCGTTGATGTATGAAGTGAATCCAAACATGTCGTCATATCTGGCCGTAAGCCTGTATGGCGATTATGCGCTTGTTGCTGATAATGGTCAGCAGCAAATGGCAGTGATTAAAATCAAATAGACCGGAATGGGCCTAAACCAGAAAGGCTTTCCCAATCAATTAAAGAAGCACGATTCCCAGAAACATCTGCAACTCTTCAAATGATATCTCGCCATTGATATAATAGGCATACTCGCCAAATTCATCGCCTTTTCTGATTCGTTCTCCGGTCACATGAAAAACCTGTGAGCCGAACTCATCTGGCTGTAACACCCTTTCTGAGTTAAAATACAAAAAATAATCACCGAACTCATCGTTTTGGCGAATATAATTGCCGTCGATAAACAAAACACTTTCGCCAAATTCGTCACCCTTTTTAATTCTATTGCCATTTTGTAAGGTGAAAAGTACTTCGCCAAATTCGTCGTTTTTCCTGATCTGATGATTTGAAATGTAGTACAATGAAGTACCGAATTCATCCTGTTGTTTAATGTAAGCTGACATATGATTTGTTTTGGTTTTTAAAACAACGAAAAATTGTTCTTAGAAGGGCTGTACCTGAGCAGTATTTCAACACAGCCAAAACCCTTGCTTGCCTCTTTAAGTGGAGACGTGTTGATTTCATACAAGACCCCAATTCCATAGCCGGCATAATCAAACATGATTCGGGCCATAGCAGCATCTTTAAGACGATATCCCCCTCCAACTGACATGATGTAGCGTGAAGCAGAATATTTCTCCTTATCCTTCAGAAAAAACTTAAAATCGGTTCCCACAAGCAGTTCCCACGCCTTGCCCTGCATCATGCCCAGCATCCACGGATTGACTGCCGCCTTATTGTCATCACCCAGAGCAAATTGAACATCACACAACAAAACCGATTTTATTTTTGTTTGTTCATTGGTTAAAGAAAGTCGCTGTCCTTGATTCAAATGCCAGAAACCCAAAGCCATTGTGCCGGTGCTCTTTGGAAAATATTCACTGCTTCTGTCTGTCGATATATACCGATATGAAGCTCCGGCCGAAAGATCAAAGCCTGCCTTTTGCTCCCTGCTGAAATATTCATTGTGTGGTAATGATGGATCGTATGAATATCCATTAAACTGATCAGTCCACATCAATGCATCCGGATCAACCATCTCATATCGGGTACCAGCTCCAATGCCAACTGTGAATATTTTTCCATCAGATAGCAAAACATTCGAGGCGATAGAAGCGTGTGAGAGCAAACTGCTGTAGCTGAAAGCTGACTGATTAAACACAAAACCGCCAGCAGAAAGTGTTGAGTTCGACGACCGCGTAATCTTAGCATTTCCGCATAAACCATAGGTTTGAAACGCTGTTCCAACATTTCTCCATTGATTTCGGTATACCGAGGTAATCTGCATCTGATTGTCCTGCACACCAAGCAATGCAGGAGACTGATACTCCTGCAAGGCTTTACAAAACCCAAAATGTGGATCCTGAGCCCTTGTGATCGCTGGTACAAGCAAAAGAAAACACAATGACAACAATTCCAACTTTCTTTTCATATCAGCTCTTTATCTAATCAAAACTACATTTCCCTGACCACTCACGGCAGAACCATCGCTCAGTTTTCCCGTGAAATAATAGGAGTAAATTCCACTGTCAGCATCAGTACCACCATACAAACCATCCCACCTTCCAGCCGGATCAGTGCTGTGGTACACCAAATTTCCCCATTGGTTAAACACTTTCAGATCAATTTCTTGGATACAGCGGTTAAAAACTCCAAAAACATCGTTTTTCCCATCCTGATTCGGACTGAATGCATTGGGTACATATAAACTTCCACAGTCCTCATCCATTCGTATGAAAATGGTATCAGTATCACTACATCCAAATTCATTAAATACGGTGAGAATATACATTATGTCGTATTCCGGAGTACATACAGGACTTGCTGACGACGGATCAGAAAGAAAATCCGGCGGAGTCCAGGAATACACAATGCCTCCACTGCCATTTAGCTCAACCGACTCACCCTGCGATAATGTGCTATCAGAACCAGCATTTGCGATAGGTGAAGGATGTACAACCACAAGTATGCTGTCATCATCTGAACAATTTCCAATAGTGCCCGTCACTGAATAATAGCCACCTGAGAAAACAACCTCGTTTACGGATGATGTTGCAGATCCATTGCTCCATTCATAGGAATCAGCACCAGTAGCAAAAAGAGTCAGCATTGAACCGGAGCACAAAGTGTCTGACCCACTAATTAAAAGATTTGGAGAAGGATTAATCACAACAGTAGTTTGGGCGGTATTGCTGCAACCATTAATGTCGGTGCCTATGACAGTATACACCCCGGACTCTGCGATAGTGGCTGCAATAAAATGAGGAGCCTGTGAACTGCTGCTGAAAACTTGCGGACCACTCCAAATATAATCCGAAGCGCCTCCAGCCGATAGGAATGCAGTATCACCAACACAATAGGGTCCTCCATTCAAAGCTGCTACAACGGGCAGTGGATTGACCTCTACAAAAATTGAAGCCTGAGATACGCAACCTTCTGCAGAACTAACAGTTACCGTATAAGTTCCTTCATTCACGGAAACCAGACCTTCAACAGAGGCAACCGCACCCATGGCGCTATAGCCGTCTGGACCGCTCCAAAGAAATGAAACACCACCAGATGCAGAAAGTATTAATGTATCCCCAACGCAATAAGTACCGGCACCTGAAATCACAATGTCGGGCATATTGTATACAACAACCGTTGTCGATGCTGTTGAGCTGCAGCCGTTTGCGTCAGTAACTGTCACCGAATACACTCCGGCATGTATTGAATCGGCTGGTGCAAAATTTGGATTGTTGCTGCTGCTGCTGAAACCTTCCGGGCCCGACCAAGTGTAGAAAAGACCGCCGCCGCCTGAAAGATCTATTGTTTCCCCAACACAATATGCGCCTGTATTGGATGCGGTGGCTATGGGCAATGAATAAACGCCTACCGTCACAGAGTCAACAACCGTATTGAATCCATCCCACACAGAAACGATATAGGTCGTTGTGCCGGAAGGCGTAACAATGGGATTTGAAGAAGAGGAAGTGAAACCAGCTGGATTCGACGACCAGGAATATGTGTATGAACCTGAACCTCCGGAAGCAAGTGCATTTAGAGAGACACTGCTTCCACCACAAACTGCAGGAGCTGATGAGCTGATTGCAAGTTGTAGAGGCCCTCCGCTAATATTAATCGTGACCTGTGAAGTAGAAACACATCCCGTGGTTAAATCGGTAACGGTGAGGGTGAAAACCGTACTTGAACTCAAATTCACGGTATTCGTTGCAGAACTGTTTGGTGATGTTACCAGAGCCGAGGGTGACCAGGAATAGGAGTAAACACCACTTCCACCACTGGCCGATCCGTTAAGCGAAGTGCTTGTGCCATTAGGAATGGTTTGATCGCTCCCCGCATTGACTGTCGGGTTTGTGTTGATAGTAACACCCGTTGAGGCCGTTGAACTGCAGCCATTGGCGTCCGTACCGGTGACAAAATACATTCCGGCATTAACTGCAGAAACCGAAGCAATGGAAGGGTTTGCAGATGTTGATGAAAACGAATTGGGTCCAGACCATTGGTATGCCTGTGCTCCACCACCGGTCAGGTTGAGCAAGTTACCCGCGCACAACGGACTATTGGACGATGCCGTTACTTCAGGTAACTGATTAACATCAAGTGTATAATTCAACCACTGCCGATGACCACACACCCCCGTAACTTCAAGAGAATAAGTCATGGTTGTCGCTGGTGAAACTGTGATATTCTGCGAAGTCTGGTTTCCCGGATACCAGTGATAGGCACTGGCTCCTGCAGGGCCATACAACACCGAGGAATTTCCAAAACAAATGGGATCGGCCGAAGAATTGATATCCGGGAATTGAACCCCTGAAGATGCAGAGATAGAATAGCTGCAAATATCCCCTGCAAAGCCATCTATCATCAGATAATAATCACTGCCGGTAGTTAGTCCCTGAGCTGTAATTGATAAATGAGTGGATCCTTCTTTGAAATCAGAAACCGGGGTGAAAGATGCACAGGGAGAACCGGCAGAAAAAACCTGCATCTGAATTCCACCTGAAGGATAATTTCCCACATAACAATCATAAATATCTACATCGAGTACTGCAGAATCAGATGCAGCGGTAAAACGGATCCACGAATTGTTGTTTATCTGGACATCGCAGTTCGGGGCCCCACTTCCCCAGGCCCCGCCCAAACCAAATATTCCTCCCTGACATGTTCCGGGTGTGTATGTATAGGTGGGAGGATTATTCATTTCTGCATTTCCTCTCATGTTCCCTGGTCTGTCGCTGGTGTAAGCTGCACTGGTGGTGCCTTCGTAGCCATTTAGATCGCAGATGTATAAAGCATTCGAGCAAGCATCATTGGTTGGGGTCGTCACACATAAACCAAAGCTACCGGTGGTGTTGCCATTAAAAGCCCAGTATCGCAGAAAAACTGTTGATCCGGGCGTAAGCCCTGTGGCCTGTAGAAATGGCTTCAGATCATTTGATGATCCCGGATAATTCTGATCGTCGGAACAGGCAATTTGAGTGAGCGATGAACATGAGCCTGAATACAAAGCCATTACTGCGTCACTAAACCCATACCCTGGCCTGGCCATGATACTGATCATTCCCGAGGAAGGCACCGTAATGCTAAACCAAACATCTTTTGGCTGAGGTGTGTTGTTAAACCCTCCCTGCATGGGGCTTGAACCGCCAGCACACGAAGCCGGAGTAGGTGCCGTGGTGGTTGTGGTGGCTCCGGTTGTGGTAAACGACAAATAATCGCAAGCTGAAGTTACAGGAGGAAGGGCTATGGCATTGCAGGGTTCGTCGTTAGTAGGTGTTGCCGTGGGAGTCCCGGTAACACAAATATTAAAATCTCCTCCGCCATTCGACGAATAGTAGTCGTATACCCGAATGTAATAGGTCGTTCCCGGGATCAATCCCACCGCAGAAATGGTTTCAGTATCAGACCAAAAACCGCTATCAAGGCAAGTGATGCTTGTCAAAGCAGCACATGTTCCCGAAAATAGTTCAACTACTGGATCCATGGTCCCCGAAGGCACCACCGTTATGGTCTGAACGGCATTGGTTGCCACAAACTTATACCACACATCATCATCGGCAGTGCCTGCACAACCAATTTGTGAGCTTGAAGCCGACACGGTTGTTCCTGCAACTGATACACAGGATGAATTCACATTGAGCAAGGTCGCATTTGAGCAGTTGTCGTTTGTAGGAGCTGGCGGAGCTTCGGTTACACATACCGAAAACGTGCCAGTACCTGAACCACTGTAGTAATGATATACCCGAATAGTGTAGACCGTTCCGGGAGTCAGACCTGAAGCATAGATGGTTTCGGTACCCCCCGTCAAACCATTATCCATACAGGTGATAGAAATCAAAGAAGAACAACTTCCCGAAAACAGCTGCACCACAGGGTCGAGTCCAGCTGATGGTGTTACAGTAATCACATGATTTGACGAGGTTGCTGTGAATTTATACCACACATCGTCATCGGCAGTACCTACACATCCAACAATGGTCTGCGTGGCACCCACCGTCGTTCCTGCAGTTGGCGACGAACAGTTTAAAGTAACCGGAAGCACCGATGCTGCCGAACAGCCATCACTTTGCGAATAAGATAACCGAACCCAAAAGAGCAGGGTCACGCAGACAGTCATCCCGAAAATGACATTCATTTTCATATCCAAACTTTTGAAAATTTTATAACTCTCTGAATTCGAATGGCACAAGGCCAAGATCAGAAATAATTCTTTTTACCTCGGCAGGATTAAAATCACTCGGTTGCTCACCCTTTGGCGTGTTTTCCACATAAGAAAAAAAGATCATCCCAATTCCGGAATCCCACTTATAGGTCACCTTCACTTCTGTAACGCCTTTAATCTGATACAAATTGGTGCTTAACCGGTCCAGTTGCTGCTGGTTTCCTGCACCTGTAAAACTATACATATACTGTTTTGCAACCAGACTATGATCAACACCCCGCTGTGCAAACAATCCTGTCGCAAGTATTAATAAAAATAACCACGTAATTACCCTCTTCATGCCATTTTTTGTGCAAAAATACGCCATTTTAATAAATGGCCGATCACAAAACATTGTATATTTTTACACCAATCAATGTTAAATACAAATAAACCACATCCATTCCATCCATAAAACACTTCGTTATTCCCGATTCATAAACCACACTTCCTTGCGGTCATTGCCATTGTCTAAACCGGCCGCACTGTTGTCAATATTAGTCCAGATCATCTCCTTACGGCTTTTCCATTCAACATTGTAGCTGAAATAATAATAAAACGGATAATCGTCTACCATGAATTCAATGCGGGCAATGTCGTTGTTTGGTCCAACATCAACACTCCAATAATAATCTCCCGACCCGCTTCCGTTTGGCAAATTTATACTGCCCGGATTGGTGTACAGGTCATAGTGATCGCGCTTTTTATTAAGCCCTTCATCAACCAGGGTGACCGTTCCTGCATTGAGAATGGTTGTGTCAAGCACAAAAGAGGCTGATGATGAACTCCAATCATAGATTTCAACTGTGGAAATGTTCCATGTGCCATCCATACGCGATGCCATGCGGTTGTCGGGCGAACATGCAGCCATAACCAGCGCAGCCATAAAAACCATCAGGTACTTTTTCATGACTAGTTGTTTAAAAGAATAGTTAATGCAATCGAAAACCGAACTCCCGACAAATCCGGCAGCACAAAATATTGCTCCGGCAACATACCCTGGGTGGCAATGATGTCGTTGTAATGGTAATAATCGGTTGGAATGGCATCGGTGTGCGGAGCTGTGTTTGACCTGCCATTGTCTTTGTCGTGAAGCTGAAATCCAAGATAATTGGTTTGCTTGAAAAGCTTCTCAGCTCTGAGCTGCAGGGCAAAACTTTCCGAAAAAGGTATTTGAGCCTTTAGCCCCAAAATGCCAGCAATATAAAAACCCGTGTATTGTCCATTGAGTATTTGCTCCAGACTATAATTATATGTTCCATCTGGGTATTCTGTATATGAATACAGGTTCATTCTTCCGGTGCAAAAACCTGCTGTGGCCCACACTCCGGCACCATCGTTGCCTCCACCGACATTCAAAAGGATGTCGAAATAACCCAAGCGCAGATCGAATACCCTTTTTTCGCCTGTTGTAAACACAGCTTCGGCGGTATGCCGCAGATTGCTGTATGACAAATCCATTCCGGCACCTCCATCACCCATGGAAAAGCCAAAATATTTTCCACCGGCAAACCGGAAATTACCCAATGGCTCACTTAGCTCGCTTTTGTGAAAACGGTTGTAGGAATCAGCAAAATACGAAAACGAAGTGTAACGCGTGAAGGCAAACGCAGGACCCATCGAGAACCCTGCATATTGACCCCATACGGGGATGCCCATGAGCAAAAGAATCAGAAGCGATAGCATTCGTTGTTTCATCACAGCATAAAATTTGTACTTTTGTTTGGTCAGGTAAAAGTAAATAATTCTGTCATGAAAAACAGGTTTTTTAGACTACTTTTTTTGCTTTTGGCCGGAGCTACTTTTTTGCTGGGCTCCTGCAACCGATTTGAAGAAGGTTCCATGAGCCTGCATTCAGTCAAAAAGCGTTTAAGCCGAACCTGGGTGCTTGAGCAGTATTTGCGCGATGGCGTCGATGAAACTGAAAGCTGGAACAACCTTTATCCGGGATACAAAATCGAATATCGGCTGAATTTTACTTACGAAGTGTTTCTTGAAAACGACAGTACATATTCTTTTGGCGTGTATAATCTGCAGGATTGGGCTCGCAAAATCGAGCGCCAGCCCAACAACAGCCCGGGATCTTACATCGTGCATGATATTGTGAAACTCAGCAAAAAAGAGCTTTGGACCCGCTACAACGAAAACGAGGAATTTCATTTTGTTGCAGAAGAATAGAAGTTGAAAGTTCGAAAGTTCTTAAAGTCCAAAAGTCCATAAAATCATTCAATGAAGTTGATTAATTTTGCTTTTCAATGAGCCCGACATGTCAGAAACCTTCACCAAAGACCGACAATATTTTAAATTTTGCAGCTACGGGTTTCTGAAGAATCTGCGGTTTTTCGATCCTTTTTTGTTTTTGTTTTTTCTTGATAAAGGTCTTGGTTTTGTCGAAATAGGCTTTCTGGTTTCTTTTCGCGAAATCCTTGTCTATATTATGGAAATTCCGGCTGGCATCCTTGCCGATGTGTTTGGACGTCGTAAAATCATGATTCTTGCCTTTATTTCATACATCATATCTTTTTCGATGTTTTATTTTGCCAACTCTTATTGGCTTTTTTTATTATCCTTTGTATTTTATGGATTTGGTGACGCTTTCCGCCAAGGAACCCACAAAAGCATGATTATCGATTATTTGCGACTGAATGGCTGGCTTGCTAGCAAAACAACCTATTACGGCCACACCCGCTCATGGTCACAGATGGGTTCGGCAGTCTCGTCGCTTGCGGCTGCGGCATTGGTTGTGATTAGCGGCAATTATCAGGTCGTTTTTCTGTTCAGTACCATTCCCTATTTTCTGAATCTGCTCATGATGGCCACCTATCCCAAAGAACTTGACGGATTGGTTGGAACAAGCAGTAATATTAGCCTTAAATTGAAATTCAGGCAGGTGTTTTCCGACCTGCGTCATACCTGCAGGAAACCTGCTGTACTGAAAGCCGTAGCAAATCTCAGTTTTTACACC
>CAZLHV010000025.1:0-24256 GCA_964559205.1 uncultured Bacteroidaceae bacterium
AGCGATAATACACCCGTTATGTCTGAGGATTTTATTGATTGCTCCTTTCACACCATCTTGCTGAAACTTATACAGCATGTTCCATATTTCGCTGTCGAAGAATCCGGTTTCACTTGTGAGCAGTCCGCCTTTCTGTTGCTCCTCAAGAAATTTTTCAAAAACATGATACAACGTTTTGAAATAAATAAACTCCGGCTCGTTTTCGAGAAAAAGCTGATCTAAATATTTTAAAACATCTTCTTTTACGTCCTCAACAAGGCCAGTAGTATCATTCCATAATTCGTTGAACCAGTCTTTAAGGTCGGTCCGGTCACGATCGTTATCAACAACAATATTTAGTTCAATGTTAGGACTGGAGCCCAATCCTAAACCATTCACTGTGAAATTTGAACTCCCGAGAATAGCTTTCTCAACACCATTCTGCTGGCTTATATGATACATCTTTCCATGAAGAAAACTGGGTTTCACCATGGACTTGATTTCTACTTTGTCCTTGATCCACTCTGCACATTCTTTTGCAACAGCTTTTTGGGTAAGCCGATTTTCAATTGGTATCACCAGCTTGTCATCTTCAATCTGAAAATCTCTTTTGTTTACTTTGGATGGATCTATCGATTTTATAAAGGTTGGCTCCCCGAAAAGAAATCTGAGTTTGCTGATAGAATCAAGGTCACCCTTTAAAGAGTGATAGGCATAGATGGTGAAATATGCAGAAACAATGGCTAATTCAGAACCTGAATTAATGTTGTCCTTCAAAAACTCTCCAATATTTCCCCGGTGCTTGTTATCACGAATAGCAGATTGAATTGGGCTCATATCTATTAAATTGTCTTATACCTGCCAAAGTTAGGAAAAGATTTAATAACACGTAAACAAAATTACTTAAAAAACCACCCCCATCAAGTTCAACATGCATGCTTCCTGTGCCACCCAACTCAGGCAACGAAAAACATCACAGTGTGTATTGAATGTGGCGGCTCATTCAATTTCATTTTACAGATTTTAAAATCTCTCAATTTCCCGACAAATGCCACCCGTGGACACAAAGACACATAATGGAGTGATTGTTTTTATTTTTTATCACAGAGAATGTTACCAGAGGGAAAAACAAAGGGGCATCCGTGCGGAATCCGATCGTGGGAATGTCATCTTCGGGTTTCACATAGCACTCTAAGGATAGCACAAAGCACTCTAAGGATCGCACAAAGCGCACAAAGGGAAAGAAAACCTAACAAAAGCCGCTATCAATGGCTGTTTCTGTAAATTCACAAGCTCGCTTGCGAATTTACGATAACAGCTATTGATGATTCACAACGTTGTTGTGAATGCATGTGAACGGCTTTTGTGCGAAACACTAAAGCTGCGTCGTGTTCTTCTGCAAGTCCTGACCGGCAGCGTCGGGAAGTGCCCTTCTTTGTGATCTTGGTGCAACTAAAAATGAAACATTTTGCAGTTACCTCATGAACCTCTTTATCCAGTTCAGCTTTCCTTCAGAATATGGCGGATATTTCAAGTTGGGTTCGAGGCGAAATGGTTTTTGCAAAATGCTTTTGTAATGCGAAAAAGTGCGAAAGCCTGCTTCGCCGTGATAGCTGCCTGTGCCGCTGTGACCCACGCCGCCAAATGGCAACCTCGGATTTGAAATATGCATAATGGTGTCGTTGATGGCACCGCCACCAAACGAAACCTCGTGCAATATTTTTCGTCGGAGGGTTTTGCTTCGGGTAAAAACATAGCAGGCAAGCGGCTTCGGGCGATTCTTGACTTCAACAATCATTTTGTCCAGATCATCAAAACCAATCACCGGAAGAATGGGCCCAAAGATTTCGTCGTTCATCACCGGATGCGAAAAGTCAATGTCATGCAAAACAGTGGGTTCAATGAATCGTTGATTGCGGTCGTGCCCTCCGCCGATCAGCACTTTGGATGGATCAATCAGATTCGTTAACCGGTCGAAGTTGCGCTCGTTGATGATTTGTACGTAATGTGCAGCATCGGGCGTATAATTCGTTTTTTCGATCTGTTTTCGCAAAGACGACAAAAACGCGTCTTTTATTTTGTTTTCAACCAAAATATAATCGGGCGCAATGCAGGTTTGACCAGCGTTTAGAAATTTTCCCCAGGCAATTCTCCGAGCCGTTATATCAGGATTGCAATCGGCAAAAACAAAGGCTGGACTTTTTCCACCCAGCTCCAAGGTTACGGGTGTGAGGTGTTTAGCCGCCGCCTGATATACAATGCGACCAACAGGTACACTGCCCGTGAAAAATACTTTGTCGAATTTCTGTTCCAGAAGGGCTGTGGTTTCCGGCACTCCGCCTTCGACGACGCGAAATACTTCGGGAGCAAAATTCGCATTGATCAGTTCGGCCATCAGCGCCGAAGTGTTTGCCGACAATTCGCTGGGCTTCAAAACAACCGTATTTCCGGCAGCCAATGCAGCAATGGCTGGAGCCATCGAAAGTTGATAGGGATAATTCCAAGCGCCGATGACCAAACAAACACCGTATGGCTCGGGAATCAAATAAGAGCGGGCTGGCAAATTCGGCAGGTTGGTTCTTACACGCTTTACCCGGCTCCAGCGACGCATTTTCTTGAGTGCTTCTGCAATGTCGCTGTAGAGCAAACCCAATTCGGTGGCATAGGTTTCGAATTCACCTTTTTTAAAATCGGCATCAATGGCTTCGAATAAACGTTTTTCGTTGTTTTTCAACACTTCGCGAAGCTTCATCAATTGCGCTTTTCGAAACGAAAGGTCTTTGGTGGTGTTGCCGTTGAAAAACTGGCGTTGCGAATTAATAATTTCTGTGAAATCCATTTTTATTTCATTGATGTAAATCGAAGTTTTGCTCTAAATGAAACATTTCCAGTTGAAACATGAGTGGCTTCAAAAAACAATTCGTCAGGCTCTTTCATGTCGTTCTTGGCCACAATCTGTTCGCCAGGCAGCGTTTCTTTAATGTAATTTGCGGTGAATCCACTGAAAATATGGTGTCGGTGAAACTCAGTTGTTAAGCTGTTTTCGGCCCATTGCAGGTAATGAGTGGCGGTTACATGACCATTAATGTCGAAATCGTTGAAAGCAGGTTCAATGGTCTTTTCAGTTCCCGAAGCCAACGCGTTCAGCTTCAGCGGAGCCTCTGCAATGGCCTGTTTTTCGCGCAATGTCACGAATTTCCATTGGTCGCCTTCGCCCACTTTTCCGGGATGCTTTGTATTGATGTCGATGGCCAGCCAACTCGAAGTAGCCCGCCCGATGATTGCTCCATTTTTGCGAATCAGAAAATCGCGCCGATACATGATTTTTTCAATATCGCGAGGCCATGTCTCTATTTCAATTTCGTCGTGCCACACCGGACAATCGTCAATTTCGAGTGTGAGCCGGCTTAGAACCCAAAACAATTGTTGTTCGCGTAAACTTCCAAAACCAAAACCCAGATGATCGGCCGAATCGATGGCCGATTGAATCAAAAAGCCAAGCAATGCCGATGGGCGCAACCGCGAATACATGTCGGTATCGGCAGTAGTAACCCGATAAACAGTGCGCAACGATAGGTTTTCTTCCCCTGACATTTCATGTCCCAATTTACTCAACGCGGTTCATCGTCGTTTTCGCTATATGAATCGGGTTCCGCTTTTGGTTTTGTGGTCAGCACTTTCCAGAAAAAATACACCGTAACGATGGTGATGATGGACAAGGTGCCAATCATCATGATTAATGGTACTGTGTTCATGATTCCCACCTCCCTTCTCTTTTGCGTTTATAATATGCTTTGCGGACCATCAGACCGATGAAGACAAACAATCCGAGCAGCAGAAATTTGGTCAGATCGGTAAGTAAAATCCGGTATTTGAGATCAGCAATGACGGCAGGGTCAGTGGCTGCTGCAAGTTGCTCTTTCAGCCCTGAATTAAGCAACTTGCCTACCAGCGAGCCGTGGTCGAATGACCAGCCATTGCCAGCCATGAGGTTTTGAAATGCTGTATTCCAGTCGTTACCGGGAGGTGTAAAAATTGCACCCAGAAGTATGATGATTAATAAAACAGGTGTGACATAGGCAATGAGCACCCTGAAAATTTTACTCACCTTAATATCGGCTCCCTGATTGATCTCCTTCCAGCCTTTCTTGATGCCGAAAAACCAGGCGAAAAGCACCGCCTCGGCCGCTGCAAAAACAAACAGGGCAAACGAACCGGTCCAGTAATCGTATTCATCAAAAACTCCCTGATTGAAGAACAAAACGGTGGGCATGCCCAGAATCAGAATGATGATGCCAAATGCCAGCGCCGATTTTTTACGCGACCATTTAAATTCATCCTGCAGAAAGCCCTGTACCGGTACTCCCATGGCCAGCGACGACGTGATGCCGGCAAAAAACAACAGTCCGAACCAAAAAACTCCTGCAATAAGAGCCATGACAGGCCCCCACTGATTGAACAGGAATGGAAGCGTCTTAAATCCAAGTCCCAGTCCTCCTAAACCGGCAAGTTCGGTCACCCTGTCAATGCCTAAATATCCAACGGCAATAGGAATGATAATGGCTCCGCCCAACACGACTTCGACAAATTCATTCATCCAGCCTGCCGACATCGCATTTAGCGCAATGTCATCTTTCTTTCGCAAATAGGATGCATAGGCCTGAATGGAACCCATCCCCAGCGATAAGGTGAAAAAGATCTGACTGGCCGCAGCAAACCATACTTTGGGATTGTAGATGGAATCAAACTGGGGTGTCCACAGAAAATTCAGACCTTCTGCCCCTCCATGAACGGCTCCATCGTGTCCGGCCTGAAGGGTGACAGCCCTTATGGCCAGCACAAGACCAAAACCGATCAGCAGCGGCATGCCGATTTTTGCAACTTTTTCCACGCCTCCACTCAGTCCTTTGCTGAGGATATATATGTTTAAGCCTAGGCACAACACGAAAAATACAATGGGCTCGAATGGAATGAGAGTGGCTTTGTCAAGCGAGACATAATCGCTGAAAAGCTGAACCACCTGATGCTGATCCATGCCATTGAAGGTGCCGATGACACTATGAAAAATATAGGCCAGCGTCCACGATTCCATGTAACAATAATAAGCGGCGATGCCAATATTACTGAAAATGCCAAAAACGCCCACGTATTTCCATAAGCGGCGCCGGTCCATGCTTTGCATCATGAAAGGTGTGCTGTGATAGCCGAAAGTGCCACCATAGCGACCGATGGACCATTCGATAAAGAGCAGTGGGAGTCCCAGCATTACAAAACTTACCAGATAAGGAATGATAAAGGCTCCTCCGCCGTTTTGAATGGCTTGTACCGGAAAACGCAGAAAGTTTCCAAATCCTACCGCGTTGCCTGCCATGGCCAGAATGAGTCCGACGCGTGTTCCCCA
The DNA here is from genome assembly GCA_964559205.1 of uncultured Bacteroidaceae bacterium. Lineage (GTDB taxonomy): Bacteria > Bacteroidota > Bacteroidia > Bacteroidales > DTU049 > GWF2-43-63. The sequence goes on from CAZLHV010000025.1 coordinate 5,381, forward strand.
GGCTTCTTTGGTTTGTGTCATAATGGTTGTTTAAATGAACAAACTGATCAGGCTTGTTACCGGCTTTTAATCGGGCAAAACTCACATTGGCCATGTTTGCAGTAGAAATGATGCAGTTCAAGCAAACCCTGACTTTGCAATGCATTTTGCGGACGAAAACCGGCAGTCCGGACAAATGTATGAATAATTTTATTTTTTTCAGGTGGAATTTCTTCTATGAGAGTGGCAGCAATGTTGTTGAAGCGGGTTTGTGCGGTGTGATTTCCAAAACATATCAAAAATGGAACAGCTGCATTGATAAGTACCAAATCTGGGAAGCTGCTGTATTTGTTTTTCGAAGACTTACTGTCTTGATGATCCCCGTTACAAGTTTCCAGAAGTTTTTCCTTCAGGTTGATTGGATGGGTAAGCAGTTCAACAGGATTGGCCATGTGAGGAAGAAAGGCTGCCAGTTGTGTTAATCTGACAAGTGGAAGGGAGGATGGACGGACCGGACTTTGTTTCCAGTGGTGGCTTTCCATTGAACGAAGGTTGTATTTGTTTTTAAGGAAGAGATAGTCTTGTTGTTGATCGGAAAGATGCGTTGTTGTCTGTGATTTTATGTTAAGAAAGCCGGCTTGACCGTGAAGCAGGGCAATAGTAAGTTTTGGATTATTTGTGATGGATGCCAGAATTTTGAATGGAGTGATTCTTGCCAGCCATAGCATTGGATCGTAGTTGTGATATAGCCCGAAAGCACCTGCAATTGATAACCAAGCCGTTTCTCGCCAGTCTTTATGGCTGTTGAAGTATAAGGTGGAAATTGCCCCTGACTTGCGTTTCATTCGCTGATGTCCCAATGAGGAAATCCTCTCAGGATGTTGTATGATCTTTTTTCGGAATAATTCCGGAAAGAGACAAAACGGGAATGAGTCTTGATGCTTTTTCATGCTTAAAGCGACGAACAACTTGGATGTTTCTTTATACGGAAGCACCACAACAGGAGGAATGAAACCAGCTTCGGTTTGTGTGTTTATGTCATTTTCGAGAACAACGTGTAGAATAACCTGATTATAAGCGGGGTCTTGATGATGACCATGTCGGTTCCAGTCGCTGGCTTTAATATGTATTTCGATTGCACCGGCCCAGCATTGGCCGTCAATTGTTACAATGGCAGATTCGAAATCAGGGCCGTCGCGATTGCCTCTGTTACCTGCTTGAATAACATTGCAACTGTGGCCTGATTCAGTAGTGAAGCAGTTTCCAAATAATTGTTTTTCCCAGATGTGATGGATGAATTCTTCTGGGATTTTTATTCTGGCATGGTTTTCCATTATGTTCGCAGGATTTTCCTGATTAGAATCTTGTCATTTCCGTTCCTTCCAATATAAGTTTTTTCTGCAAACTGAACAGAATTAATTACTAACTTTGCAAAAACACCAGCCATGCGAACCTTTTTGATCCTCATTCCTTTTCTGGCTTTTCTCATGCCCCTTCAATCGGGTGCACAGAACGAAGAGCCCATTTATGTGGTGGTTGATCAGATGCCTGAATTTCCTGGCGGACCCAATGGACTAGGAAACTTCATCAGATCAAATCTTTCCTATCCCAGAACAGCCCTTGACAATAAAGTAGAGGGAATTGTTCTTGCTTCTTTCATTGTAGAAAAGGACGGAAAGGTTACTAATCCGCTTATTGTAAAAAGTCTTGGATCTGGTTGCGATGAAGAAGTGATCAGACTCATCAATATGATGCCCGCATGGAAGCCTGGGATTAAAGAAGGGAAAGAGGTTCGGGTTAAACTCAGCATTCCTGTCGAATTCAAGCTGAACTAACAACAGACTGTTTGGATAAACTGTGGATTATTCTACAGATTGAATAGTAATGATCGAATTTCGATAAAAAAAAGACTCCCCTTGGGGAGTCTTTTTATATTGGTGTTCATGTTTTAGAAAGGAATAAAGGACAGGCCAAATGAAACCGGGCTCATTTCGGGACCATATTTGTCTTTAAATAGAGTGGACAAACCGTAGTATACATATGCGTTAAACATTTTGTATCCCACCCTTAAAGTCACTCCATAACGCAGGGGGTTGATATCGCTGATGTTATAATACTTGGTCTTCACGCCTGTGTCAACAAATTTCACATGATTGTTGATTTCATAACCGAATTTTCCACCGACTGCAAAGCGGAAAACATTGTCTCGTTTGGTTCTGAAGCGAAGTTCAATAGGCACATCGACGTATGTAAGCGCAAGTTTATTCATTTTGGGCACATCGGTTCTTGGGTTGAACTGGCTTACGCCGAGCGAATCCTTTACAATATTGGCATTGTAAAACATATTGTGGCATCCAATGCCCAAACCAATGGCGAAGCTGAAATTTGTTGATCCAAATTGAAAATCCTGCATCATGTTCACTGCAGCTCCGCGGTTAAAACCCTTGATATCAGCTGAATCAGGAGCATTGAGCCACATGTCGCTATAAACATCTATCATGAGTCTGTCCGATTTTCCAAATCTGCTTGATACTTCGAGATCCTCTTCCTGAGCTGAAACTGAAAGCAGTAACCCGGAAGCAAACAGGAACGCAAATAATTTTTTCATAGAGGATTTTTTTTCAAAAGTACAAATTTATTTTTAAGTATAGCAGTTAAACCACCCTCAAAAGCATGGCTCCTGCCGAATAGCCTCCCCCAAAAACGGTTAATGCGATCAGGTCGCCAAAGCGAAACTGTTCCCAGTTTTCTGATAAAACCAGAGGGGTGCTGGCACAGCCGGTGTTTCCGTATTTGGCAATATTCATCAAAACGCGCACTGTGGGAAAATTGAGATTTCCGGCAATCTGATTAATGATTCTGACATTGGCCTGATGAGGAACCACATATTGAACATCCTGCATACTGAAACCATTTCTATGAACGATATTACGAATGTATCCCGTCATGATGTCAATGGCATTCAGAAATACATCGCGTCCCTGCGGCATTTGCAATCCACCATCAGCAGGCCTAAGAAAAACACCTTCGGGTCCGAATCCCTTATCCCCCATTCCTTCTGTCATGACATCGATGACACGCAATGATTTTTCGCCGGTTTTCTCCCGCGAAATAAAAGTTGCAGTGGCCGCATCACCCCATAGGTGACCCGACTGGATGTCTTCGTCTTTGCTATACAATGAGTTGTGTTCTGTGGCAAGCACCAGCGCGTGATTGATGTTGCCTGTTGCATAGTAGCCCTGGATAATTTCAATGGCATTCACATACGAGGAACATGCTGATGAAATACAAAGCGCTCTGGCGCCTGATATCTGAAACTCGCGCTGCACAACATGTGCCATCGTTCCGACAGTATCCCATGGAGTGTATGTTGCACCGATGATTAAATCGCAGGACGATGGTTCAAAAGGCCAGAGACCTCGGCCTGCATTGACCGCCTTAATTGACATTGTGGCGGTATTTTCTTCTTTGGCAGCTCTTGATCGTGTATCAATCCCTGCTTTTTTTTTAATTTCAGATTCGCTCAAGCCAGTTTTCCGGGCAAAATAGTCGTTCCCCAGCAGAGTTTCAGGCAGGTAATGGAATATCCGGTTGATGTACATGTTCTACTTAATGATGGTCAGACTTCCTTTGTATTCTTTGCCATCTCGGCCGTACAAAAATACAAAATAGTATGTTCCATCTGAAACGTCATCACCATTCCAGTTGTTTAAGTAAGGAGTTGATTCATACACGACTTTCCCCCATCGGTTGAAAACGGTCAGCTTGCTTTCAGGAAACTTTTCAACATTGTCAATAACGAAGAAATCGTTGTACCCGTCATTATTTGGAGTCATGACATTTGGAAACAGCAGGATATCATCGATGATTTCAACTTCAGCATAGGCTGTGTCGCTGCATCCAAGATCTGAAGTAACTATGAGCATGACAGTATACACTCCTTCATCACTATATTGGTGCGATGGGGTTTCAAGGACCGAAGTGTTTTGGCCTGACGCAATATCGTCGAAATTCCACCACCATGAGATTTCCCCGGTGCTTGTGTTATTAAATGAAATTATCATGCTCGGATTTTCGCTTGTATAGCTCAACTCGGGTGAGGCAATAAAGGATGCATGAGGCTTCGGATAAACCATAATCAGGTCGTTCCAGCTTTCGGTAGAAGTGCAATTCCACTGGTTGGTTACAGAAAGTGTTACATCGAACAAACCAGTTGTGTCGTAAACATGCCAGGGGTTGGCAATGAAAGCTCCGGCAGTGTTGTCACCAAATGACCAAAGGTATTGATTTCCAGCTGTAGGATTGGTTTCTGTAAACTGTACACCCAGGGGTTGACAACCGGTGCTTGGCTCTGCAAGGATGTTTACTGGGGGGTATGGATGAAGATCGACCAGTAATATCGAATCCGTTTTCGTACAGCCGACCGTGTCTGTAACCACCAAAGTATAAAGTCCGGATGGAAGCTGATCTATCAGTTGATTTGTGGACCCTCCGGGTGACCAAAGATAGGTATATCCTGGTGTTCCTCCGCTTACATTCGAAGAAATGCTTCCGGTGGAATCACCTTCGCAGTTGATATCGTTTTTGATTAAACTCAATAGAATTTCCGGATTATCGATCACCAGTACACTATCGCTCACTGTGCAGCCGCCACCATCACTTACAGTAACAGTGTAAAGGCCAGAGCCAACCATAATACTGTCCTGAGGCCAGTTGTGGGAGTCGGTTGCCCCAGTTGACCAATAAAAAGAATACGGAGCAGCACCATTCACGCCTGATGCAACAATGACTCCGGTGTTTTCTCCAAAACAAATCACCGTGTCGCCCTGAATGTTCATGGAGAAAAAGGGTCCTGATTCGAGATGAACGGATGGGAAAATGGAGTCGTGAAATCCTGCAAGCTCCCACGTGTTATGATACCATGTGAGAGGAATGTACCCCAGAGGAATCGTAAAATCAACCAGGGGTCCGATATGGATGCTGCTGCTTCGGGTTTCGGCAAAAACGGCCTCTATCTCATGATCACCTGTGCAGAGTTGTGCATTTGGTTCTCCTGGCTGGGTGGGCCATTCCACGCAAACCGCCGGGAGTACCGCGGGGGGAACCACCGGAAATGACGGATAATTGATTGTGAATTCAAAAGCTGTTAATGTGAAATCGAAAGCCAGACTATCCCAAACGTGGTTGGTAAAGTCATTATGCATGTAATGCCGAATCCCGGCATCCATATCTGTTATCCCATAACATGGCCATTTAACATGAAGGTCGTGTCCTGCCTGAAAGGCAATGGTGTCGTTTGTCCCCGTGTCAACCGTGTCGTTGCTGTTCAGCGGATTGGTTACATAATAATCCATAGCAATCGGGTAGGTCATTTCGGTCCAGATGCTCGGGCAGAAGCTCAGGTCTTGCTGCAGCGTATTGGTAAGCGTTAAGTAGGCCGACAACAAACTGTAATCGATCGAGATTCCATATCCGAGATCGAAGCTGCCATTGAGCATGGCCAGCATTTGGGATATGGCCGGTCCGGTTGGAGGAGGGATGAGGTTCGACATGAATGAAAGAAATGCAATAATATCAAGTGAAAGTGTCATGTATGGATCGTCACCCCATGCATATAAACATTTGTCGCTTCCTAAAGAATCGGTGGTCTGTATGTAAGGAATGTCGGCGGTTAAATCGAGACCGATTCCTCCAATATTGTTGATCACAAGCGGCAGTATGGTGTCCTGACAAATGGCCGGAAGAAATCCGTTGATACAAGGATAGGTAACCTGTCCGGTGATACTGTTCAATTCGAAAATGATAATGGAATCTAGCGGCACGTCAATATTTGAAATGCTTATGGGAGCACAATCGATAAAGCACAGTTCGCCTGATAAATCCATATTCAATCCGAAATCTAAATCTAGCGTAACAACGCCAGCTGTCGGAAAGTGCGTTGAAAGATCCCAGCCAGGCAAAACCGAATAGGTTGATTTAATGGTCATATATTGACCTGGAACTGGTTGACCTGCACTTGGAAAGTCAAGTTTGATGTTCACCGGGTAATCGACATCAACAGATCCTGTCGTAAAACCATGAATCGAGAAGGTTGAACCCATTTCAAGATATAAATCAAGATCAATCTCAGCTCCGAAATCTCCTCCGAGAATATTCACAATCTCTCCAAAGGTTTCAGTGCTGTCATACATGAAGTGGAATAAATTGTAGTCGAAGTCGAGCGAAAATGGACTTCCGTTCGGTCCCCACATGTTCTGATAATCAGTGCTCCAAGGTATCTGATGGTTCACGGTAAAGGTCTGGCTTTTTGCAGTGAAAAAGCCAAAGAATAAAACAAGAACAAACAGAATCTTTTTCATGGTTTGGAGCTCCTTTCTGCCTGTTGAATCTCCAAGCTGTCTGAAAATGATTTTATCAAAGGTTCATAGAGCAATTCAGCTGCAATTCGGGGGTATGAGGCCACGACCATCAGAACCATTTGATTGTTGCCTGCGAAACCAACCAGTCTGACATATTCAACTTCTGAGCCCTGATCGTTTGAAGGACTATTGAAAGTACACTCATACAACTTCATATTAAAAAATCCTGAAGTTTCATTTCCGCATGAAATATCGAGGCGGTTTTGAATCATCAACTGTTGACGAATAAGTTGATCTTCGGAAAAGCTACTGATGAACTGTTCGAATGAATGACCTTCAAAAACGGAGAACTGAACTACGGCTGCAGCAGATTTGTTTTCGAAGGTTAAGCTGTCGGTGGATAAGAAGTTGTCTGGAGGCGAATAGTGAAAAGACTGTGCAAGCAACGTGCACATAGTCAGCGCATTGACCATGCAAAGAACCATAAAGATTTTCATAACCCCGCTAATTTTATCAATATTAGATCACAATAATACGAATAAAACATGAAGATGCATTGTTAAATGAACAAATGGCGAATTATTGGTGATGAATGGTCAATCTGTGTTAAAAAATGTTAATTGACCAGTAGTGACAATAGCGCCACAAGCAGCACCGGGACTTTGATTGGTTCGATAGTCCCTCATTGTTCTTACGAGACATCACCATTTGTTGGAAATTTTATTCGTTACTTTGCCCGGATTTTAAACGAACGTATAACCAAATCGAACATTATGTCAATCAGATCGAAATCAATGGACCTGAGAAAACGTATGCTGAATGCCAGTCAGGGTGGTGGACAGAAAGCCATTGCCAAGCAGGTGGCAATGGGGAAACTCACAGCCCGCGAGCGCATTTTGGCCATTCTGGATCCGGATTCTTTCCACGAATATGATATGTTTGTGGAACATGCAGGAAGAGATTTTGACATGGACAAGAAGCATTTACCAGGCGACGGTGTGATTACCGGAACCGGAACCATTAACGGTTGGCCTATTTGCATTTTTGCCCAGGATTTCACAGTGGCAGGCGGATCGCTTGGCTACATGCATGCAAAGAAGATCACCAAGATCATGGATCACGCCATGAAAATGAAAGTGCCTCTTATTGGTATCAATGACTCCGGAGGTGCACGTATTCAGGAAGGTGTGAATTCATTGGCTGGTTATGGTGAAATTTTCTATCGCAACACTCTTGCATCCGGAGTTATTCCACAAATTTCAGTCATTCTTGGCCCATGTGCCGGAGGTGCCGTGTATAGTCCTGCACTTACTGACTTTGTTTTTGTGGTCGATAATATTTCGAAGATGTTTATTACTGGCCCTGAGGTCATTAAAACAGTTCTTGGAGAAGAGATTTCAATGGAGGAACTTGGTGGTGCCCGTGTACATGCTGAAACCACTGGAAATGCGCATTTCTTCGCCCGCAATGAGTTTGAGTGCTTTGCGCAAATTAAAACGCTGCTTTCGTTTATTCCATGGAATAATTCCAAAAAGGCCGAAAAATTTGAAGCAGTTAAACCCAGAAAAAGTTACAAGATTTCTTCAATTTTTCCGACAGACCCCAAAGAACCTTATGATATCCGTGAGGTGATAAAATCGGTGGTTGACAACAGCGACTTTTTTGAAATTCAAGAGCTTTTTGCCCCTAACATTGTGATCGGTTTTGCCCGTATCGAGGGCGACACCGTAGGCTTTGTGGCCAATCAGCCCCTTGTCCTTGCCGGGGTTCTTGATGTCGACAGCAGCGATAAAGCCGCTAGGTTTATTCGTTTCTGCAATGCATTTAATATTCCGATTATTACCCTGGTTGATTTACCGGGTTATCTGCCGGGCGTCGATCAGGAACATGCCGGCGTAATCCGTCATGGTGCAAAATTGCTGTATGCTTACAGCGAGGCATCTGTACCTAAAATCACGATTATTCTTCGTAAAGCGTACGGCGGAGGTTACATCGCCATGTCGTCACGTCATTTGAGAGCCGATTTCGTATTTGCATGGCCAACTGCTGAGATTGCGGTTATGGGACCCGAGGGTGCTGCCAATATTATTTTCAGAAGCGAGATTCAGGCCGCTGAAAATCCTGAGGAAATGAGACTCAAGAAAGTGCAGGAGTATAAGGATAAATTTGCCAACCCGTATGTGGCCGCTGCTTACGGATACGTTGATGCAGTGATTAATCCGGCTGAAACCCGGAGTTTTATAAATCATGCACTTGAAGTTTCTGTGCAAAAAACAGTTAACCGTCCTTCCAAAAAACATGGAATTCCCCCGTTTTAATGCTCAACACCATGGAAGAAAACAACAACGAACCAAAATTCGAGATATTCTCGATTCATACGGCACAGTACAAAACGCTGCTTACAAAAAAGTATCTTAACCGAAAGAACTGGCAGCCAGCTGACCCAAAGCAAGTGCTCTCTGCTATTCCAGGTACTGTAAGGCAGATTTTTGCAAAAGAGGGAAAAAAGATTGAGGAGGGTGAAATCCTTCTCGAACTTGAAGCGATGAAAATGTACAATAAAATTCTTGCTCCGATGAGTGGTATTATTAAAACCATACACGTGAAAACCGGCGAAAGAATTCCCAAAGACACTCTCATGATTGAGTATAAATAGTCTGCCATTTTACATGATTAGCTGCTTCAATCTGGTTGGAGCAGCTTTTTTTTATTCGTAAATCATGATCTGATTCTTGTCAGGCAGTTTATTTATGGCTGCCTGAGGATTTTGTTTGGTTGTGAAATGACCGGTCGAGGTCATACATCTATCATCCAACCTTCTTTTCAGTTATTAGCGTTTCTGATTCGTTAATCTCAGTCGTTAATCATTGTTGGATCAGTTGGGTCAGAAGATTAAAGTCTCAGGAATTTATTCTGAATGTCAACGCCGGGATTAAAATAGCCATGATACATGCGCGGATGTTTTTGCTTCATCAGCGACATCATTTGGCTTACGCCCATGGCTTCTCCCGAGAAATGCTGTGCAAGTGTACCGTATAAATCAGGATCAATGTTGAAGTTTCGCCACTGAATCATGTTTGGGTCATGTTGACTGATAAAGGCATCGAGTGCTTCGGTTTCCTTTCGGGTGTCGCTGATGCCGGGAAAAACAAAGTAGTTCAATGATACCCAGCGGCCTGCTTTTCGAACAATTTGGCAGCTTTCGGCCAGATCAGAAAAGGTATAATCCGTGGGACGGTAATATAGGTTATACAAATCTTCCTGTGCACTGTTCATGCTGATGCGAATGCTGTCGAGTCCTGCTTCAATCAGCTTTGAAACAGCCTTTGGTTTGCTGCCGTTTGTGTTGAGATTAATGATGCCAGCTTTTGTTTTTTTTCGAATCAGTTGAATCGATTCGGCAAGGGTTTCCCATACATGCAGCGGCTCGCCCTCGCAGCCCTGTCCAAAACTTACGATGGGATCGGGTGCATGGTTGATGTGAAACAGAGCAATCTCGGCAATTTCTTCGGGATATGGAACAAAGGTAATTCTGTTTTGCGGAGAGACAATGCCCGATGATTTTGGCTGCCAGGAAATACATCCGATGCATCGTGAGTTACATGCCGGGCTGGTGGGCAGAGGAGCCTCCCAGCGATAAAGAAAAAAGTTGCGGGCTGCAGGGCACAAATACACAGTGGCACAATGGGCAATATGTTCGAGAAGACGGTTTTTGGGAAACAGTTTTCTCACTTCCTTCACGTTTTTTTCGACCAGTTTCTGATTGAACTGATTGCAATCCTGCCTGATGTCGTCATCAACCCGCAAAGCAGTAGCCCATAGTTTTCCGTCGAGAAACCCGATTGCCGAATAAGCGTAAAGCGGTAAAACAACCGCGTCTTTTTTTCGCTGCGATGCTGCCAGAAACGTCTGTGTGTGTGCCGGTGCAATGAATGTGCTGAGCGCCGTTTTGTTTTGCAGCACTTCGGTTTTGTTTTGCCGGCTATTGAAACCAACCGCAGAATGACCTTTGAGCAGAAAAATTTCAGATCCTTCAGGCAAAGGAATAAAATCGTCGGGTTTCAGTCTGACGGTGTCATTGCCGCTGCGACCCACCGCTTCAAGATAAGGATGATCGTAAAAACTTCCGTCATCGTGAGCGTAGAGAAGCTTAGGCGTTTTGCGCGGATGCTGAATGGTCATGATTTTGTTTGATGCTGTTTACAGATGAGCCAATGTGAGTAAAACAGCGTCTATTTAGCATCAGGTTTGTAGAACATTTCGAGCAGGCGGTGCATGTATTTGCCAAGCACGTCAAATTCAATGTTTACAATGGTTCCGGGCTGAAAATTGTGAAAATTGGTGTGCTCGTAGGTGTAGGGGATAATGGCCACTGAGAAACGGCCGGGTTCGCTGTCCACAACGGTCAGGCTGACGCCGTTCACACTGATGCTGCCTTTGGTCACCGTAAAGTTGTTTAACGTGGGATCATATTCAAAATGATATTTCCAGCTGCCATCAAATTCTTCGACTTTGATACAGGTGGCTGTCTGATCAACATGTCCCTGAACAATATGTCCGTCGAAACGCCCGTCGGCTTTCATGCTTCGCTCAAGATTGACCTGATAGCCTTCGGTCCAGTTGCGCAGACAGGTTTTATTGAGGGTTTCGTCGATGGCCGTAACCACATACTGTTCTTTCTTTTTTTTCACTTTCACCACGGTGAGACAAACGCCATCGTGACTCATGCTCTGATCAACTTTTAATTTGCCGGCCAACGATGACTGAACCGTGAAATGAATGTTTGATCCTTCGCGGGTTACTTTTACGATTTCGCCCATTGATTCAACAATTCCACTAAACATATTGTGTTTGATTTTGATTATTTCTTCATGGCTTCTTCAACTTCTTCGACTGTGACAGGCAAGCGTTTTCCAATAAAACGCGAACCGGTTTCAGTGACGAGGATGTCGTCTTCGAGGCGAATACCACCAAATCCGCGGAATTTTTCCACTTCCGCATAGTTGATGAATGCTTCAAATTTCTTTTCTGCTTTCCACTGGTCAATCAGTTCAGGAATGAAATAAATGCCTGGTTCATCGGTCATGACATGCCCGGCCTTCAGGCGGCGACCCATACGGAGATAGGCTGTACCAAACTGATCGATGCGGCTGACTTCGTCGTCGTAACCCACATGGTTTTCTCCAAGGTCTTCCATATCATGAACATTCATTCCCATCATGTGTCCCAATCCATGCGGGAAAAACATGGCATGTGCTCCGGCTTTTACGGCTTCGTCCACATCGCCTTTCATCAACCCGGCATTTTTCAGTCCTTCGGCAATCACTCGGCACACCGAAAGATGAACACTTTGATACGTTACCTCGGGACGTGTCATTGACAATGCGTGGTTGTTTGCATCCAGCACAATCTGATAAATCATTTTCTGCTGAGGGGAGAATGTGCCACTAACAGGCATGGTGCGGGTGTAATCAGAAGTGTAATACTTGTTGCTTTGTGCTCCGGCATCGCTGAGCAGAAGCTGGCCAGCCTGCATCACATTTGAATGGTTGTGATTATGCAGGGTTTCGCCACGAACGGATAAAATGATCGGAAACGATGGTCCTTTTCCATATTGATAGGCAACACCTTCCATCAGACCGCATATTTCCTGCTCAACCACGCCCGGTCTTGCATGACGGAAAGCCACCATGTGCATTTCGTAACCAATTTTTGCCGCCACTTCAAGCTCGGCGATTTCACATGCTTCTTTGATGGCTCGCAGGTCAACAATGGCTTTGATGAGATCTGTGCTGGCTTTGCTCTTCATTTCGCTGAATGAAATTTCAAGAAAGCCATGAAGCATGATTTTGGTTTCGGCTCTGTAAGGAGGAGTGAAATGAATGGTTCTTCCCTGACTTTTTGCAGTTGAAAGATAATCAGCCAATTTTGACATTGGGCGAGAATCGATGACCCCGACTTTTGCTGCTAGATCTTTAACGGCAGGCTGCGGACCCATCCATATGATATCTTCGATGTCAACATCGTTGGCAAAAAGAATGCATTTGCCCTCGTCGAAATCAATCACGCCTGCCATGTCGGGAAGATCGAGACCAAAGAAATATGAAAAATGACTGTCCTGGCGAAAATGATATCCGTTGGCAGGATAATCCATCGGCGATTCAGTGTTTCCTAGCAATAATGCGATTCCGCTGAGACCGTGTTGCATCAGGCGTTCGCGCCGGGCGGTATAAATGTGTTTTTCAAAGAGTTCCATATGAGTGGTTTTTGAATTGTATATTTGCTCAAAAGTAATAATTTTGTTTGAATATGAGCAAAGCTTTCAGGAACATAGCCGCCATTTTGACACATGGGAATTTCCCATGGCTTGCAGGGCTCGCATTCATTTCTGTTGTTGCCTTTTGGCCTGTGTTGAATCAAGATGCTTTATTGAAATATGATGCACTTGACTATTACTTTCCTTCAAGACATTTGCTTGCACAGTATATTTCTGACGGACAATGGCCTTTGTGGTGTCCGTATCAGAATCTGGGCTATCCGATATATTCCGATCCACAGTCTGGGGTATGGTATCCGCTTGCGTGGCTGCTGGCTGCAGTCTCTGGATATCCGCTGTGGATGATTTCGTTTGAATTGGTGTTGCATGTGTTTGTTGCAGGATGGGGCATGTTTGCTTTATCTAGAACTTTTGGAATGAAACACGATGTGTCATTTCTTGCTGCGCTGTCCTATATGCTTTGTGGTGTGATGATTGGAAATGCACAACATCTGACATGGATCATCAGTGCCGCATGGATACCTGTTGTTCTTCATGTGTGGCTGCTTTTCCTCCGATCTCCCTCATTCAGGTATGCTTTAGCATTTGCCGTTTCAATGTTTTTGCTGTTTTCCGGTGGTTATCCTGCATTTTTCTTTGTGCTTCTTTATTTGCTTGTGATTTTGCTGATCGTGAGGTTGTTTGGCTTGCTCCGCGCCAAATCACGAAAGGAATGGCTAAGATTGTTGTTTTTTTCTGGTGTGGCAGGACTTCTGTTTGTTGCCTTCTCATCTGCAATTCTATATTCAGGAGTTCAGGTGCTCCAGTGGATTTCGAGGGGCTCTGGAGTGACGCGTGAAATGGCTTTGTTTGGAGCATTTACTCCTGAATCATTTATTTCTTTTATTTCGCCGTTTTCTGTTGCTCTGAGCGATTTTAGCCGTTTAAATACCGATTTATCCATGTCGAATGGTTATTTCGGAACAGTAACCCTGTTGTTTTTTATTGCCGGTGTGTTTGTTAGGAAATCGGAGCAACTTAGAGTTTTTTTCTGGTTTGGAATACTCTCGCTTTTGCTTTCCACTGGTGACTGGCTGCCTATTCGAGCATGGTTTTATGATTATGTACCGTTGATGAACCTGTTTCGCTTCCCGGCTCTTTTCCGGCTCTTTTTCATTCTTGCAGCTGTATTGGTTGCGGCCAATGCAGCTCAGCATTTTGTCCACCGAAAATCATCATTCCCTTTTCAATTCAGGATGTTGTGGGTTTTCGCCGGAATGGCTGCAGTTGCGGGATCCGTATTCATTATTTCGCATGAGCATCTGGACCTGGATTATATGAGCGGTCAGGTCATGTTTCATTTTACCAATAGCAGTTACCAACAACACCTAGCCATTGATTTATCCTTAGCTTCTTTCGTTATTGTTTTTGGAGCCCTGATGTTGTTTTTCGGCAAAAACATCATGACTGTTTTACGCTTCTTATTGCTGCTTTTGGCGTTGCAAATGGTGATTTCAGTCCGAACCAATGCTCCATATACAGTTTATTACGACGAGTTCAGTTTCGAACCTGCCAACAATTTTATCAATCAGCTTCCGGACCAATTTCCCGAACTTTCCCAGACTCCAGTTATCCTGAATGAACAGCAGGCTCCCCGTGTTTCTCCTTTCTGGAAAAATCTGAATATGTTTCAAAGGCAGATTTCTGCCGAAGGCTTTACTCCATTTAAATCTGCAGGCTTTGTTTTCTTACAGGATTCGCTGAGCCCCTGGCTGAATCAAATATTGAAAAATCCTCCTATTTATTGCAGCAATCAGCTGTTTTACGAATCTGAGGTCATGAACATGGGGGAGCCTCCGGCTGACTCGGCTATTGTGATTGTTGGCTCTAATCAGACGATGGGGTTTCGGGACACAATCAATAAGGATAATCTGATCTCGGTGATCAGTTTCAAACCTAACGAAATAGAACTTGAAGTAAACTGTTCAGAGGAAATCTGGCTTGTCTTTCAACAAAATCATCATCCTGGATGGAATGTGATTGTAAATGGCCAGCCACATGATTTATCGGTGGTGAACTATTGTCAGATGGGTGTTCAGCTTCCTGCCGGGCATCATTTTGTGAACTTCGAGTTTAACGATCCTGCCTATAAAACATTGTTTGTCGTTTCGGCCTCTATGTGGAGTCTGGCCTTGCTTCTCCTGTTGATCATTTATGTGAAACGAAGGAAAGGTGACAGTGTTATTGAAGGCTAACAAGTTTCAGAACCTGATTTGCCCCGATGTAACAGTTCGAAATTTCGCTTCGAACTACGCCGTAGTCTTTCACCCAGACAAAAATAGCTCTTGAAGAAGGATTTCCTGGATCAAAGTATGAAATGATTTTTGAGCCCTGGTATTCTGTGTCGTTGATTACCATGACAGAGTCGGAATAATCCTGCACCATCCAGTTGTTCTCCCAGTTGTCGAAAATGTTTTTACCAATGCAGATGCTTGAAGCACCATCTGAAAAATCGAGCATATAGGAACTGAGTCTGAAATTGTTTTCGTCTTCCGAAGCAATACTGATGCTTTTGGTGAGCGTCTGGCCGTTATGATACAGGGTGAAATCCTGAGTGACGATTTCATTGTAGGTGTTTTTCTCAACCTCATTCATCACGGAGGTCACCGAAGTCAGCTTCAGGGTGTCATGCCGATTGTTGAGCGAGTCAAAATAAATCCATGTTGTTCCGGGAGCAAAACTGATGTAAGCGGCAATGTGTTCCGGCATCTTACGGTATGTTGTCGACTCCATACAACCACCCAGCAGACCGAGCAAGATTAAAAGGTACAGATTCTTCATGGTAATTCTTTTCAGCAAACCTACATGATATTTCTGACATAAACAACAAAAAACCATAAAGGTTGCAGCAAAATTGATGTTTTGAAAAAAGTTACATTATTTCGTTCAAAACTTGTATTTTCGTGGAGTGATTAATTCATGAGTCATGAAACAAAACCTGATTGACCGTTTCCTGCGGTATGTTGCGGTGGATACGCAAAGCGACCCGGCAGGTGAAACCACACCAAGCTCGGCAAAGCAACTTGTTTTGGCCCAGATGTTAGCCGATGAGCTTCGCACGATTGGTGTTCCTGAAGTAAGTTTAGACCAGCACGGATATGTCATGGCGTCTATTCCGTCAAATTCTGATAAGCATGTTCCGGCTGTGGGTTTTATTGCCCATATGGACACCTCGCCAGAAATGCCGGGTAACAACATCAAACCCAAGATTCTAGAAAATTACGACGGGGGCGACATCATGCTCAATGTCGAGAAGGGAATTATACTCAGCCCATCTGAATATCCTGATTTGATTGGCTATAAAGGACAGACAATCATTTGCACCGACGGAACAACTTTGCTGGGCGCCGACGATAAAGCAGGCATTGCTGAGATTATCACTGCCGTTGAATACATTGTGAAAAATCCGGTTATAAAACACGGTAAAATTTGCATTGCCTTTACCCCTGACGAAGAAATTGGCCGAGGGGTTGACCAGTTTGATGTGCAAAAGTTTGGGGCCGATTTTGCCTATACACTTGATGGAAGCGGGCCAGGAGAGCTTGAGTACGAAAACTTTAATGCAGCAGCTGCTACAGTAAAAATCAAAGGGAACAACATACATCCCGGCTATGCGAAAGGAAAAATGCTTAACGCCTCTATTCTTGCTGCCGAGTTCATGTCATTGCTTCCGGTAAATGAAAGACCTGAATTTACCGATGGTTATGAGGGTTTCTTTCATCTGCTTTCGGTCAGCTCCACAGTCGAAGATGCCGAGATGCAGTATATCATCAGAGACCATGACAGAAAATTGTTCGAACACAGAAAAAAAATGATGCTCAAGGTTGGTGAGTATCTCAACCAGAAGTACAGCCGCGACATTTTTTCTATAGAAATGAAAGATCAGTATTTCAACATGCGCGAGCAGATTGAACCTGTATTTCATATTGTTGAAATCGCCAAACAAGCCATGGAAAATGTCGGAGTGAAACCTTTGGTTAAACCCATCAGGGGCGGCACCGATGGCAGCCGGCTCAGCTATATGGGTTTGCCTTGCCCAAACCTGTTTGCCGGCGGACATAATTTTCATGGAAAACATGAATTTGTTGCTGCTGAAACAATGGTGAAGGCCGTTGAAACCATTCTGAACATTGTCGCAATAGTTTCGGCAAAGTAAGCGATTTATACTAAAAATCAACTTCTTCCGATTTTTTGAATTTATTTTCAACTCTCGCTCTCTGTGCGAGGTTGTGCTTCTAATTGACTGATTTAACGTACACTATAAATGTTAAATATTTGACAAACAGAAACCCTTCTGATTATCAGGCGTATAACCCCAGGTTGTTTTAACGAAAAAGATGGTATTCTGGATCTCTGACCTTTTTTGATTTGCCATCTTGTTTTTAGGTGTCATTAAAATCTAATGCGATGAAACTAGGTTTATTCCTGTTGATGCTGCAGATTTCATGTTCTCTTTTCTCGCAAACTGCCCAGGAGTATTGCGACAAAGGACAAACTAAATACCGGACCAGAGATTATTCCGGGGCCATTGCCGAGTTTGATCAAGCCCTCAATATGGACCCGAAGGCAGTCATCGCATACCGCTTCAG
Organism: uncultured Bacteroidaceae bacterium; assembly: GCA_964559205.1. Taxonomy (GTDB): domain Bacteria; phylum Bacteroidota; class Bacteroidia; order Bacteroidales; family DTU049; genus GWF2-43-63. The sequence goes on from CAZLHV010000025.1 coordinate 22,624, forward strand.
GGGGCTTTGCCGAATGACCTTGCTTGATTATACCGGAGCTCTGCATGATTTTGACCGTATGGTGGAAATTGATCCCGAACAAGCCTATGGGTATTTCAATCGAGGAAGTGTAAAGTTTCTTCTTGGCGATCTGAATGGCGCCGAAATGGATTTTTCGGAAGCCCTCAGGTTAAACGAATCCTATGGAGAAGCATATCAGTCGCGCGCTGAAACCTGGCTTAGACTGGGATATCCCGATAAAGCCCTGGCCGACTTTAACAAAGCGTCAGATTTAGGCATTAGCAATGCCGATCTTTTTCTTGGCCGAAGTCAGGCAAAGCATGCATTGAAAAATTACGAAGGGGCTCTTGTTGATGCTGACCGGGCTTTAGCCCTGAGAAACAACGATGCAATGATTTATCTGTGTCGGGGAAAATCTAAGGCCGAAATGCGCGAATTCAGAGGCGCAATAAATGATTTTTCCAGAGCTGTTGAACTAAATCCAATGCTTGCCGATGCATACTTTTACCGGGCACTCACAAAAGTTGAGCTTTCCGAAACATCTTCTGCATTACCTGATTTTGATCGTGCCATTGCCATTGACTCTGGCAATGCTGAGTATTATAAGAGGAGGGGCATGGCCCGATATCGCCTGAGTGACAATGATGGTTCATTGCAGGATCTCAACAGGGCGGTGGACCTTCAGCCACTTAAGTCGGACATGTACTTTATCAGAGGGATGATTTTAGCTGGAACTCATCAGCATCAGTCTGCAATAGAAGATTACGATATTGCCATTCAACTTGATTCAACCGTTTACTATTATTATTATTACAGAGGGTTGTCGCATGCCCAGAACGAAAAGTATTCTGCTGCCATCGATGATTTTTCAAAATGCGCACTGCTGAATGCCCAGTATGCCATGGCTTTTTATCAAAAAGGAATTTGCGAGATAAAAACCGGTCAGAATCAAATGGCTTGTGAAAGCTTTAAAGCCTCTCAGAAACTTGGATGTAAAGAGGCTGATTTGCAATTGAAGAAATACTGCTATTGAATAAGACTTTTTTGTTTTGTCAGTTCTAGGCTTCCAGCTTGGTTCAAGTGTTGTTTTGATTTTCAATTATCCGGTATAATTTCAACGGTAAATGTAAATATGCTGCATTTGTTAAATTGTGTCAAATATCGCTTGCAGACAAAGCATAGAAAGCTAAAAATTTTGTCACTTTTTATTTATTTCATCTCAAAATCAATGATTTATTGCATTTGAACCCTAGTAGACAGGTATAGTCTTTGACCCATCTGATTATTTGTACAAATCACTCCTTTTAAGCGAAATTCGTAATCATCACATAATCAAGATGATGGGATAGATGTGGTCAATTTATTTATGAGTCATTCGCATAAATATTGGGAAAATAGTGTGAAATTTGATTTAAACATTGACAAGTGCAATACTAATTCTTATTTTTGTTTTTGTGGACAAAAGTGTGTTTTTTTGTGATTTTTGAACTACTTTGTACGATTTTGTTTGTTTTTGAAAGAAATTAACATTACCCTTCTATGGCAAAACGATTATCGGTAAGCGGAACGAGTGATCAGAAAAACAAAAGGAGCAGGAACAGCAGAAGCAAGGAGGTGCTGATCAATAAAATAA
>CAZLHV010000026.1:0-24216 GCA_964559205.1 uncultured Bacteroidaceae bacterium
TGATCGGTGTTAACAAGCTGGTACCAGATCTGCCCTTCCCGGATAAAAAGCTGGTTATCCAACTGAATATAATGCTGAACGCTGCCTGGCTTAATGCCGTATAGCACCGAGTGATTTCCTGAGCGTTTATATCCCCGGTATCTGATGGGCGATTCCCAGAATTCGATCTTATGTTTGGTCTGAGAGTAAACATAGTCATCGGCGTCGCTGGTGTCTTCTTTGCTGAAAAGAATTTTCTGAACCGTCACCACGATGTTTTTCGAGGCAATCTGCCGGTCATTTTGTAACACCATGGTGTCAGCATTTACATTTCCGGCGGCACTCAGCGAATCGAAATACATGCGTCTGATGACGCTGTCAATAAACAGTGAGTCCATTTCGCGATAGCCTGCCTGCGAAATCAGGTAAAGCCATTTTGACTGATAATACAACGAATCAATGGACTGAAAGGAACTGTCACCCATGAGACCAGAAAAACCAGCAATCTCATACAATGAAGGAAACTCCTGATGTGGAAATGACCTCGATTTCAGCGCTTCAGGCTCAGTCTCGTCGTTTGTAACCAAGAGGTAGGTGAAGTATGAAGCTGTCACCAGCGCTGAGCCAATCAGCAATCCCGAGAAAAAAGACCGGAATGAGAACTTCCTGTTTTCAGATTTCATGCTCAGCTTACCTTTTCCAAAATTTGATGTGACAATATGTCACATTTCTTTGCAAAATTACAATATATTTTTTGCTGGAAGAAGCTTTTTATCATGTGTACTGATGCCATAAACAACAATATGGGACATTTGAATACGTTATGCATAGATGAACAAAAGGAACGTAATTTGATTTTGCAAAAAAAAATGACATGATTATGAAAGCAAAAGCTCTTTTCCTCAACGCAGTTTTTGGATTTGCCGGTTCTTTGCTGGCTGTTGGTGCATTGTATATTGGTTTGCGAGTTGGTTCAGGTCACAAGCCTTCACTTCCTGAGTATAACGACAGGATGCCTGTATATCAAACTGGCATGTCGCAGGTTCCTGCCGATTTTACTGCAGCTGCCGATCTTGCAGTGCCAGCTGTGGTGCATATTCAAACCTCATTTGCGCGAAAAAATGCATACTACGATGACTTTTTTATGCCTTTCCGAGATTTTTTCAACCTCCAGCCCTATGGGTATAATCAGCCAATAATGGGGGCAGGAAGTGGAGTGATTGTGAGCGACGAAGGCTATATTGTGACCAACAATCATGTGGTTGCCGATGCCCAGGAAATCAAAGTGACATTAAACGACAAGAGAGAGTATACTGCGACCATTGTGGGACTTGATCCTACAACCGACCTTGCTTTAATCAAAATAGAAGAAAAGAATCTTCCTTATCTGGTCTTCGGAAATTCCGACAACGTCAGGGTGGGAGAGTGGGTTCTTGCTGTGGGAAACCCATTTAACCTTACAAGTACCGTTACTGCCGGAATCATAAGTGCCAAGGCAAGAAATATAAATATTTTGGGTGGAGGAAGCTCAGTAGAGTCTTTTCTGCAAACCGACGCAGCTGTCAACCCGGGCAACAGCGGTGGGGCTCTCGTGAATACCAAAGGCGAGCTCATTGGAATCAATGCGGCCATTGCATCCAATACCGGTTCATATGCAGGATACTCTTTTGCCATTCCGGCAAACCTCGCAAAGAAGGTAGTCAGCGATCTGATGGATTATGGCATGGTGCAGCGGGCTTTTCTTGGAGCCGATGTGGTTGAAGTGACGGCCGAACTTGCAAGGTCAAACGGACTGAGTGATGTGAAAGGCGTTTACGTGAAAACCATTACGCCTGGTGGCGCTGCCGAAGAAGGAGGACTTGAACCCGGTGATGTGATCACTGGTTTTGACGGTTTGCAGGTAAACAGTTCTTCACGCCTGATGGAGCTGATTGCTGAACGTCACCCGGGAGACAGGGTTGAACTTGAAATCAACCGGGCTGGCAAGCTTATGAAAAAATCAATTAAACTCCAAAACCGGCGCGGAAACACCGACTTGCTGGATAAGGACGACCGTGAGGTGCTTTCGCTTCTTGGAGCCACTTTCGAAGAACCCGATCAGGAAGATATGAGCCGGCTGAGACTTAGCCACGGACTGAAAATAAGCGAACTTTCTGATGGAAAGCTGAAGGCTGCTGGTATCAGAGAAGGCTTCATTGTAACAAAAATCGACGGCAATGAAATCAAAACCCTGCAGGATGTTGAAAATGCCCTGAGTGGAAAAACAGGGGGAGTCCTTATCGAAGGAGTGTATCCAAATGGGATGAAAGCCTATTATGGTTTTGGCCTTTGACCATGATCCTTGTTAAAACAGCTGCAACGCCTTGCCAGATCAGAAAATTGTTGTAACTTTGTGGACTATTTAGACAGGAGTCTAACTTGCTGATTGACAAATAATTACGATTAGACGCTATGAGACAATTAAAGATATCCAAGTCGATTACCAATCGCGAAACAGCTTCTCTCGATAAATACCTTCAGGAAATCGGACGGGAAGAGTTGATAACAGCAGAAGAGGAAGTTCAACTTGCACAAAGGATCAAGCAAGGCGACAATCTGGCTCTGGAAAAGCTTACCCGTGCCAACCTGCGTTTTGTGGTTTCGGTTGCAAAGCAATATCAGAATCAGGGCTTAAGTTTGCCGGATTTGATCAACGAAGGAAACCTTGGGCTGATTAAAGCCGCACAGCGCTTCGATGAAACCAGAGGATTCAAATTCATTTCCTATGCTGTTTGGTGGATTCGCCAATCCATTTTGCAGGCTTTGGCCGAACAATCCAGAATTGTCAGGCTTCCACTCAATCAGGTGGGGTCTCTCAATAAAATTTCGAAAGAGGCTTCAAGGCTTGAGCAGCGCTACGAGCGACTTCCTTCTGCCGAAGAGATTGCCGAAAGTTTAGACCTTCCCGAGGATAAAGTGAGTGAAACCATGAGGCTCTCGGGAAGGCACGTATCGGTCGATGCTCCCATTGTGAGTGATGATGAAACCAGCATGCTCGACGTGCTCGAAAATCAAGACTCACCAAGAGCCGACAGCGAATTGATGTACGAGAGTCTTACACGTGAAATCGAACGTTCCTTGTCGACCCTCAGCGAAAAGGAACGTGATATCATCAATCTCTATTTTGGGATTGGAGTGAATCACAGCTGGACCCTCGAAGAAATTGGGGCTCGGTTTGATCTCACCCGTGAAAGAGTGAGGCAAATCAAAGAAAAGGCCATCCGCCGTCTGAAGCATAATTCCCGAAGCAAACTGCTTAAAACTTATCTTGGTCAATAAATCGACACATGAATAATATGCTTAATATTATCCGTTTTGTTGAGAAAACAATCGTTTTTATCTTAATTGTTTTTCTGACGGCTATGTTGGTGGTTTCAGTTGTTGAGTTGGGAATATTTTTCTTTCGGATTTTATTCCTCAGCCCATTGGAGGGCTGGTATCAACCTGAATTTCTGATGCCTTTGTTCAGCTCAATCCTCATTGTGCTGATTGGTATCGAGCTGCTTGAAACCATCAAGGCTTACCTGAAGGATGATTCTATTCATGTTGAGCTGGTCATTCTTGTAGCCATTATTGCCCTGGCGCGTAAAATTATTGTGCTTGACTATTCTGAGGCAAGTCCTGGAAAACTATTTGGCATTGCATCTATTGTCGTGTCACTTGCTATTGCTTATTTTCTGGTGAAAAAGGCCAGTTTGCGAAAAAAGAAGGCTCGAAAAAGAGAATCGTCGGCAATAGACCCAATAAAGGATTGAGAATTCTCTGCGCTTTGGCGCGAAGATCGGGCGAATTGTTTACTTTTGCTGCAATATATCCTTTGTGAGTAACATCAGAAATCTGGCCGGGCAAACTGCCATTTATGGCATCAGCAGCATTGTTGGTCGTCTGCTTAATTACTTTCTCGTTCCTCTTTATAGCCGGGTGTTTCTCCCTGAAGCCACTGCTGTTTATGTCGAAATGTATGCATATGTGGCTTTTTTCATCGTGATCCTGACCTATGGAATGGAAACGGCCTTTTTTAACTTCAACGAGAAGGAAGCAAGCAAAAAAACCGTTTACTCAACCACACTTACATCAGTTTTTACAACCAGTGCACTTTTTATTGCCGCAGCATTCATCTTTGCTCAGCCTCTGGCTGATTTGCTGCGGTATGGCGACCATCCCGAGTATATTGTCTATTTTGCCCTGATCGTAGGTCTCGATGCTTTTACCTCCATCCCTTTTGCCCGGCTCAGGGCAGAAAAGAAAGCCGTGCGGTTTGCCCTGATTAAGCTGGCAGGCATTTTTGTGAATATCGGACTTAACCTGATCCTGTTATTGTGGATCCCATACGCCTTTGAGCACTACTCCTGGGGACCCGGAGCACTTTCATGGATCAGCAACGGTCAGCCTCAGGTAGGCCATATCTTCGTTGCAAACCTTGTTTCATCAGTCATTGTGTTTGTATTGCTTATTCCCGATTTCTTCAGATTTCATATCGGGTTTTCATTCAGTCTGTTGCGACGAATGCTCTCCTATGCCGCACCTTTGCTGGTGCTTGGGCTAGCAGGAATTGCCAACGAAACGGTCGACCGGATCTTACTCAAATACTTGTTGCCGGAGAATATTGCAATGTATCAGCTTGGTATTTATGGCATGTGCTTCAAAATTGCCATCGTGATGTCAATTTTTGTACAGGCTTTTCGATATGCTGCCGAACCCTTCTTCTTTTCGAAACAAAAGGATGCTGACGCCCGGCAAACATATGCCGATGTCATGAAATATTTTGTCATTATCATGACTTTGTTGTTCCTCTCCATCATTTTGTATATGGATGTGGTGAAATATTTCGTAGGCGAAAACTTCTGGAGTGGACTCAAGGTTGTCCCCATCCTTTTGTACAGCCATGTTTTTCTGGGCGTGTTTTACAACCTGAGTATCTGGTATAAGTTAACCGGACAAACACGCTATGGTGCATATATCAGCCTGATTGGCACCCTCATCTCAGTCGGACTGAATATTGTTCTCATCCCGATAATTGGTTATATGGGGAGTGCCTGGGCCAATTTTGCCTGCTATGCTGTGATGATGTTCATCTCTTATTCGCTTGGAAAAAAGCATTACCCGGTGAACTATGACCTGAAAAGAATCTTGTCCTATATGTTCCTGAGTGCAGGCCTCTATTTCGTTTCTGTATACACATCTGAACACCTTTTCGCAACGTCCTTAACCGAACGTTTGGTTTTTAACACCATCCTGCTGATTGTTTTCATTGTTTTTATCGCCATTTCTGAACCCGGACTAAGAAAATTCTTTCTTAGAAAATAAAGCTGTTTCAGGGTTAGCAGTCACAAGAATGACTTTCTCTGATGAAACAGAATGCCGGATTTTCACTAATTTCGCCGAAAAAGCGATTCATGGCAAAGACTGTTTTATCTGTTCCAAAGGGTATGCGCGATTTCACCCCTGCCCAAATGGCACGCCGAAACTATATTTTTTCTACTTTACGTTCTGTGTTCGAAAAACATGGGTTTCAGCCTGTTGAGACTCCATCGATGGAGCAACTTTCAACGCTTCTTGGCAAATACGGCGAAGAGGGCGACCGGCTGGTTTTTCGCGTGCTGAACTCAGGCGATTTTATGTCGGCTCTTCCCCCCGATACCGAATGCAGCAGCCAGTCTGTCATCAGGCACATTGCCGAAAAAGGCTTGCGTTACGATCTCACCGTGCCTTTTGCCCGTTTTGTGGTCATGAATCAAAACGATCTCACGTTCCCTTTCAGACGATATCAGATGCAGCCGGTGTGGCGCGCCGATCGACCTCAGAAAGGCCGCTATAGGGAGTTTTTTCAGTGTGATGTAGATGTGATAGGAACAAAAAGCCAGACCGAGGAAGCCGGATTAATGGAGATCCTTGACACAGCCTTTAAAAAACTGGGGATCAAGGTTGCCATTAAGATTAACAATCGCAAGATATTGCAGGGAATTGCCGATGTTCTTGGGGTGTGTGATCGTTTTACCGAGTTTACAGTAGCACTCGATAAGCTGGATAAAGCAGGTTGGGATGGTGTGGGTAAGGAGCTTCTTGAGCGAGGTTTTTCAACGGATATTCCGGCTCGCCTTATTGAAATCATGCAACCAGCAAACGGAAACACGAACTCACTGTTGCAGCTAAAAAAACACCTTGTTTCTGAGACAGGGGAAAGAGGAATATCAGAGATGGAAGAGCTTTTGAGTTATATCGATGCACTGGGAATAGAGGCTGAGGTGAAATTCGACGTGAGTCTTGCCCGTGGCTTGAATTATTATACGGGAGCGATATTTGAGGTTGTTGCATGCGATGTGGCGATGGGAAGCATTAGTGGCGGAGGTCGGTATGATGATTTGACAGGGATTTTCGGTTTGCCTGGCATGTCAGGTGTAGGTGTGTCCTTTGGGGCAGACAGGATTTATGATGTGATGGCGGAATTAAACCTTTTTCCCAATGATATTGAAAGGACTGCCGAAATACTTCTGGTCAATTTCAGTCAGGGTTCGGAGATCGATTTGCTTAAATACGCCAAAATGCTAAGGGCTGCTGGTGTTGCTTGTGTGGTGTATCCCGAATTTGCCAAAATCAAGAAGCAATTTGCCTATGCCGATGCAAATGCATTTCCGTATGTACTCATTCAGGGACCAGATGAAAAGGCAGCTGGCCTTATCACCTTGAAACAAATGAGCAGTGGGAAGCAGGTGCAGGTGCCAGAAAACAAAATTGCTGATTTAAACGCGAGTTCCCTGACCAAACTGTTTGACTAATCTGCAGGAAGATACTTCTCAAGAAGAGCTGCAACAGCTTCAATATTTTCTCTCTTTCTGCCTGCTGCCGAACTGCTTTTTACCCTGCAATGCGAAAGGTATTGCCCATTGATGTGCGCTGATTCGTCCGATTCGGCCAAAAATATACTTGTCCTGGCTCCTTTGCGTGCCGATATCGTCATGAGCCGGGTGAGCCCTTTCATAAATGAGGGAAATTGATCAAACAACCGAGTGTTGACGACTCCGGGATGCAGAGCGTTGGCTCTGATGCCGTCTTTTGACCATTCTGCAGCCAGCCAGCGGGTAGCCAGCAGGATGTATAGTTTGCTGTTTCCATATGCTCTGATGTGTCTGAATCGTTTCCGCAGCTCTGGGTCTTCGTGATTCATGCGTCCCATCATGTGAGCAGCACTTGAAACATTGATCAAATGTCCTTGCCCCGATGCCTTTAAAGCAGGTTGCAGCTTTCGGGCCAGGTAAACTGGGGCCAGAAAATTGACCATGAACATGGTTTCAATGCCTTCGCCGGTTTCCGTGAGCTTTGTTTCCCATGTGCCGGCATTATTGATTAATACGTCGATGACAGGAAAAGAAATCAGGATTTTTTCAGCTGCCTGTCTGATGCTATCGAATGAGCTCAGGTCACAGTGAAAACCATGCACGTCATTGTTGCCACTGATCGATTTAATTTGCGCAAGGGTTTCGATTCCTCTTTGTTCGTCGCGCCAGGTGATCACGGTTTTCCAACCTTGATTTGCCAAATGCAGTGCTGTTTCGTATCCTATTCCGGAAGTGGCTCCGGTGATGATTGCTGTTTTCATTTCTTTTTCAATAGAACCATCAAATAGCCTGCCTGCATTCGGATACTGTTAAAATGTCAGCTTATGTCGTTGATGTTTTTTGAAGATTTACCTGAAAATCATGTAAATTTGCAGCATAAATTTAAAACAATGAAAAAAATCATGATTTTTGGCAGTCTGCTTTTGGCACTCACTGCCCTGATTTCCTGCGAAGGCCCAGAAGGGCCAAGAGGTGCCCAGGGTCCTACTGGTCCGGCAGGACAAAATGGCAACGAAGAAGTGTATCTTTTTACCTATGGTTCAAGAACACTCGATGCCTTCTCATCTTATTTTACGCAATATACTTTCGATACTTTGTCGTCACAAACCCTTTCCGAAAGTGTAATTCTTGTGTACTATTCTCAGTTTCCACAGGAATGGAATATGGCCAATGGGTTTGGCCCGGCTGCATTGTATGCCACGGTGCAGTACTATGCTGAGTACTCCGAAACACTTTCTGTTTACCTGCGTAATGTCGATGGTACACCTTATTCCGGTGCAGATGTAACATGGGATTCCACCAAAATATATATCATTCCGCCGGCAATGATCAGACTCGCTGAGGAGCAAAACACTGATCTTGGAAAGATTGAAAACATTGAGAATCTGACGGGTCTGAAATAACCCTGAAGTGCATAAAAAAAGGCTGTCATGGTTGTGACAGCCTTTTTTTTTAATGCACCTGATTAAAGATTCATGATGAAGAATTGCAAAACCTGATACATGTCGGGACCAATATTTCCCTGAACATGATTGTGGAATGTGGTGTAATAAATGGTTCCGGCTCCACCTGCACAACTGCCAACATAGTCGCCATGGGCAAGATGCGCCGGGAGTGCATTAACAGAAATCGTAATGGTGTGAGCATTTGCGGGGTTTCCTGGAGGAATGTGGCAAATGGTAACCCAGCCCTGATCGAGCTGACCCCGAATGCTTGCCTGAGTTGGGAAATTCATGCGAACGGCAAGTGGTCCGTAGGTGACAGGATCCTGAATAAGAACTTCCCAGGGAATAGTAAGATCTTTAATGACTTCCCAAGCGCCCAGATCATACTCAAGGTCGACATGGGTTTTGCCAAGAAATGCCTGAATCAATGTGTCGACAATTTCGGCCTGATACAACAGTGTTGATGGGCCTTCTTTGTCTGTACAAAGGGTTGCATCATCAATGAATCCACCGATTTCAGGAGTCATACAGCCGATCTTTTCGCCATTGGTCTGAACCATGCCGTGTTGATGAGGTTTATAGGGCTGAGTCAGATTCGAAAGGTAATAGCCATCACCAGTTAAATACTCAACTGCAAAGTCAGAAGCATAAAGATTTCCTCCATTCAGAACATACTCTTCAAGATGTGAATATTTCGCACTATCGAGTGCACCGGGCTTTCCGCAGTTGAGGAAAATAGCCGCGTAGTTGGCCAAAGTAGCAGGATTGTCCAGGTCGCTTATTGACAGCATGTCGGCGGTGTAACCAAGCGAATCAATGAGGATGGTCTCAATTTGATCGTAAGCTCCCGGAATATATGCCAAATCAACTGCCTGTGTGATTTTTAAATAATTCTCTGGAATGGCAAGTACCTCGTCAGCTTTTACCGTAATGGAGTACTGGCTCCGGAATATGCTGCCGTCTCCGCCCTGTACATTCAGGGTTTGCTCACCTTCTGGAACTCTAAGGTAGAAGTATCCGTTTTTGTCAGTCCGTGCAATGTAAATCTCGCCTTCGAGGTCTACAAATACATTGGCAGCTGGCACCTTCACTCCCGATGGAGTGTACACTGTGCCTTTCACATAGCCATAATTCAAGTTTCCGTCCGGATCATCCTTGTCCTTTTGACAAGAACTGAATCCAAACACCAAAGATAAAATCAATGAGGCCAGGATGAGTTTTTTCATATGAAGTGGGTTTTGTTTTCTGGTGAATAAAACTTCGTAATATACCACAAATAAAATAAAAAATCAATTGCTTGGTTGTAATTTTAGACGAAAAATAAAAAATAACACATGAAATATATAATTAGTTATATGTAAAAAAATCAGCCTTACAGTGATGCTTTTAGCTATTTTTGTATTAATTATTTGATTATGCCTGCTTTTATCCGTTGTTTGATTGGCTGGACTTTGCGTGTGACCTTCCTGATGATTATTATTGTGGCTGTAGCAGATGTGGTGGTGAATATCAGAACTCAATCCCACGTATTTACAGAAGTTGATTCTTTGCCAACCAATAAGACTGCCCTTTTGCTGGGAACCATCAAAACATTGTCTTCAGGACAAAACAACCTCTACTTTTTTCATCGGATCGATGCGGCTGTGCAATTGTTCAAAGCCGGGAAGATCGAAAACATTGTTGTGAGCGGAGACAACCATACCGCCGGGTATAATGAACCTGAAGACATGAAAAATGAACTGATAAGTCGCGGTGTACCGCCCGAAAAAATATATTGCGACTATGCAGGCTTTCGCACCCTTGATTCAGTGATCAGAATGTGGAAGATTTTCGGGCAAACAAAGTTTACCATCATTTCGCAGCCTTTTCATATCAAACGTGCAGTGTTTATTGCACGGGCCTATGGACTCGATGCCGTGGGCTTTGCTGCAACCGATGTTACGGCATATAATGGTTTTAAAACCAAAGTGCGCGAGAAATTTGCACGGGTTAAGCTTTTTATTGATTTGTTTCTCAACATTTCGCCGCGATTTCTTGGCGATCCCATTGAGATTAAATGATTCGTTGACATGGAGCTTTTTATTATTGTTCTTTTTTCAATGATTTCGGCTTTCATGGCCTTGATATGGATCGATTATTTCAGGCAGATCGATATTTTTGAGAAAGATCATCTCGTGGCTTTGGTGTCTGTATTCTTAGCCGGAGGAGCTTCTGTTTTACTCGTTGATGCCTATCATGCCTTCTTATGGCCATACATTCAGTGTGACCTGAACGGACATTTTCTGAACGATTTCCTGTATTGCTTTTTGAGTATCGGCCTTGTTGAAGAAGTGTCGAAAATGACTCCCTTTATTTTGTTTCTTGTTTTATTTCGAAAACAGGTGAACGAACCCATCGACATGGTACTCTATGCCAGTCTGGCAGCCTTAGGTTTTAGTGCTGTTGAAAATGTGTATTATTTCTATCGCTATGGGTTTTTTATCATGGATTCCCGAGCCATCTGGTGTACGATCGGACATATGTTTTTTGGGGCTGTGTTTGCTTATGGCATTGTGCTGGTCAGGTATCGAAAGCAAAAACCAGCCATGCTTATTATTCCCGTGTTTATCATCCTCGCAGCATTATTGCACGGGGTGTGGGACTTCATTCTGATGTTCGATAAAATAGAACATATTTCATGGATTCTTTCTCCGCTGTTTTATTTTCTTATCGTTTCTTTTTTTGCTACAATTCTCAATAATGCACTGAACAACTCCACCCGATACGCCGATCATCTTGCTGTTGATTCAGACAGGATTTCCGATCGATTACTCACCTCCTATTTAATTGTTTTTGGTATTCAGTTTCTGCTCACCTGGTTGTTCTGGGGTTTGGGATCGGCCATTGGTTTCTTCTTCATTAAACTTTTTTTGACCGGTAGCATCATCATTATTGTTTGCATCAGATTAAGCCGGATGAAAATCATTCCTGGTCGCTGGAGCCCTTTTCGTTTGGAGTTGCCGTTCGGGTTTTTTACCAGAGAATCATTCACTGAGGCGAAAAACAGGCAATACGATTTACGTATCAAAGGGAGCAACTTCAATGAGGTTCATGTGTTGAAATGTCTTCATAAGTCATGTCGGCTTATTGAAATTACTGCACCATATGAAGAGCGAATCGTTGAGGTCTTTTCGAAAGAATTTTTTGCAAATGATGATATTTATTTCAGAGCAAAATTGCATCCTCAAAACCATGAGTCGGATGCTTTCGTGGAAATGATTCTCAAACCGAAAGTTCATGGCAAAAGAACATTAAAAGGAATGCCTGTGGTGGGTGTTTTTAATGTTCTGGAGCCATCGCAGCCTCGGGAAAAAATTGATTCGGTTCTGCAATTGAAATTTCTGGGATGGGCCAGGCTGGCACCTTTGGATCCGAAAAATCAATGATCATCTAATTTCTTAAGTGAATGACCACATGATGCGGATGCGATGAAAGTAACCATGCACGCTGCATTTGTAATTCCAGCTCGCTGCGTTCGGACTTTAGCTGTTCTAGCAGATTCAACAACTCCATACAATCGCCTTCGCCCGATGACAATCGTTGTTCCAATGCTTCAATGCTTTTTCGGTTTTCATCCAGTTTTTGTCGCAGCAAAAGGGTGTCGCTTGTAGCGGTCAACAGGCTTAACCCGGCTTTCTTATAAGCCACGTGTCCCAGCAGCGCCAGCGTTCGGTCTATAAACTGATACCCCTGTTCATCGGTGTAAAATTCAGCATCGAACAAGGCCGGCTTGCTGCCGTCTTTTTCTTCGCTCAGGCTTATCAGCAGGCAGTGTAAACTGTCGGTCAGATGCATCAGCTGCAGTCTTGATTCCTCGAAATGATCTGCCGATACAATGGTTGTTTCAAGCGTACGGCTGTATGTGGGGTTCTGCGATTTTCCAGCGACGATTGCTGCAAAGCAGATCATCGTCATAATGATTGTTGTTTTCATGATTTTTTGGTTTGTGATTATTTTTTACCTGACAATTTGTTGTAAACAAACAGACCCAGTGCCACTCCGCCAGCCAGTACAGCTATGGCAAGCGCAGCAAGCAATAGAATGCCGCCAATCATTGGGATAAGGATGGCCAACAGCAATACCACGCCAAGAATGCCCCAGGGAAATGGCTTCCGGTAGTCATCGGTTTTTTCTTTCCTTGTTCTGGTCCTGCGCTGGCTTGGTTCAGATGCCTGACCTTCACTTACAAAAGTGCTGGCATGGTCGGTCCCTTTTTTCTTCTTGTCGTAACGAACCATGTAATGGATGGCCAACGCCAGTAAAAACAGCGGAATAAAGAAAAACATGGCTACCATCAGCCCTTCTATTCCTGCGATGAGTCCACCAAGTACTGCGAAACTGGCCAGAATGATTGCTCCAATAAGTACAACCCTGATCAAGCCATCGTCGGTTTTTAACTTGGGAGCTGAGCATAGGTTACTGTGTTTCCTAAAAGATGGAAGTTTGACCGTGACGGATGAAATTAGGCTGGTCATAACGGATTCAGATGGATCTGAGGGCAAATATCTTTGAGGTTCTGCAGGCTGAACAGTCGTGTCGTTCATGTTTGAAGCAATCTGTATTGCGCTTGTTTGTTGCAGGGTGTCTTCAACTGCTGCAATTGTCAGGCTGTCTTTCTGATCCGGAATCTTGTTTGCAATGCTCTGTTCGTAGGGGTTGCTGACGCTAATGCTTGCGGGGATTTTATTCAGATGCCTGTAACGCGGTCCATGATGGACGAAATTGCAAGATGACATTGTAATGAGACCTGCAAATGCGACGAGAATAATGAGTTTTGTTTTCATGGCATTTTGTATTAGATGGGGTTCCGCTGCTGCCCCGATTGAGTCACGGAGCAACAGCAGATGGCCCTGTTTAGTTTCTGTTTTTTGAATTATATCCAAACGAAGCTCCGAACCGAATGCCCTCCTTTGAAGGAATGACGTACATGTTAATCGGAATGTTCAGGTTGCCGCTTTTGAATGTCTTGCCGAAAGCAAACACAAAGCCCGAGCTTAGCTGGTAATCACCGCGGCTGTCGGTGCGCGATACAATGTAGTTCGGATTCGGAATGCTGTCATTCCAGTCGCTTGCAAGATGCCATTCTCCTTCGCTGAAGTATCCTTTGGCGGTTTTATTCAAAACAATGGTAGGACCAAAGGCAAATTCCCATCCGTTGCGGTTGTTGCGAAGACCGTTCATGAGGGTAAACGATGGGATGAAAAGACTCTGATCGAGACCTGAAATCATGGGAATGAATTCAAACAGCGCCTGAAAAGCTCCTTCGTTTAAATACTGTGCTTCCATTTGATAGCCAAATTGGAACATGGCCGGATATCCGTCAAATCCACCCAATTGCTGCGGGCGCTGCATGGTTTTGGCAAAATCGCCAGTGAGCACAGTCATTCCAATTCGTGGACCCGATGCATTGAGGCGACCGCTGCGCACATTTTGTGAACTGGCAAATGCATTTTTATCGGTGAGCTTCGTTTTCAGGTTTACATCGACACTCATCCCAAGCAGCTCTCTCACCGAGAGATCAATCATGGCGACAATTTCTTTCGGATTGTAAATGTAGTCGGTGATTACGGTCTTAACCGCTTTGGCCGAGTCAACGTCGATCAGACGTATGGTGATCATGATGGTATTGTTGCTGTAGCTTTCCACCGAGCCGGTCACCATGTTCGTGGCACCGATCACTTTCCCGATTTCGGTCAAACACTGCGTATTGTTGCAATCGGCGTTGATCTTCTTTTCCGAAATTAATGTGTTCATATCCCAGCGGTCGATCACCGAATACTGATTGTATTTGGCCATCTGAATCCGGTACAGATTCCCCATGCTCACAGCATTATAGCCGGAAAGGTTCGTGTAAATGTTCATTACTGCCAGTTTTTCCTGTGCCTGTACAGATTTCATTACATTAATCATGTTGATGGCAACAAACAGACAAAGACTGAAGAAAAAATTTTGTGTTTTCATGACGTTTTGTGTTTTGAGTTTCATGAGGTAAAATTAGAACCTCCATGAACCGTGACAAAACGGAAACCCGCATCAGTAAACGATTTTGACGCAATTATTGCAAACAATGACGTTCTTTATTATCGCTCATGTTATTGTTTTGCGATTTTTGCAAATGTATGTTGCCAAATTTGCATAAATTGCAAATTATTTTCGTTTCGATTACTGAAAACAGCTGAAATTTTATGGAACAAAAAGAGTCTTTGCAGGAAGCCTTCATTGAGTCGATGCGGGCTGTGATGCCGGCGGGCTACAGTCTTGTAAACGAGATGTCCGATTTGTTGGGCGTCAGTACCGACAGTGCTTATCGCCGTCTGAGGGGTGAAACTGAATTTTCACTCAGCGAAATCGTGATGCTTTGCAATCATTTCCATATTTCGTTTGATAGCTTTTGCGCAGCCCGTGGAGGTTCGGTTCATTTCAATTACAATTTGCCCGTTGCTGAACAATCGGGATTTCAGCAGTTTTTAGATCATATTCGCGATGGAATGCAGCTATTAAAAAATGCCAATGAGCGCGAGATTGTCTATGTTGCCGACGACATTCCTTTTTTTATGTTGTTTGCATTCCCGCAGCTGGCCTGGTTTAAATGCTATTACTGGATGCGCTCGGTGATGAATGTGCCGGAATATCAGCAGGGATTTTTCGAAGATCAGGCGGCACCCGAAGAACTTATGGCAACAGGCATGCAGATACTTGAAGCCTACCGACTGGTTCCCTCAACAGAGATTTGGAGCGAACATACATTGAACAGTATTCTCAAACAAATCGATTTTTATTCGGAAAGTGGTTTTTTTAAGGAAAATGAGACACCGCAGAAATTATATGATGATTTGCTATCCCTGATCTCCGAGATACGCAACATGGCTGAGTCAGGATCCAAACGGAAAGATCATGCAGGCGATCACAATTACACATTTTATCTCTGTGATATCGAAATTGGAAATAATTGTATTTACACTTCGATTGGGAAAAACAAAAAAGTGTTTCTGCGTCATTCTACCTTCAACACGCTCGAAACGGCCGACGAAGTATTTTGTACCGCCACGCGCAATTGGCTTAACGGCCTCATCCGTAAATCGACGCAGCTCAGTGGTATGGCCGAAAAACAACGCAACCGTTTCTTTCAGCTGATGCAGGGAGTCATCAAAGAAAAAATGAACAGATGAGAACGTTCTTTGTTTTATTGGTTTGTTTTGTTTCTTCGTATGTTCATGGACAAACGCTGCTTACATTGGCCAATAGGGTGGTGTACGATGTGCAGATACGCGATACAACGAAATCAGGATCCGATTATGAATATGGCTGGAGTTGGCAGAACATCGAGCCTTCGTATCGCCACGCTTTTCTGCAAAGACTAGATGACAGTCTTATTCATGGAAATCTTGTATGTTATACCGATGCGGAATGCATTTCTCAGTATGAAAGAAATGAATTGCAGCGGCAGTTTTATTATGGGGATACTGTGATTGGATCGTGGGGTTCAGACGATACGCGTGCCGATACTTTACTGCACACTGTATATTCGTTGTTTTATGATGTTTCCAATATGGTGTTCAACGAGCAGTGGCGCTACGATTCGGTCAACATGAAAATTTCAAAGGAGGTTTTTTCATGGGGTGTGGCTTTTCAGCACATCAATCTTGTTGGCGAAAAAAACGAACTGGTGATAACGGATACGGCCATTATCTGGATCAAAAACAATCCTTCAGTTGCGAACGACTGGCAGATTCTGGCGCCCGAATATCGATACAAACACAATCTGTCAACCGGCTGTCCGGAGAGCAGTCCGCATTTTATCCCATCGGTATTCCCTGATCATTCATCTATCCGTCATTATATTTTCAGCATGCAGAATGCCTTGAAAAGATTAGATAAAATTCATGGACTTGAAGCAATCGGTCCCGATACCAATGATGTTTTGATTTGCGATGAATCCTATGCTCCGGGCGATTTCCCCGTACACAAATCAGGTCTGGTGAGCGATATTGACACCATAAATATCTGTGCTTCGCTTTCAATTAATTTTACCGAGCAATGGTATTTTTCGCCTTCAACAATGGCTGTTAAAAAGGAAGTAACAGGTGTTGAAGTTGGTCGCTGGGTTTATTACGAGCCTTTAAGAAAAGTTATGTGCAATCCGATTTTTACAGTGTTTTTTGAGTAAAACATGATTGACACGAAATATCATTGACTTTTGGCCACTCAAGACAGACTGCTTAAAAGCGCTTTCACCGGCTCCAGCCCATACGCTGTGCCCTGTTCAATGGCTTTCAACACTGCACCGCCACCTGTAAAAATATAGTATTTCGGATTGTCAATGGCCATAATGTACAAGCCAGGCAGCAATCGCTTCAATTCCTGCATGGTGTCCCCGCCTCCGTACAGTTTAACCGCATCAATGTTTTTATCGATCAGCTCGTCCAATGCAATAGTGCCTTCGTTAAAATGAGGCGTGAAGCCCATTACAGCATTTACGAAAATGGTGTGTGCCCCATGAAATATATCCAGCACACTTTCTTCGCTGAAAGATTCACGCGCCACATCGAGCACGAAATTTAGTTTTGTTCCGGGTTTTATCGTTCGGATATCATGTGTCCGGAACTGGCCTTCCACGCGGCCTTCAAGTGTGTCGGACTCCACAATAAACGGCAACTCCACCAGCTTGCCCGGATGTTTGGATGCAAAATCCACAAAGCGGTGTGCGTGTTCAATATCACCGGCTTCGAGACCTTTGATTTCAAAACCGTATTTTGCGCAGAGATATGCATTGTAAATCACGCCGCCCAAAACCAGATAATCCGATTTTTCGAGCAAGGTAAACAAGCTGTCTATTTTGGTGTCGAACTTGGAGCCCGCTACCACAGCCACAAAGGGCTTTTGCGGTTCGAAAATACGATCGAGATTCTGCATTTCTTTTTGCAGTAAAAATCCGGCGTACGATGGCAGGTATTTGGTTATGCCAACTGTTGATGCATGTGGCTGCCATGAACCAAACGCATCGTTGACAAAAATGTCGGCGAGTCCGGCAAGTTGATAAGCGAAGTGATCGGCATTTTCGCCTTTTGCTTCTTCGCCTGAAAACCAGCGTGTGTTTGGCAGATAGATGCCGTCGATGCGGTCTTCGCGTAGGTCGCGGATCAGGTGATTCACCGATGTTTCAATGCCGCTGTATCCTTTGTCGCCGTCGGGACGAAATTCCGGTATGGCAAATTTTACGTGCAGCTTGTTCTCGAAATATTGCATGATAGGCTCAACCGAGCTTTCCGGGCCGATGTTGATTGCACCGGTTTTTTTGTCTTTCGGCCTGCCCACGTGAGTCATCAGAATGAGCTTGCCGCCATGGGAAACAATGTAGTAAAGCGTTCCCAATGTCGCGTCAATGCGGTACGGGTCATGAATCAAACCTTTCTTCACCACATTGTGGTCAACACGGACCAGCACCACTTTTCCTTTTAAGTCGGCTTGTTGAAGCAGGGGAAGTTGATTAAAATTGCTCATGTTGAATTCTTTTGCTCCGTAAAGTTATACTTTTTATTTTGCCAGAAGATGATTAGAAAACAGCGTTGAAAAAAGTTTTGTTACATTTGCTCAATAAAGAACGGTGAATATGGAAACACCTGCATCACAGATTCAACCAACAGAAAAAAAAGGAAATCCCAAAACATGGCGAATCATTGGAGCCATCCTTCTTATTGCAGTGATAGGTCTTTTGATCTATTTTAACCTCACTGCCAGCAAACGGCATCAACAAGCCATGGCAGAAATGGAACTGAAATATCAACAGGAACTAAGCAGGTTAACCATGGCAAACAGAACCATCGACAGCTTATTTAGAGTTGCCACTCACCTCGAAAAATACCGAGGACTGGTCGAAGCCGGTTACACCAGAGACTCAAGCAGAATTGCCATCCCTCATTACATTGGCGATGTAGTCATGCTGAAAGTCGATTCTTCTAGAGTCGTGATCACAGATATTATTGTCGGTGGAGGTCAGTTCGAGTATTATGTCCGTTACAGAGTGCAACACAAAGACCGTAGGACAGAAGAAGTGGCTCCCGAAATGATTTTCTGATATCACTCGCCTTCTTTTATCAAATTCTTAAATGCACATAAATTCTTTGTGTACTCTGCTTGTGAAAATTACTGCGCAAAATCAGCCGATAACGGGTTTCGCCGACCGGAAATTTGTAGTTTATCATCATGTGTTGTCACGGGTTTAATATAGATTACGTATTGGAAAATGCGCTTTTTGCAGAAGGGCGATTTCACGATGCGTTTGTCGGGATTATCCCGGCTGCCTGAAAAAACAAACTGCTAAGCTTTAGGTTATTACATTTCCAATGCTTCATCTGGGTTGATCAATTGTTTGGTTCTTGTATTGCCGCTTATCCGATTAGGTTTATCCATCGCAAGCCATTCCATTTGCTGAATTCGTCAAAGATAAAGCTGGTTTGGGCTCCCGTTGAATTCTCAAATCAGCAAATCTGATTCAGCATGTTGAGTGTGATGTGGTAATATGTCATTAGCAAATTCACACATAAAATTGTACTTTTGCACCCGAATATGAAGAATATCCGCAATTTCTGTATTATTGCCCACATTGACCACGGCAAATCGACCCTGGCTGACCGGCTGTTGGAACACACCGGCGCTGTGTCTGAGCGCGAATTTCAGAACCAGGTACTCGACGACATGGATCTCGAACGCGAAAAAGGGATCACCATTAAGAGTCACGCCATTCAGATGCGTTTTGATTATCAGGGACAGCTTTTTAAGTTGAATCTCATCGACACTCCGGGTCACGTCGATTT
Source organism: uncultured Bacteroidaceae bacterium (assembly GCA_964559205.1). Classification (GTDB taxonomy): domain Bacteria; phylum Bacteroidota; class Bacteroidia; order Bacteroidales; family DTU049; genus GWF2-43-63. The sequence goes on from CAZLHV010000026.1 coordinate 19,153, forward strand.
TTCATACGAGGTTTCAAGAGCCATTGCAGCCTGCGAAGGTGCATTGCTCGTTATCGATGCCACCCAGGGCATTCAGGCGCAGACCATCTCGAATCTCTATCAGGCCATTGATCATAACCTCGAAATTGTTCCGGTGCTCAATAAAATGGATATGGCCAGTGCCATGCCCGAAGAAGTGAAAGACCAGATTGTCGAACTGCTGGGTTGCCCCCGCGAAGACATCATCGAGGCCAGCGCACGTACCGGCATGGGCGTCGAGGAAATTCTCGATGCCATTATCAACCGGATTCCGCCCCCCAAGGGTGATCCAGATGCTCCCCTGCAGGCCCTTATTTTCGATAGTGTTTTCAATTCCTTCCGTGGCATCATTGCCTATTTCCGCATCATGAACGGAACCATGAAAACCGATGATTTCGTTAAACTGCTTAGCACCGCCAAGCAGTATCATGCCGACGAAATCGGCACCCTTGGAATGAAACTTGAGCCCAGAAGCGAACTGTCTGCTGGCGATGTGGGCTACATCATTTCAGGCATCAAAGTCGCCCGCGAAGTGCGTGTTGGCGACACCATCACCCACGTGGAAAAAACATGCAGCTCGGCTATCGAAGGATTCAAAGAAGCCAAGCCCATGGTCTTCGCAGGACTGTATCCGGTCGATGCCGATGATTACGAGGAACTACGCGAATCAATTGAAAAGCTGCAGCTGAACGATGCTTCGCTGACCTTCGAGCCAGAGTCTTCTGCCGCTCTGGGATTTGGTTTCCGTTGCGGATTCCTGGGATTGCTGCACATGGAAATCATTCAGGAACGTCTCGACCGTGAATTCAACATGGATGTGATCACTACGGTTCCAAACGTTTCGTACAAAGTATATACCCATAAGCAGGAACTCATCGAAGTGCACAACCCAAGTGGTTTGCCCGATGTGACTAAAATAGATTACATCGAGGAGCCATATATAACGGCAAACGTGATTACAAAATCAGAGTATCTTGGTTCCATCATGAAATTGTGCATCGATAAGCGCGGCATTCTGAAGAATCAGGTATTCCTCTCAACCGATCGCGTTGAAGTGACGTTTGAAATGCCTCTTGCTGAAATTGTTTTCGATTTTTACGATAAGCTTAAAAGCATCTCGAAAGGCTATGCTTCGTTCGATTATCACGAATGCGGCTATCAGGAAGCCGATCTGGTGCGACTCGACATCCTTCTCAATGGCGATCAGGTCGATGCGCTCTCGACGCTTATACACAAGGACAACTCCTATGCTTTTGGCCGCCGCATGTGCGAAAAACTGAAAGACTTGATTCCGCGGCAGCAGTTCGACATTGCCATTCAGGCCGCTATTGGAGCTAAAATCATTGCGCGCGAGACCATTAAGGCCTATCGCAAAGACGTTACTGCAAAATGCTACGGTGGCGATATTTCGCGTAAGCGCAAGTTGCTCGAAAAGCAGAAGAAAGGAAAGAAACGCATGAGACAGGTTGGTAATATCGAAGTGCCGCAGAGCGCTTTCCTCGCAGTGCTTAAACTCGATTAATCAACGGAGGGTTCTTGTCGTGCAAGCCATTCCGACCGATTATCTTGAATGGACATTTAATACAGATACGGCTGGCTTTCTGTTGCAGACGGCTGCAGAACTGAGGGTGAAATTCTTTTTTCAACGCGATGCCAAGCTCAGGCTTGGTTCGTTCAGAGCCGATGACCGCGAAACTTACGCAAAAATCATGATCCGCCGCAACCTGCCACCCGGACACATGCTGATAATCTTTTGTCACGAACTGGCTCATGCCATGGTGTGGAGGCACTTTGGCCGTCGTGTTAAATCGCATGGCGAAGAATGGCAGGATGCATGTCGCCTTCTGCTCAGGGTTTCAATGCAACTCTATCCATATACGCCCGAATGGAAAGCCGAAGCACTCGAGCAAATCGAAAAGCCAAAAGCTACATACCGCATGAATATTGAGGATGTTGCCCCAGAGAAGCATCAGTGCCTTGTGGATCAACTCAACGACGGACAGGAGTTTTTGTATAAACAACAACGCTATATACGCCTTGAAAAAAAACGCACCCGGATCCTGTGCAGACAGTTGCCTGGACGGCGACGATATCTTTTTCAGCCCGAAGTGGTGGTTACACCCCTTTCATTGTTGTAAAAGGTCTGATCTTTTGTGAGATTGATAAAGGTGATGCCACCACTCACTGCTCAGGCACGAACAAATGGCAGTTAATAACAATTCACATGGCGGGCAGTGGCTTTTGGCTGTTTTAGTATTTTTGCACAAAATCAGCAGCCATCATGCTCGACGACAAAAATCCCGGACGCACCGAAATTTCCGCCCTTGGCGAGTTTGGGCTCATCCGTCATCTGACCGCCAACTTCCCCATTGTAAACAAAAGCACCCTTAAAGGCATTGGCGACGATGCTGCCGTAGTAGAATACGACGCCGATGAGCAAACCCTTGTTTCGACTGACCTTTTGCTCGAAGGTGTACATTTCGACCTTGCCTGGATGCCATTGCGGCACCTTGGCTACAAAGCAGTGGCTGTAAACCTTAGCGACATTGCCGCCATGAATGCCGTGCCACAGCAAATCCTTGTCAGTATTGGCATTTCAAACCGTTTTTCGGTCGAAGCACTCGAGGAACTTTATGCAGGCATTAAACTAGCCTGCGATACCCACAAGGTCGATTTAATCGGGGGTGACACAAGCAGCAGCGCCCACGGCCTTGTGCTTTCGGTTACTGTATTGGGGAAAGCCAAACCGCAACAGATGGCTTTCCGCAATGGTGCCAAAGTGAATGACCTTATTTGTGTCAGCGGAGACCTTGGCGCTGCCTATGCCGGCTTGCTCATTTTGCAGCGGGAGCAAAAAACTTTCGACGCCAATCCTGCATTTCAGCCTGATCTGCAGGGATATGAATATGTGCTTGAGCGGCAACTTAAGCCCGAGCCCCGCCTCGACATCATCCAGAAACTTGCGCAAGCCGGCATTTCGCCCAACGCCATGATGGATGTTTCTGACGGCCTTTCGTCGGAATTGCACCACATTTGTTCGCAAAGCAACACCGGATGCAGCATCTACGAAGACAAGATCCCCATCGATATTGAAACCGCCAGAGTAGCTGAGGAATTTAACCTGCCCGAACTGACGCTGGCTTTGCACGGAGGCGAAGATTACGAGCTGCTTTTTACCGTTCCGCTCGAAGCATACGATCAGTTGAAAGACCGCGACGATATCACAGTGATTGGTCATATCACCGATAAAAACGAAGGGATGAATCTCATCAGCAAAGCCGGGCAGAGCATTGCACTCAAAGCACAGGGATGGGATAGTTTTACCTCTTCATGAAATTAATTTTAGCTTTCCGGCGTTATAGCATATGATGGATCAGGAAATCAAAACAAAACCTAAAAGAAAGTGGTACTGGCGATTGCTCAGGATTTTTCTCTGGGTATTCGGCTCCCTGTTAACATTGCTGTTGCTTGCATGGCTGCTGGTGATTATTTTCCAGAATCAGATTGAACAAAAGGTAGTGAGCCGTGTGAACGAAGAGCTCAACACGGAAATCAAAGTCGAAGACATCGATGTGTCGCTCTTTCATCACTTTCCCATGGTGTCGGTGATCTTCAACAATGTTTCGGCCAGTGATGCTACGCCCCAAAAAACCGGAAATTTGTTTTCAGCATCCTGGGTTTCGCTTGAATTCGACCTCATTGACCTCATCACCGGCGATTACAACATCAGGCAAATTGGCATGAGCCGCGGGACTGTTGATTTGAAAGTTTTTGCTGACGGCAGCGATAATTTTCATCTCATCAAGGCCGACACGGCCCGTAAAAGCAGCGATGACGGGGTTTCGTTCCGCCTCAACAGGATTTACATCAACGATGTGCAGGCGTCGTATTCCGACGAGCGCAGCAGGCAAAAGTATCAGTTTCAGCTTTTCAGTGCCAGTGCCAGTGGCGACTTTCGCAACGACGATTTTACCATGCGCTTCTCTTCTTCGCTTCGTGTCGATACCATTCACACGGGAGGCATGTATTTCATTCCCGGTTCCGAAGCTGAGGTTGATGCAACGCTATCGGTCAATTCGGCGGCTCAAACCGTTTCATTTACACAGGCAGAGATTGCCATTTCAGAAGTGCTGCTTCTTGCTGCCGGGCAAGTGCAGTATCATCCTGATAAGCAATGGGTCGATATCAGCGTCAATGCTGGTCAAACCGATCTCAATCAGTTCATCTCGCTTCTTCCGCAGGAGCAGCAGAATTTTTTCGACGATTTCAGTCATAAGGGAACCGTCAGTCTTCAGTCAAACATCAAAGGCTCATACAGCGACGGCCGTATGCCTGCAGTTGAAGCAAACATGTCGCTGCAGGATGGTTTCATGGAGCAAAGCGAAAATGGAATAGCACTCAGCAATATCAGATTCAAAAGCCGTTTCAGTTGTACAGATTTCAGCAACGAAAAAACATGGATGCTGTCGCTCAGGGATTTCAGCGCCGAACTCGACAAGAAAAAGGTTAGCGGAGCGATGCAAATCCGCGATTTTTCTGAACCACGTGTAAAACTTCAGGCCAAAGGAGAACTTTCGCTCGAAAAAATTCTTGAATGGGGCAGGTGGGAGGATATTGAAACCATGAGCGGAACCGTGATGTTCGATGTGAAATACGAAAGCCGCATCAAAGACCTGAACCGGCTCAGCGCCAAGGACTTTACCGAAAGCCGGAGTGACGGAACGCTTAACATCAGCAAAGCCGTTTTTAAATCGCGCGACATGGAAAACAGCGCATCCATTCCCTATCTCAAGGCTGTATTTACCAATACTGATCTCGATCTCGACAGTTTTAACATTACGTATGGGAAAAGTGATTTCAGTGGCTATGGTGTGCTGCGCAATGTCATTCCTTATTTGCTTTCCGAAAACGAACGTTTATCGCTCAGGGCCGATATTCACTCAAACAACCTTGTGGTTAACGACCTTTTTCCTGAAGACCAGAGTGCTGAAAAAAAGTCGAAAGGAGATATTCGATTTGTTTTGCCCGATGATGTGGTGGCGGTGG
>CAZLHV010000027.1:0-7246 GCA_964559205.1 uncultured Bacteroidaceae bacterium
CTGATGAATGAGGAAGAGCCTGATCCGGACAATTTTCCAAATGAGTATGAGTATCAGATTGCAAAGGAGCAATGGGATAATAATGCGTTGTATGGCTGGTGCAATAAAAACACCAAACCTGATGGTACAAAATACAACCTCTATACCGATGGTCTGAAAATTTACACAACCATCGATTCAAGAATGCAGCGCTATGCTGAAGAGGCCGTTACAGAGCATTTGGGTAAAAATCTTCAGCCGCAGTTCGAACGCGAGGTTCGTAATGCACGCTTTGCTCCTTTTACGTCTCTGTATAAGCAGGAAGATGTCGACAAATTGCTCGAAATGTCGAAAAGACGGTCAGATCGATATATGTCGATGAAGAGGGATGGAGCTACCGATGCCCAAATCAATAAAGCTTTTGAAACACCCGTTCCTATGAGGCTTTTTAGCTGGCAGGGTGAATTTGACACCATTATCTCTCCCATGGATTCCATTCGATATTATAAGTGGTTTCTCCATGCCGGATTTATGGCTGTAGAGCCTCAGACTGGCTGGGTGAAGGCATATGTTGGTGGAATCAACTATAAGCATTTCAAATTTGATCATGTGTGTTTGAGCCGCCGTCAGGTGGGATCAACATTCAAACCTTTTGTTTATTCGGTGGCAATGGGCGACGGCCAGTTTTCACCTTGCACCAAAATTCCTTTGATTCCGGTTACAATCGATTTGGGTAACGGAAAAACATGGACGCCAAAAAACAGTGGGCAGATTAGAGAAGGCGATATGGTTACTCTTCGCTATGCTCTTGCCGGATCGATCAACTGGGCTTCGGCCTACCTGATCAAACGGTCTTCGCCCGAAGCCGTGATCCGATTGGCCCGGAAAATGGGCATCACAAGCCCTATCCCGGCAGTTTATGCCATATGCCTTGGTGTACCTGAACTGACCGTCTATGAAATGGTCGGAGCTCAAACTACTTACGCAAATAAAGGAATTTATACCGAGCCAATTTTTGTAACACGAATCGAAGATAAAGACGGAAATATTCTTTCAAATTTTGTCCCGCGACGTCAGGAAGCCATGAGCGAAGAAACAGCCTATCTGATGATTGAACTCATGAAAGGCGTGGTAGATGGCGGTACTTCTGGCAGGATCCGAAGCACCTATGGCATTAAGCATCCCATTGCAGGTAAAACAGGTACTACTGATGATAACAGCGATGGATGGTTTATGGGAATTACACCCGAACTTGTTGCAGGTTGTTGGGTTGGTGCCGAGGATATGCAGGTTCACTTTCTAAGCACAGCGTATGGTCAGGGGGCAAACATGGCATTGCCCATCTGGGCTATATTTATGCAGAAGGTATACGCCGACAAATCCATTGATCTTTATACTGGTGATTTCGAGAAGCCAACAAAACCCTTGTCGGTGGAAATCGACTGCGGCAGATATGATCGCGATCATCCTGAACATAACAAAAACACTCTTCCGGGATTTGAGTAAGAAGCCCGACATAATTAAAAAAGAGAGCCGGCATTAACCGGCTCTCTTTTGATGATATATGTGGTTGATGGGTTTTTGACAAATCGCAAAATATTGCTTTTTATTCCTTACCTATCGGATAATTTGTAAACGGTTGCTCGAATATCCTTCGGCCGATTGACCCTGAATAATGTATACTCCTTCAGGAATGTCGCTGACAACTATTTGACTTCCGGGCAAGGAAACTTCTTTGACCAAACTACCGTCGAGGGAAATAATTCTAATGATGCTGAATTTTTCTCCGTCGCTGATCTGAAGTACATCATCTGCCGGATTGGGATAAATGCCAATCACATTGTTTACTTCGGAAATGCCAACCGATTCGTGAATATATATGTAGCTCATGTAGGTTGAAATGCTCTTGGTAGGATCACAGTCAATGCTGATTACCACCACCTGACTGCCATATGCCGAGAAAGTGTATTCAACTGCAATGGTCGCTGTTTGGCCCTGCCCGGTAAACACCCACATCACTGTAACCACGTTTCCGCTGGTGGTAATGCTGCTCACATAGAAGCTGTCAGGAATGAATGTAAAGCAAGTGTCAATGACTGGTCCATATAGAGTATCTACAAATACATTGCTCGAATCGTATGGTTCCAGAACCGATGCGGTGATTGTGTATGGAGGACACATGCTGTCGTTTGTGTAAACTGTTGCTGAATATATTCCGGAAGGCACACCGTAAATGTCCTCGGTTGACGCACCATTGCTCCAACTGAATGTGTAGGGTGAACCACCACCATAAACAGTCAGATCGATTGCCCCGTCACTGCCTCCTACTGTGGTTACAGGATAAATCTGGGTGTCGACCCATGTGATGCAGTTGGTTGAATCATAATAGTAAACACTTCCGGTATAGGTGTCAGTACATCCGTTGTCGGTCGCGATGGTGAGAGTTGCATAGTATATTGTGTTTGGAGAAGGATACGACACCACTGGGTTTTGCAGGGTTGAGACAGATGGGGTTCCACCACTGAAAGTCCAGTTCCAGCTTACAATATTTCCGCCGCCAGTTGTAAACGACGCGTCGTTGAAATAAAATGTATTCGCATTATTGCTGTAGTAAAAGTTTGCCTGACATCCGCTTTGTGTTCCAATAAAAACACTGTCACAATACGAGCTGGTGCACGATGTGGAGGTGGTGATTTGCAAACAAAGCAAGTAAACACCGGCTGGAAGGCTGCTAAGCAATTGTGTGGGGTTTTGTGTGGTGTAGGTGTACGACATGCCCATGCCATTGAGCGTCCAGTTCCAGCTCGCTACATTGATCATGCTCGAATCTGTATTGTATGAACCATCATACATATATAAGGTAGTGGAATCTGTAGCTGTGTAGAAATATGCCTGACATTGAGACTGAGCTACAACCGGAAGACTTGTTAGAAGAACAAGCAGGGGAATAATGAACTTTTTCATGTTGTTTTGAGTTTGATTTCTGAACTATAAACACGGTGATTGATCAAGGTTGCCTGATGATTTAAAAAAAATATCGAAGACCTGCTGAAAACCCTGTACTGCTTGGTCTGACGGACTCATTCTCGTTCAAGGAAGGGAATAGAATTGCCTTTCGGTACCATGGTGAAAACTCAATCGCCCAACGCTCACTTACATGAAAGCGAATGTCAGCTTTTAGCAATATGTTGAGTGAAAATCCAAATTGTTCATTTATGGCCCAATTTGACAGTGCTTGTGTAGAGTATAATCCAGTATATTGGCGTCCTTTTCCGTAGTAAATCAGACCGGCACCCAACCCCGCAGATAAATCAGTGCTTAGACGACCAAAATGAAGAGTATAACCAGCCATGAGCGGAATTTCAATCATCCGAATGATCCGGTTCCACTTTTGTGTATTCGCAGTGTCCGCATGAGTCACGTAAACGCTGTCGAATTGCTGTACCAGTGTAGAGTCATAGTCCCATGCCCACACTGAATCAACCACATGCACAATGCTGTCCGCAACATAGGTGTAGTGCCAGAAGCCACTGGTGTCGACCTGCCAGAAACTATTCACTTGCTGCCATTCAAGATTTCCTGTAGTATTGAATAAAAGACGATCAGCATTCCATTTGTTTTTGAGTTGGATGTGTTCAATTCCAGTGCTCAAAAACCAATCTTTGAAAGAAGCACGAATTTCAAATGCCGGCGATACAGAAGCAGAGATTTGCCTATTGGCTGAACCTGACTCTTCAGCTTGAGTAGCAAAAAATGATGCTGATGAGGTCAGTTGCAGCCCTGTTTTCAGCGACCAATTGATGCTTTTTTGATTTTTCACTTCAGAGATCAATGGTTGACTGCATGTGAGGTTGATAAAAGAAGGGATAAGAGCTGACTTTGTGAGTAATTGCTCAGGGATCTTATCATGTGAATCGGCCATTGTGCCCTCTGCTTTTGTTAATGCAGGTGAAGTATTGGAATTCATTGTTTTCTGATGATGTCCATTGATATTCGCAGTATTGCTTTTCGCATCAGTAGCGGTTTCCTGCGGAACGGTTTGAACAGATAATGGTTGGAATCCTGAATTTTTTTGCGCAGTCTGGGGATAATTACTGTTGGCGCTGCTCACTGGGTTAGTCTTTTGTGAAAAGGTTGTATTTGTGGCTGTTTGAAAAGTCAATGAATCTGACTTGTTTTGATCATCAAGAGTGAGAGAATGATGCCTGACATGTACGGCCAATTGACCCGATGAAGTGCCGCTGTTGGATTGCAATAACGCAACTCCTGCAAGAAAAAACAATACAGCTGCAAGGGGCAGAATCCAGAATCGGCGAAGCATTGAGCCAGCTCCAAGTGTCCAGATGCTGTACCAAAGCACACGCTTTCTGATTTTTTCAAAGGTCATCGGGGGGGGCTCTTTTTCAAGAGACCCAAGCGATGAACGCCCGAATTCGTCTATGTCGTGTTCATTCCATTCCATGGTAGTTATATTACGTTTCGGATCATCATGCGATCCTGAGTGAGTGATCGAATTGAAGAAATGATATGCTGCCTCGCCTTGTGAAGTTGTGTTTTCGATGTATTTGGTGATATGGCGAGCATATCGGCAATTTCCTGATGAGAGTACCCTTCAAGAGCGAAAAGATTAAAAACCATTCGGTATCCTGTAGGCAATTTCTGCACTATGTTTAATATTTCATCACTGCTGATGAGTGTTCTGAGTTCGGCGAAAAAATCATCTCCATCATCGTCAGTGTAGTCTGCGGCAGTTTCCACATCGAGCATGAAACGATGTTTCTTGTTGTCTCTGAGAAAGTTAATGGCCGTGTTAACCATGATGCGTTTCATCCAGTTGTATAAAGAATGTTCGCCCAGATTCTTGAAACTTCCAATGTTTTTGAAAACTCTTACGAAACCATCTTGAAGCACATCTTCGGCCTCCATCCGGTTTTGCGTATACCGCAGACAAACCCCGAACAGTTTTCGGCCGTACAATTTGTACAGGTCTTCCTGCGCGCGGCGCCTGCCTTTAAGGCAGCCGTTAACGATAGAATTGATGTCAGGACTTTCAGGCATCTTATATCTTAGAACACCGCTTTTTGCTTTTGGTTGTCCGGAAGCAAAAAAAAAAAGGTCTGAATTATTCAGACCCTTTATATAAATATCATGATTATTGAAAGAGGAACGAGTTTCGGAGCAGGGCATCCTTTGCCACGTTTTTAACGATGCTCGATGCATCCCAAATCATTTTAAAACTGTCGGGGAATGGCATCGGCGGATTGTCGAGCTTTCTTCTGGTTTCTTCTTTCAGAACACTTTTGTCTCCATCTGCAAATGCATAGACATAGTCGAAAAAGGTTTCCGCCGTAATGGGATCAGACTTTAGGAGAGTATTGTCTGCTGCGTAAATATCAAGAAACCCACCAACGATCGCTTGCTTATGCATTTGTACTTCGCGTACACGGCAGGTAATCTTCACCATTTTGGGTGTCTTGATGTCGTTGCCAAGGCTGTCTTTCATCACGTTTCCATTCGAATCTAGAACATAGTTCCATCCGTCCTGAACTTCTTTTGATTCTTCATAAAATATTTCGCGAACACTTTCGGGGGAAACATTCACGTTGGTCAAATTCAGCACAGAACGATAGTGATAGCGCCTCGAAGTATCATAGTTTGTGAAGAAGCGAACAAATCGCGTTTCGATGTCACTGAGATAAACTTTCAGAATCTCTTCAAGAAATCCTTCAGGCAACATTTGGCCAGAGCTGTTTTTTGAAATAAAGAGCACATTGGCCGTGCCCATCTCCTGAGCTCTGATCAGTTGTTGTTCTACATCCTTGTAGGTAGCAAAGAATCGCCGGGTATTCAGAAACTCAGTATATGCCTGACGGGCCGAAGCACGGTCGCCCATATTAAGGAGGTTGATGCCTCTCTGGTAATAAAATTCGGCTGCATTACGCTGTGCATTAACCGTTTCGTTTGTATAGTCAATAAAGCTGAACCCAATGGCACTGAGGACGGGCTGAGGTAGGTTTCTAACAATATCCTGACGCCATTTAAGACGATTATAAATTTGAAAAATCTCGTCCCAAATTTCGGGTTGTCCCGTGGTCTTAAGGTAATTGATGCGTTCGATATCTTGCTGATTGGCAGCCTTCCAGGCACGCGATAACACATCAATTTGTTTGTCTTTGTCCGGGTTTTTCATGAGTTTTTTGGCGCTTTTCTGAATCGCCATGTCGTATTGCCTCATTTCAAGATATTTCTGTGAACTGGTGCACGATGCAGCAATTGATACGACAAACAGGATAAGAATAAAGTTTTTCATGGCTGCAATGTTTTGTGGTTCAAATCGGACTTCTCAATTATTTTGCCACAATATTACAAAAATCCTGCTTTTCAATATGACACAATTGACACTAACCGGCGGTCATGAAAATTAAACAGACCAAAAGCTTATTAAAGCAAATAAATTTCTACCTTTGTATAAAGCTGTTCTTCCCATCGCTCTTTACATATGTAAGGGGAGGAAAGTCCGGACACCATAGGGCACCATGCTTCCTAACAGGAAGGCACCTGCTTGCAGGTGACAGCAAGTGCAACAGAAATGATACCGCCCCGACTTGTCGGGGTAAGGGTGAAATTGTGAGGCAAGAGCTCACAGCCGATGCAGGCAACTGCACGGCAGGCAAACCTCATGGGGTGCAAGGCCATGTATACCGGCATTTAGGGCTGCCCGCCCAAGCCGGGGGGTAGGCTGCTCGAGGCATATGGCGACATATGTCCAAGATAAATGATGGGACCCGGTCTTGACCGGCGACAGAATCCGGCTTACCGAACAGCTTTTTTTAAATTTAAAACCATGAAAACAAATCTCATTGCTGTTGTTATGTTGTTGATTGCTTCTTCTGCAAATGCCCAAAATCCTTATGTTGACCTGTCATATCCCTGGCTGAGCGGTTTGCATGTAAAGGATAAATCGGTAAGAACCATTTTGCTGGCCACCATGGATAGTGACAATAAAACACCTGTAAGGCAGATTCTTCTGAGTTTTGATCAAAATGGTCTGTTGATCAAAGAAGAAAGCCTGATCGGTTTTCGATACAGCAGTACGTTTATTTATGATGATGAGGGTTTTTTGACCCAAAATATTTTCACAGATGAATTGGGTTCAGACACTATTCATTATGTTTTTGATAAGGAAAACAAGACCTATAAAAAAGAGGTAACCAAATCCGTTCCGAATAGCAATGGAGTTGAAATTACTGAAACCAAAGATATATAT
>CAZLHV010000027.1:7256-24058 GCA_964559205.1 uncultured Bacteroidaceae bacterium
CTACAGGTATTTTGCTTTCGATTGCCGAGTATTCAGGTACCGCCGGAGACATGAAGCTGCGCTCTGAAACAAAGGTTGAATTTAATAACCTTGTATTAATCCTGAAAGGTGATGAAATTAAGCAAACACTGAACTATAATGCTTCTGGTCAGTTGCTTAGCTGGCAAACCGAAAATGAAACATATGGCATTTCGGAATCAAGCAACTATAGCTATGACCAGAATGGACTATTGGTTCTGATCGGCTGGGAACAGATGGGAGCAAGCAGTAAAACTTTTGTTACATATCAATATGATTAAACAAGCCGGATTATTGTTATTCTGGACGGTGGTCCTTTTGGGAATTAATCCGTTGAGGCTTAATGCTCAGCAATCAGAGCAGCCTCGAAAAGTGATTTATTATTTTCAGATTTTTGATGAGATTGGCCCCCCAAGCTGGAGAACCACCCGAAACGCACTCGAAGAGGCTAGGGAGGTAAATGCTGATATTGTTTTGGTACACCTGAATACTTATGGTGGACTGGTCGATGCGGCCGATAGCATCAGGACAGCTTTGCTGAATTTTCCAAAACCGGTCTGGGTTTTTATCGACAACAATGCAGCTTCTGCTGGTGCTTTAATTTCAATTGCCTGCGACAGCATTTATATGCGCAAGGGCGCCAATATTGGAGCTGCTACGGTGGTCAATCAGAATGCTGAAGCTGCACCAGATAAATACCAGAGTTATATGCGTTCCATGATGCGAAGCACTGCCGAAGCTCAGGGGCGCGACCCTTTGATCGCTGAAGCCATGGTTGACCCCGATGTTTTTATCGAAGGGGTTGTCGATTCAGGCAAGGTACTGACCTTCACAACTTCAGAAGCAATTGAAAATGGTTTTTGTGAAGGTCAGGCTGAATCAATTGAGGAAGTCATTGCTCTGAATGGATTACAAGATTATACCATCATTAAACAGGAAATTACTGCACTTGACAGGTTTATCAATTTTCTGATCAGCCCTGTTGTCAGTGGTATTCTCATTATGTTAATTATAGGAGGCATTTATTTCGAAATGCAATCGCCCGGTATCGGTTTTGCTCTTTTGGTTTCAATAATCGCAGCACTGCTTTATTTCGCACCATTGTATCTCGGCGGACTCGCCGAGCATTGGGAAATCCTTCTTTTTATCGGAGGAGTCGGGTTGGTTGCCCTCGAAGTGTTTGTGATACCAGGTTTTGGTGTGGCCGGAGTATCCGGAATTGTACTCATTGTGGCTGGGCTTACCCTCTCGCTGGTCGGTAATGTGGGATTTTCGATGCCCGATGGCGACTATGGCCCTCTTGCCCGCTCGTTTGCAATCGTCTCTTTTTCTATATTGCTTGCTTTGGTCAGCTCGTTTTACATTAGCAGCAAGCTGGTGAAAGTTAAAGTGTCAGGTTCCGCCTTGGCGCTCGAAGATGAAATGCGCTCCGAAATGGGATTCACTGCTGCTGACCAACAGCTAAAGAATCTGATTGGATCCCATGGTGTAGCTTTAACAATTCTCCGCCCATCCGGTAAAATCATGATTGGGGATGACCAGTATGACGCTACAGCAATGAGTGGCTATATTGAGAAAGACGAAAGCATTGTGGTCGTTTCTTACGAAAATATGCAACTGATTGTGAGAAAAGGCTGAGCATTTTTTCCATTTGATAAGAAAAATTCTTTCTGCACATTCCTTTTGATCATCTGACACAGGATTTATAAAATTCTATGTGTCAGTAAAACAGTTACTTAAAGTTTAGGTATTTGGCTGTTTGTCAAAAAGCGAGACCGATGATGTAATCGGCCTCGATCGATTGATTAAGTCGTTTACATTTGCATTCAGAAGCAGATGCAGAAATATATACCTATACATTTATTTCATACCCCCCCCCGAATCATAACAGCAGGCAAGGCCCCTTCACAGGGGCTTTTGCTTTTACTGCCAAAGCATTCCCTGATATGATTTTTCAATTTGAAACTGTGCTTCAATCAAACGCAAAACCCCATCATACCTGATCATGCCCCAGTCGGGTGCCACCAGATGCGCCGGAGGTACTTCGCCGGCAAATCGATCGATGAGCAGGTCGGGACGCAACCGCGAAACAAACTGAACCAAAAAACGGGTGTATTCCGGCAACTCAAAAAGATGATATTCCTGCGGATGGATTAAATAATCCTTTTCCATCATGGTGCCTTTAACAATTTGTAACTGATGCAGTTTAATGGCATTCATGGGGAGCTGATTCAGTTCATGCGTGTCCAACAGCATTTGCTCGCGGCTTTCGCCTGGTAAACCCAGAATATAATGTCCAGTGGTAAATAATTCATACTTTCTGGCCAATGCAAAAGCGGTTTGTGTGCATTGATAATTGTGTCCGCGATTGATTCTTCTGAGCGTGACATCGTGAATGCTTTCAATTCCAAGTTCAAGAAATACCAGATGCTTTTGCGCCAGTCTGTTCAGCAGCAAGGCTGTATCTTCGGTGAAACAATCGGGCCGTGTGCTGATACTGATTCCAGCAACCTTGGGGTGGGAGAGTGCCTCCTTAAACATCATCTCAAGTTGACCGATGGGGGCGTAGGTGTTTGAATAGGGTTGAAAATACACCAGAAATTGTTCTGCTTTTCGATAACGACGGGCATGAAACTCAATTCCATCTTCAATTTGTGTGAAAATGCTTTTTGTCTTTGCGCAATAGGATGGATTGAATGCTGCATTGCTGCAAAAGGTGCACCCACCAATTCCTTTACTACCGTCCCGGTTCGGACAGGTGAAACCGCCATCGACACTTACTTTTTGAATCCGTTGTCCAAGCCTGTTACGCAGGTATTCGGTAAGAGAATGGTAGGGACGTCCGCCCGGAAATGCCTGCATCAGTGAATAATCAATAGTTTAACTGGACCTGAATCTGAAATCCCTTTTGCCTCAACAAAGTAGTAGCCCGATGGAAGATTGGCTGTGTTGATTGAAATATTTTCACCGTTGAATGATTGCCGGAGCATTTCTCTGCCGCTTAGATCCACAATGCGGATTTCCATAGTATTGTTCTGACCGGCATGAAAAAAGAGCACATCATTGGCAGGATTTGGCCAAATCTGCATAGGGATGTTGACTTCATCGATCGAGACTGAAGGACATTGAAATACGGCACTGACGCGGTCAGATTGGGAAATTGAATCTTCGAAAACGGCTTTCATGGATGCATTTCCCATTAAATGCCATTCCAGAAACGGAATCAGCATATCGAACTGAGCATCGTGTTGCTCTTCGCGGCTGATGGTGGGCTGAGGAGATGTAAAAAACTCGCCGGTTGAGCATGCCAGATTGTAATTGGCGAAATAGCAGTGACCACCACCCAGGATGGTGACTTTATAGCGGCATGAGTTGGTGAGTGCGTTGTACATGGGAATCTGATGGTCAACGGGTGGGGTTACACCATCGTTTTCACCCTGAAACATGAGCACAGGCGCAGTTACCGAGGCGGCAGCCGCGATGGCACTGGGATCGGTTTCGGCAGCAGCAAAATTGATCAGCGCATCAACATTGCTGTTGGAAGCCGCTGCTAAAAAAGATGCGCCACCGCCCATGCTATGTCCTGCAATAGCCGTTTTTCCGTTGAAATGATTATACAGGAAAAAGCTGCTGTTGCTTCCGGCCTGTGTTTGAATTTCATCGTTAAGGAATTTAAGGTCAAGACCAAATTCGGCATGATCAGGACTTAGTCCGCCCTCGGTGGTGGGGAGCACAATGACATAGCCCAGCGGAGCCAAAGAATCTGTAAAATTGGTGTATGCATCCACGCCCATGCTGAACCCGTGACCAAAAATAATTACAGGGAAAGAACCGGTGGCACAGGCCACGTCGTCGCCGGCTGTGGTTCCCGGATAATACACCTCACAACTGATGGTTCTGGTGCGTGTTGGGTCAGTGAAATCGATGCTGCGGTGTCCGATGGGGTATTGCGCATGCAGATTCAGCGCAAAGCTAAATAGAACAAGGATAAAAAGTACTTTCATAACAGCTGGTTTGCTGCAAATATAGAAACTAAACCGCAAAACACCAATTTGGAATAAATGATCTGTAAGACCATGATCACAATGATTGTAAACCCGGATTAAACTTTAGGAATGCAATGAGCTATTGTTTGTTTTGGGTTATTGGGTTAAAGCAAGCAGATCACGAAACTGTCGGGCCTAACAGACAAAAAAAAAATCCGGCAGGCGCCGGATTTTTGAAGATTATTTTGCGACCCGTTCGAGCCACTTGACCATGAACAACATGGTGAACATGGAGATGGCACAGGCGGTTACAAATACAGTCCAGGTAAGCCAAACAGGAATATTGTTGTATAGTATTACGCCAATAAACAAAAGCTGATTGCCAATTGCTGTAGCACTAAGCCAGCCTCCCTGCATTATTCCTTGGAGATGTGGAGGAGCAACTTTAGAAACAAATGCAATACCTAAAGGGCTTATGAATAGTTCAGCAACTGTTAAAATTAAATATGTTCCAATGAGAAGCCAAGGTGTAACCCTCATTGCATCGGATAAACCACCCATTGCCTTCCTTTCTTCAGCATCGGGGAGTGTGAATGAACCTATTGCCATAACTGCAAATGCAATCGCAGCGATTCCCATTCCAATGGCAATTTTTCTTGGTGTAGAAATTTCAATGCCTTTTGCTTTAAGCCAGCCAAAAATACCAATAACAATAGGTGTTAAAAACACAACAAATATTGGATTAAATGCCTGAAATAATTCAGCACCTTCAAGGGTTGTAAAGCCAAGATCAACATTTAGGAGTCTAGTATACTCATTCGCGAATAAAGTCAGAGACTGTCCATTTTGATGGAAAGAAAACCAAAAGAAAATTACAATGCCAAAAACAGCGAAAAGTGCGTAGATCCTTTGACGGATTTCTTTAACATCCATTTCAACAACAGCAGCATTTTGAGTACTTTTCTTCTTTGCAGCAGGATCAGGAAGTCTTTTCTTATTTAATAAAAACACTGTTAGGGAGATTAACATGGCAGCAATTGCAATTCCAAATGAATAATGATAGCCTGTCATGAAAGTGTCTAAGTAGCTATTGGCAAAAGTTGTAAGATCGCTTGAAGTGTTACCAGCTTGCGATGCAAGTTCGGTAAATCTTATTTTTGCTTCAGGAGTAATGGTACCATTAAGATGCTGATTGCATAATGCTGGTAAATCAGAATTGAATTCAAAACCATTGCTTTTAACCCACCAGTTTCTTAATCCAACAGCCATCAAAGGCGCAAACATTGCACCAATATTAATGAACATATAGAAAATTTGAAATCCGGTTTCTCTTTTATCAGCGTACTCAGGATTATCATATAATTGTCCAACAACAGCCTGTAGGTTTCCCTTAAACAAGCCATTTCCAAAGGCAATTGAAAAAAGTCCAAAACATGTTAGTGCTAAAATTAATGGCATGTTTTCTACTGGAGTTTTTGTCGGTATTGCCAGTAAGAAATAACCAACGGACATCAATAATAATCCGATTGTGATTGTCCGTTTATACTTCTTTGTCTTGTCAGCAATTAATCCTCCGACCAAAGACAGAACATAAATTAGAGCATAAAAAATGGAGTAGATAATTGATCCTTCAGATCCACTGAATCCAAACTTATTGTTCAGAAATAGCAGTAGAATAGCCATCATAATGTAAAAGCCGAATCGCTCTCCCATGTTGGCAAGAGCAGCTCCTATTAGTCCTTTGGGGTGTTTTTTGAACATATTGAGTTGTTTTTAGTGAGTTTCGGTGGTTTGGGTTGACAAAAATAGAAAAAATTTTGAGTTATGTTAAAAAGTGAGTCTGAGTTGCAGTTTCAATTCCGTTTTATTGGGACCCTGTATTTCATCCAGACCACTTCCGGTGGTGGTTTGATCGACATAATGAGTGTGTGCTATGCGTGCCCAGAGATCGAGATTCTTCATGACAGACCAGCGAACCATCAGGTACATCCGGCTTCCCTGATTGTAGTATGCTGGAATGGAATAGGCGTATAACACATCATTCTCGTAGGCATAAAGTCTTTCGTCGTACGTGTCGGTGTCGAAAAGGGCGTAGCGGGCACTGAAAGTCACTGGGCTGCCATGCTTACGCCATGAAATATCCTGATAGATCAGAAACCCCTGTCGTGTTTCAGCATCGCCTTCATTAAAGGTCAGATATTCGGCCCGTGATTTCAGGGTTACACTTTCAGAAACGGGAAACGACGCATTGATGCGGTAACTTCGTTTTATTGTGGTTTGCAGCGTATTGAAATAGGTTTCTGCTGCATTGATTTCTTTATTTTCCTGACGGAAACGAAAATAGAATGCAGCTTTTTTGGTTGGACGATAGTTGAGTTGTGCCAGCATCTCAATGCCATCGGAAGGAGCATCGACACGGTAGCGCATCCATGGGAATGAAAAAACATCGGTATAGGCTGAGAAAAACCACTTGCGTGAAAATTTCAGTTCACTGCCCACATAAAAGCCCTGCTCATTTTGCGGAGTCGAAGCTTCCTGAAAAGCGGCGGCATAAAACACATGGTAATCCCGTTCGATATAACGATGCAGGAAGGAAACAGTCAATAATCGATTGGGTGACAGCATGAGCCCGTTGACAAAGGCTTTTCCTTTGCTTTGGCTAAATGATCCTTCGCCAAAGAAGTTCAGATTCCTGATCACCAGACTATAGTCGATGCCGGCATTCAGATTATCGCTTCCACTGAAATCGTACCGTTCATATAGCTGATCACCTGCAGCAAGGCTTTGCCCGAAGCGAGTGTAGTATCCCGTAACGCCGGTTCTGAAGCGGGGTTGATTGAATTCTGCCCGGCCTCCGGCAATGAATTCGCTCATGACATCCTTATCTGTTATGGTCGAGGCGGTATTGTGCAAGCCCGATTCCTGCAAACTGCTGATGATGAATTCTTCGGTGTTGAGTGAATCATTAACCGAACTCACGTTGCCATCAAGCATTTTTCGGCTGATGAATCCATAAAAAGTGAAAGGTTTCAGGTCGATCTGGGCTGCTGCACCCCGCATGAAAATGTTTTCGTCAACGGATGTGTACGGGACAATGCCACGTCCGCTCTTTTTCACATTGACGGCTTCGGACGATTTACCGAAAGCAAGTCCCGACCAAAGCGTGAGCCCTTGCCCAAATTGCAGGTTGTAATCTCCGACAGCCAATGTTTTAAGTGGTCCAAGATTTTTAATAAAAAAATGTGCGCTGTAGAAATCAAATCCGGATTTCTGACTGCCCTTCAGAAATTCCTCGCCATAATCCTTTTCGGCAGTGATGCCAACGCTAAGCAAGTTATAATACGTAAACCTGTATCGGGTGTAAAGTTTATAACCGCTGCCCAGATAGCGTGAATTGGGACTTTCGGCCAGCAGACTGTCGCTGATATCGGCATAACCAGACTGAGGCTGAAGAATGTCACTGTATCGAATAAACAGCACCGATTTTGAATTACGCATAACATCGCTGAAGCTCCAGTTTTTCTTTTCGTCGTGGCCGCCTATTTTTACAAAAGGCAAAATGGTATAAATCACCGGCAGATCGAATCCGTCGATGCTTTGCAGTTCATAGAGCGAAAGCAGGGGACCGGTTTTCTCAATATGCCGGAGCAGGTTGTCAATCTGAAGCTCGGTGAGCAGGCCTAACTGAAGTAATTCATCCCGGTTTGTGCGGTTGAGATTAATTTTATGGTTGAGAAAGTACCTCAGATTCTCACTCAGATCGGAATAATCTATTTCTGCATCGGTGTTTTCGGCAATGTTTTCAATGCGGTCTTCAAGGCCTGTTTCGACCGTTGAATCGGCAGGCTGCGCCAACACAGGGCTGATCAGGGCGGAAAAGAAGATGATGAGCAAACACTTTTTCATTTTCCTGTGTTCTATTTACCTGCAAACTGATATGTGAGGGAAATGGCTGGCGATATGCCCAGAATCTGATGCCATGAAGTTGCAATATCGGCTGTGAATCCGCCAAAGCGGATGCCTGCTCCACCGGAAATGATGAAAGGCGTTGTTGAAAAACCGCCGCGAAGGGCAAAGGTTTCTACCACCTGATATCGGAAACCGGTTCGTAGCGAAACCGACTGGTATTGTTCTTTCATGATGTCGGCGGCAAGCATCAGTTTATCGTCAGGTGTGTAGCTCATGCCAAGAGTAAGAGAAGAAGGAAGTTGTTCTCCTGTGTTTTCGTTGAGGGTTACATTGACCGGATTGAAAACAGTTGTTCCGAAAGCAAGTTGATTGCTGAGTTTATACAGAAATCCACCTTCGAAGGTAAAGGCGGTTGTGCTTCCATACATTTCGTCACCGGTGCCGGCATGAATGGCATCGAATTGCAAGCCTGCAGAGAATGCCGGGCCAAAGGTACGCGCAAACCCAAGCCCTGCCTTGGTGATGTTGAATTGTGAATAGCCAAACTGATTGAAATTAAGGCCGAGAACGCCTGCCGATTCTCCCACGGGCATGAGCGCCATAAGATAGCGATCGGAAAGTTCCTTAAGCATGAATCTTGAATTGTAGCCAAGGCTGACGGTTGGGCCTTTTGCCATTGTCCAGCAGGCCTGATTGAGCAACCCTGCGCCGGGATCATTGGTGGCGATTCCTGCGCCCCCTTGTGCCGACAGTGAAGCACTCATGGGGTCATATTGAGCCATGACGTTATTTTTTGTCTGGAAAAATGCCAGAAGCAATAACAGCAATAAAATCCTTGTCATATACCGGATGTTCTAAAAAGGAGTGCAAGATACATCAAATCCGGCAGTTTGTCAAGAACGTATGGCTTAGTTTGTTTTAAATTTCAGTTTCACCTGTTTCAGTTCGTCGTTGGCTTGCACAACTTTCTTTTTCATGGTTTCCTTGTATTCAATCATTTTTAATGCAAGACCTGCATCAGCAGTGGCCATAATCTGTCCGGCAAGGATGGCGGCATTGAGGGCACCGTTTACGCTCACTGTGGCCACAGGGATGCCCGGAGGCATTTGAACGATGGCAAGCAAAGCGTCGAGTCCGTCGAACGAACTTTTAATTGGAACGCCAATCACAGGTAGGGGTGTCATGGAGGCAATTACACCCGGAAGATGAGCTGCCATGCCTGCTGCAGCAATAATCACCTGAATGCCCCTGCCAGCAGCCTGTTTGGCAAACTTTTCAACTTCTTCGGGCGTACGATGTGCCGATAGCGCATTTACCTCGAAAGGGATTTCCATGTCTTCGAAAAACTGTGCGGCTTTTTCCATCACGGGCCAGTCGGACATGCTGCCCATAATCATGCTGACTTTTGGATTCATAGGTCGTTTTGTTTGGTGCAAAAGTAATACAAATCGCCAATCGGGCAAAATGATCTCAATTGCAATTTGGGGTTTGAAAGGCTATGTTGATTAAAATATCTATCTTTGACCTTTAATCTGATAACATGGATTCAGTGATCGTGCACAACCGCCGCTTCAATCTTTATATGGAGCACGAAGTTGTTATCGAAGCCATTGAGCGTTTGGCTAAAACGATTAACAACGATTTAAAGGGCAAAAACCCGCTGTTTATTGTTGTGTTGAATGGGGCATTTGTTTTTGCTTCAGAATTGATTACGCGTTTTGAGGGGGACTGTGATGTAACTTTTGTTCGACTGGCCAGCTATGAAGGCACAGAAACAACTAATTCTGTCAGAGAAATCATGAACCTCGATGAAAGTGTGAAAGACAGAACAGTAGTTATTGTAGAGGACATCATAGATACGGGGCTGACAATGCTGATGGCCAAGGACAAGCTGATGCATGCTGGTGCTACCGATGTGCTGATTGCTACTTTGTTATACAAGCCAAAGGCATTCAAGCATAATTACTACATTCACTATGTTGGAATTGAGATTCCGAATGATTTCATCATTGGCTTCGGACTTGATTATGACGGAAAGGGAAGGAATCTGCGTGATATTTACAAAATAGCCGATTGACATGATCAACATTGCTTTATTTGGACCTCCGGGTGCCGGAAAGGGAACGCAGTCGAAAAAACTCCTTGAAAAATACAAGCTCACTTATATCAGCACGGGCGACATGCTTCGCGAAGAAATTGCAAACAGCACTCCGCTGGGGCTTCAGGCTCGCGATGTGATTGAGAAGGGTGGTTTGGCCTCTGATGATATCATTGTTCAAATCATCGAAAAGAAGATTAGCACCAACCCTGAATCAAACGGTTTTTTGTTCGATGGATTTCCGCGTACAGTTGTGCAGGCTTACATTCTTGAAGGGTTAATGCTTAGGATGAACACTTCGCTGACATGCATGATCAGTCTTGAAGTTCCTCGGGATACCCTTGTTGAGCGAATGACCGAACGGGCTTCGCGCGAAAACAGGGCCGATGACAGAAGCATGGACGTGATCAACTTCCGTTTGCAGGAATATGAAGATAAAACCCGCCCTGTGTCAGAATTTTACAGCGAGTTGGGCAAATTTAATCCGGTCAACGGCCTTGGATCGGTCGATGAGGTTTTTGAGCGTATCGATTCAGTGATTCAAAAATCACTTGAAAGCATCTGGCTGAATTTCATTCTTTTTGGCCCTCCGGGAAGCGGCAAGGGCACGCAGGCAAAAAAGCTTGCTGCTGAGTTTAATCTTGTGTATGTTTCCACTGGTGAATTGCTTCGCGAAGAGATCGCTAGAGACACGGTGATCGGACGTAGAGCAAAACCATTTGTCGATAGCGGGGATATTGTCCCTGATGAGATTGCCATTCGCCTGATTGAGAATAAGATAAAAATGCATCACGATGCCAAGGGTTTTATATTTAAGGGTTTCCCCCTGACCATTGCCCAAGCCTATATTCTTGATGGTCTTTTGCAGAAAATGGGTGGAGCTGTATCGTGTGTTTATGAATTTGTATCTCCAACACTACAAAACATCAAACGGTTGACTGCCCGCTCAAAGACTCCCAATGCCAGAGTGTATGATATGAGTATGGAGATCATCATTCACCGACTTGAAGTGTTTGAGCAGCGTACCACATTGCTTCATGAATATTATTCGGGGAAAAACCTTTTAAAAACCATCGATGGCGGCGGTGATGCTGACAAAGTGTTTAGTGAATTGAGTTGCGCGATATCGAAAGCGTTCAAAAACTTAAGGTAGCCTATGTTTAACATGGTGGTGTTTGGCCCTCCGGGATGCGGTAAAGGTACTCAGGCGGCAAAAATTGTCGAGAAGTATGGTTTTCTGCACGTATCTACTGGCGATATTATCAGACGCCAGATATCTAAGGGAAGCGCCATGGGACAATTACTCGAGAAGTTTACTTCGCGTGGACTGTTGGTCCCTGACCAAATTATCCTCAAAGAAATATGGCGTTTTGCACTGGAACACCAGTATGAAAAAGGAATTATCTTTGATGGCTTTCCTCGAAACTTGTATCAGGCTCAGATGCTTGACCGTATTTTTCACAAAAAGGAAATGCGAATCGGGCTGGTGGTTTCGATTGATGTCCCTGAGGAAGAGCTGATGCGAAGAGTTATTGAGCGTGGACGAACTTCGGGACGCAGCGACGACAACGCTGAGGTGATGCACAACCGATTGCTCGTTTATTTTGGACAGACAAGGCCTGTGATTGATTATTACAGGAAGAACCGTCGTCTTGTTGACATTGCAGGAAACAGACCCGTTGAGGTGGTGGCAGCAGAGATAGATTCAGCTATTGCCAACCGAATTTAAGGAGGATTATGCCAGAGAGTAATTTTATCGATTATGTAAAAATCTTTTGCCGCAGTGGCAAAGGAGGAGGTGGATCGGTGCACTTCTTTCGTTCTAAAAAGACACCAAAGGGTGGTCCAGACGGAGGAAACGGTGGACGAGGCGGGCACGTGATTGTGAAAGGGAATGCCCAGCTTTGGACACTATTACATCTTAAATACACCAAGCATGTCATGGCCGAGGATGGTCAGCATGGAGGCGAGAATCGCAAGACGGGCCGCGACGGTGTCGATCGGGTTATCGAAGTTCCGTTGGGAACTGTTATTCGTGATGCTGAATCGGGCGAAGTGCTTGCTGAAATTACCTCGGGCGGAGAAGAATATGTGTTAATGCCCGGTGGTCGTGGAGGCATGGGTAATGATTACTTCAAAACAGCTACTCTTCAGGCTCCTCGTTTTGCCCAACCGGGCGAACCCGGGCAGGAAAACTGGATTGTTTTTGAACTGAAATTGCTTGCAGATGTGGGTCTCGTTGGTTTTCCCAATGCGGGTAAATCGACTTTGCTTTCAGTGATTTCGGCAGCAAAACCCGAAATTGCCGACTATCCATTCACCACATTGGTGCCAAACCTTGGCGTGGTGCCTTATCGCGATGATCGTTCGTTTGTGGTTGCTGATATTCCGGGAATTATCGAAGGTGCGCATGAGGGCAGGGGACTGGGTCTGAGATTTCTTAGACATATAGAGCGAAACAGCATTCTGTTATTTCTGATTCCTGCCGACAGTGAAGACCATCTCAAAGAATACAAAATTCTTGTCAATGAGCTGAAGCAATACAACCCGGGCCTTTTACAAAAGGATCGGCTGGTAGCTGTTTCGAAAGTTGATCTCTTGAGCGAGAGTCAATTAAAGAAAATTGCAACCCGACTTAAAAATCATAACCCTGTGTTTTTCTCGTCAGTGGCAGGAATCGGCTTGCCTAAATTAAAGGATGCTCTTTGGAACATGCTGAATAAGACCTATGATTGAGTTTCTGGAAAATGTTGACCAACAGCTATTTCTGGTCATCAATGGGTTTCATCATCCGGTGGCCGATACGTTGTTTTTTCATATCAGTGCAAAATTCACATGGATTCCATTCTATGTTGTTCTTCTTTATGCCGGCATTCGAGTGCTGAAAAATCGATGGTGGCTGCTTTTGCTGTTTATTCCTTTTTTAATTCTTGTGACTGATCAGGCATCGGTTCATCTTTTTAAAAATGTTTTTTTGCGATACAGGCCCTGTCACAACATTGATCTTATGCAAAGAGTTCATTTAGTGAATGATTATTGCGGAGGCCAATATGGATTTATTTCGTCCCATGCAGCAAACGTGAGTGCCCTTTCTGTATTCTTCTGGCTGATTTTGAGACGGAGATTCCGTTATTGGGCATGGGTTCTCTTTGGGTTTTATGCCCTTCCTGTTTGTTACAGCCGGATATATCTGGGGGCTCATTATCCGTTCGATGTGCTTGCAGGTGCCTTGATGGGATCGGCCGTTGCAGTATCTTTCTATTTCCTCTTCATGCAAGCCGAACGAAAAATCTCGTCTTTGAATCGTTCTCGATCCGATCAGTCAAAATAACCTTCCTGCCAAAGGGCTGCCATATCCATGGTAATCGCAACACTATAGTGTAGAACGACTCCTAGCGCAATACTCCGGCTTTTCAAGCTCATGGTTCCCAATGCAATACCGGCAAAGATGGCTGCAAAAGTTTCGCCCATGGGTTTGCCGAAATGAATCATGCAATATGGGACTGTCATGATGAGTATTGAATAGAATCCTGTAAATTTTTTCAAACCATGAACCATGAAGCCCCGGAAAAAGAACTCGAGCGAAAAAAACTGGATCAGATAAGTCATCTGCCACAACCAGAAATTTGGCCATAATGGTTCTGCTGTATCGGGAGTGTAGAAAGGATATCGCGCCTGAAAACTGGTTGTGGTGCTTGCAAAATAAACCAAAGGGAACATAATTCCCAGCATCAGCAGGTAAATCCAGGCATCTTTGAAAAACGAACCCCACTGAAGACCATAGTCGCGTAGTTTTTCGCGAAATCCAAAGCGGATCACGACCACCGGAATGACAAAATAACTGAAGAAAATGATGGATGCCCAGTACATGAGCTGATACAATTGTCTGTTGGGCGATTCGTTCATGGTGTATTTCAGAAATCCCGCAAGCTGGTCCCACCCGGCTTGTATGGCGAGTTTCTGTAACAAATAGTGTCCAGGACTTTTGCCGATGTACTCAATGATGATCAGGGAGCATGAAACGACAATGAGGATGATGAAAGGTCTGTGGCTTACCACTGACCCGCTTTCGCGCGATTGTTGCGTATCGGCAGCGATTTGACGGATGGATGCAATCAGCTTTTTCACGCCCTGATATAAGTCTCGAGAAAGGTCACTCCAACCTCTGTTTCAATGTCAATCTCATCGAGCGAGGCGGGAATAAGAATGCAGCTTCCGGGCTGAAGAAGTCCATGGTCATTTGCCCAGGTGTATCTTGCTGTGCCTTCAATGCACAACCAGATCACAAAAGAGTCAAGGGTAAGGTAATTTCTGTGAAGAGTGTTTTTTGCTGGCATTGAAATGCGGTTGGTGATAAATTGGCTACATTCGACTAGCCTTTCGGAAACACTGTTTTCCTTTTTTGGCGACGTCAGCCCATTGGATGCATCGTTGAGGTTTGCAGCCTGTATACCCTGACTGATGTGAAGCTCTCTTGAATTGCCGTTTTTATCGGTTCGGCCCCAGTCAAAAAGCCTGTAGGTGTAATCGCTGGTTTGCTGAATTTCTGCAAGAGTGATATTGGGACCAATGGCGTGGATTCGCCCCGCAGGGGTAAAGAAAGTGTCGCCCGGGTTGACCGAAACTTCATTGAGCAGGCTTTTAATCTGCCCGCTGACGATTGCATCTGTGAGAATTTCAGCTGAAACTGGTGATTTCAATCCATTGAGCAGTTTTGCATCGCTACCGGCAGCAAGGATGTACCACATCTCGGTTTTACCAAAAGGGTCACCATGTATGCTTTCAGCCAGTGTGTCGTCGGGGTGTACCTGAACCGACAACCAGTCGTTGGTGTCAATGATTTTAATCAGCAATGGAAAAATATCGCCATACTTAATATAAACTTTTTCGCCAACCAAATCCTCCATGTAAACTTCAACCAACTCGTTCAGCTCGTTCCCGCATAAAAAGCCGTTTTGCACTACACTTTCCATGTTGGGCACCCCCGAAATGAGCCAGGCTTCGCCACAGGAATCCATGGAAATGCTTGAAAGGGCAGTGAAAGATTTCATCCGATTTCCGCCCCATGGTTTGTCGATAAAACGGGGCTCAAACTGCAATGGATATAAATCGTTGCTCATGAAAAAAACGGGCTTGGACAGAAAGAAAAATCAATAGATGTTGGGGAAAATGATGCCTAATTTATTCAGTTCTGCATCGAGAAATGCTTTTGCGGCAGCATGATCTCCTTCCGCAGGAGCCCATTCGGCGAAGATTTTATCGTCCTTGGGATTGTAGGGTCCGTCCTTCACTTCAAGAGCTACTGAGCTGACTTTGAGTGCGATAACAGTATGCCATATGGCGGGGTCAATTTCTACGGCAAAGTTACCGGTGTCCTGACTGAGGATGAAATGATCGGTTACATGCCCGAAATCGTCAAACTCAAGAACAAGAAACTCACCCCGAACCACGGCAAACAACTCTCTTTTATGAGGCATTTCATGTTTGTGTGGCCTGATGTATGTGCCGGGTTCCATGGCGTTCAGAAATCTCTGAAGCATGTCATCGTCAGTTTTGTGGATATTAAGATTCATCCGGCGACGCTCCGAAGCCTTGGCTTTTTGCGACAAATCGTTGATGATACTGATATCTATTTTATACATGGGCGTATATTTGGAAAGGTAAAATTACAAAAATTTCACTGATATATGTTCAGGGATATTAACTTTGCATGAATCATGATGGATGAGACTGAATTTCTGTTGCGAAAAAGAATTGCTCAGGGCGAAAGTCAGACCCTTGATTTTAAGTTTGCGGTCAACGACAGCCGGAAGATTGCAAGAACCATTTCGGCATTTGCCAATTCTGAAGGAGGATCTTTGTTGATCGGGGTCAAAGACAATGGCCATATTGCTGGTGTCAGGAGCGAAGAGGAAATGTACATGGCCGAGGCTGCTGCAACTTTATACTGCCGGCCTGAAGTGTCTTTCTCCAGCAGCCTGTACAGAATTGAGAATAAGGACGTCCTTGAAATCATGATCCCGTCCAGCCGAAATGAACTGATATATGCGCCTGATGAAGACGGAAAGTATGTGGTATGGCTGCGGTATCGCGACAGCAACCACCCTGCAGGGCAGGTGTACGAACGCGTTTGGAAACGACGCCTGTCGAATCATGGGGTTAAGTTTAGCCTGAATGAATTTTACAAAGCCACCATGGAACTCATGGCCGATCGCGGCTCCATAACTCTCGCTCAGCTGATGCAAGAAACGGGCTTCAAATTCCGTTTTGCCCGCACCACACTCGAAAATTTAATTCTGGTCGGCATGGCCGATTTTTGCCTCACCGAAAATGGAATGAGGTATTGCTTGAAGGGGGAGTGAGGGGTTGGGATTGTGTATGATGATGTTGGTTTGCGTTGAAAAATGTATAATTTGAACTAATTGGTCACGCGTCAGGAGACGCGAGACAGCAATGGTTATATTAGACGAATAAAAAAGCAATTTGGGATAACAACAAATTAAAATACTACTTTTATACATAGTTCTCAGCTATTCATCTTCATTTTCGTTTGTTTTTTTTCTGCGATTTGAAGGTCTCATTTCGAAAGCATTGAAGCCTACAAATACTCCAATCTGTAATGAATGATTATTCGTTCCTGTAAAATGCTGCTCTTTTTGAAAATAAATATTGTAATTGTAAAGAGCGAAAACTTGAAGTGTTAAAAACCTTGTTCGAGCGCCAGTGTAAACAGTAGCTCCAATTCCTGGTTTAACCATATAAATATAGTCGCTATTGTAGTTTACCACATT
>CAZLHV010000028.1:0-3987 GCA_964559205.1 uncultured Bacteroidaceae bacterium
AGTTCAGACGTGTGCTCTTCCGATCTCCAGACATTTTCACGGATTCCAATAATCTTGGTGGCACTTGCAGCTGGCTATTACATTGCTTATTCTCAACAAGGCGAAGCAATATTTGACAATTCACTTGTGTTAATCCTGACAATTTCAATAATTGCTATTACTGCAACGATTGGATTGCTCATTGGAATTAAAAATGGAACAAAAACCTTAATGCAAAACATCTATCGGATCACTGAGAATGGAATTGAAAGAACGACTCCATCCGGACAATCTGTTAAAATCGACTTTGACAAAATCGTCTGGCATAAAACGTTGAATAAAGGATTGCTTATAAAAGCACAATCTCAAAAGATTCTCATTCCAACAAAACTAGATGGCTATGATGAAATTTCAAAATTGATTCTTGAAAGAATAAAATGAATAATTCCTTGACATACTATCTGATTGGCATTGTGGTCACGATGTCGATGGTGCTTGCTTATACATCAGACAACACGATGTTGAGTTGTTTTGCGGGCATAACTCTGGTCATCGGATTGATTGTTTCAATATTTCTGATACAAAGGAGTATGGAGTGGTCACATAAACAGAAAAGAATGGCGTGGCTTATTCTATTGCCCATGTTGTCTTTGATCGGATTTTTTCTGGCTTCCTGTGCCAACGAGAGCGCTCAGGAAGGCGGGAGCAGAATTTATATTCAGCCTGAGCTGAGTAAAAAGGAGTTCTATCTGAACCAGATGAAAGTCAAGAATTTTCAGCTTGAAGTGAATGGACCATGCGACGATGCGCTTGATGACACCCTACACGAGAGGGCGAAGGCCTATTTTGACTCAAAAACAATGACAGACACAAGTGTGGTTGTTGAATTTAAGTTTATTGAGGCCTGTTGTCAAAAGTTTTTAGGTGATTACGAAATTGCGAATGACACCTTGAAATTTACGTTCGAACAGGTAAACGACGAGGTTTGCAGTTGTTTGTGCTGGTACAGGTATCGGTTGACCATTCACGAATCGGGCAGGAATATTCAGTACATTTCCATCGATAAAAAATAGCGATTGCAATATGTTGGCAAAGCGGGCAGTCATGGTCTGGTCAAATAGCACTTGTGTCGCCATGCTGAAAGCAGATAAGCAACGAGCGGATTTCAATAAATAATCAAAACAAAAAAATCATGCTGAAATCAGCACTTCTTCTTTTTTTGCTTCTGACCACAAGCATGCAGAGCTTTGCTTGTTGTGCTGAAAGCATCTATCGATTACTCCCAATAGGAGAGTTTGAAAATCAGGTCGTTTTTGTGGAGTTTAAGCTGCACCGGAATTGTGACATGGGCGACGATGAATTTACATTCTGGACCAAAGGCCTGGTTAGTTTGGTGAGGTATCACGGCGATAGTCTGCAACAATTGCAATGTGTTGATACCATTGATATCGTTGATTGTTATTGTAACTATATGAACTATTATGAAAAAACAATTATCGAATCAGAAATTACGAAAAGTTATTTGCAAGCATTGAATGCGGTGAGAAAACTCAATGGGTTTACCGAAGCAATACCTGAGAGCATCGTGTTTAATGACACAATGAACATTCAGAAGTATGAAGAGTATACCGATTCTTCATTTGTGTTCCTTGTACGATATAGGGATGTTTTCACCATGGATTTGAGTCTAGAAAATTTTATTTCCTGTGCCCCGGAAATGCTTGCCGAAGTGCGAGTGTACAAAACAGCACATTATAGAATTACTGTATTAAGAATGAGATGTTGGTTGCTTCAGGAAGATGCCATTGAACACAACAGGAAAAGGTATTCGACCATCGAAACCGCCATATGGAAGGAGCAGGCACAGTGGCATGGAATTGCCAAGGACTTTATGATGATTGAAGCATTGAAGCCGTAGGCTTTAATGTCAACCTTTTCTTGCCGAAACAAGCCCATGCCAATTGCAGCTCATCATTGTGGTTACTTTTCAAGCATAATCACCTTCACATTTTTTGATTTGGCCAACTGATTGGAATATTGACACAGCAAACTTTGTTATTTTAATTCAGGGAAAATGAAAGCAATTCATCTCATTGTAAGCCTGATAACAGTTGTTGGATTGACTTTGGTTGCAGGGTTACTTGGCGCAACACTCGCACAATATGCACCGCCATATACAGTTTGTTATTTTGATTCAAACTATTTATAAATCCTCTTTAATGAAAAGAATCATACATATAAGGGTCTGGCTACTGCTTTTAATCATTGGCATCATTGCCATCTGTTGTATTGTATGTGCAAACCACCTTAAATCTCAATCTCCGCATTATCTTGCGGGTAAATATTCTGGACTTAGTATTCCCCCGGAATCCGAAATATACTATTTCAGAAACACACATTCTACTTTCCCCTCAGAGTCTTCTACAATGATTGTCGTTAAAATCCCGGACAACAGAATGAATGACTTTCAGCAACATATAGCAGAGCACGAATTTAATACAATTGCAGAACCTGTTGTTCTTCGAGGCTTTGGGCATTGCCATGATTCCACTGTAATTAAAGAAGGGTTTTTCATGTATAAGTCTGCTACTGAAAATTCTTATTACAATGCTACAGATGGTGTTTTATATGTCATGAGGATTGTATTTTGATTGGTTTTGGATTCGAGTATTTTAAAAGAGCGTATTAAAGATGAAATCTCTTGCAACCTTATTCTTGCTTTTTGGATTTCTTATGGTGAATTCGCAAAACAAATTGGCCGTGCCATTCAATCATGAGCAAATTGAAAACAGGATGGTTTCGCAAAACGCCAGATTCTTTGCATTTGGGAGCTGGCATGGGCATAAAGGGGCTTTCAAGTCGTTTGTGACAGTGTTTAAGGTTTTACACAAAAAAGCCAATGTTAGGGTGTTTGTGTATGAGTGCTCATATGCCTTAGGTGTGTTATTGAATGATTTTGTTACCAAAGGAATACGCAATGAGTTTTTTGATTTGTTTATGTTTAAGGTTGATTTTGAATATTTGTTTGTTCCTTTGCGAGAATACTACTTGACTTTATCTGAAGAGGAAAAGTTTATTATTGAAGGAGTTGACGGGGTTAGCATAAGAGGATATCCCGATGCAATTTGTTTGATCAAATCCCTTGGGACTTCAGGCGAACCTGATGTTTTGATTGAGCCGGTAATTGACGAGTTAAAATCTTTTTCAATTCTTCAATCAGACTTTAAGTTGAGTAGCTCACTATTGAATGCTTTACTCAGTTCATACAATCAATATCCGAATCTGTACAAATCGTATTATGGGGTGAATTTCCCCATCCTGAAAAAGACTTTACAAAGCTATTCGCAGACAAAGAATTATAGTGATTGTAATTTTGAAAATGCTGATTCAGCGAGTTTTAATCAACGAGAGAATTATATTTATCACAACATTGTTGAAATCATTGAAGGGAACCCGAATGTTAATTACATTGGCTTGTTTGGATTGGCTCATGTGTTTCTGAATAGAACAAATAGATTTGACTCTTTTCAAATAAAACAGGGCGATGATTATCAATACTATCCCTTTATTGCGCGGCTATATAGAGAAAGCGATTCACCTGTCAAAGGATTTGTTTGTGCAGCTCAAATACATGAAAGCAATTTGTTGTTCAGAAATGCATTGAAAGAAACTGTTGGTAAACAGGTTTTCAGGCAGATGATAAAACATTCTAAGCTTAATCGTACGTATATATTTGATTTTACAGATGATAAAACACACGATGATATTTCCCAAAACAAATTTCAATATTTAATTTTAGTCAGGTGAAAATCGCATGTATGAAATTTAATTCTCCTGATCCCGTTTCACAGAGCCCCAAGAAGAGTCAGAACTACAACAAATACAGCTATGTGCTGAATAATCCTTTGAAATATACAGATCCGAGCGGATATGAAATAATTCCAGGCTTTAATAGATGGTGGTATTATCACGTAACACTGTATATTAGACGCGACACAAGAGATGTTG
>CAZLHV010000028.1:3997-13183 GCA_964559205.1 uncultured Bacteroidaceae bacterium
CTTGGGGAAGTTATGAATACTCCATATTGGCAAACGATGTATGGCGTTTCATGTGCGCTATCCGACGGCACGGGAGGTGGTGGTGGAGGAGGAAATTATGGAGCACCGCATGGTGGAAGTGCAAGTAGCTCAGGAAGTGGTGGCGGTGGCTCACGAGGAGGATTTTCGCCGGATGATGATAAAAAAGATCCGGATTTCATCAAAATTGTAGATTTGACAGGTTTACTGAGATTAATGAACCGACGTCAAAACTCTAATCAACATCCTGTGCTTATAGGTTTTAAAAGAGTTACAATTTCATGGGAAAGCAATTATTGGAAAAAATTGTAGACTTACAAAGCACTAGTGGATTATATAGTTACACTTCAAGGTCTGAATATTTTCTCAAAATTCATTATGGAGATGGGTTTAGAGGGACAATTGTAGCATATTCTAAAAATGGTAATTCGAATTTTCTAGCAAATCATATTGCCAATAATATCGCATATGATTACCTAAACAGACCCGTAGACAGGTATATACAGCATGGAGATCAAGGAGATAGCTACCAGTTTTTCTTTCCGGCAGGCATGATTTATAACATCGAAATATATGAAAAGAAGAAAAAGTCTCATCAATTCAGATTTTGGATACCTTTCCCATGGATTCAAATTAGATGACATTTGAAAGGGCTTTTAATAGTTATATTGTTCTTATCGTTGATCCTTGACAATTCAGTTTGTCAAAACAGTTTAGATTGCTCAGTGTTTTCAAGTGAAACATTCACTAAAGACGATTTGCAATTCAAAATTTGTGATGAACCAAACTTTTACGCATTTGGGAGCTGGCACGGGCATAATTCAGCATACAAATCATTTGTATCGTGTTTCAAACAGTTGTATTTCAATGCAAATGTCAGGGTGATATTTATTGAGTATTCGTATTCTGAGGGATTATTGATCGATAATTACATCAAAACCGGAGAAAAAGATGAATATTTGAATACATTTGTTTATAAAAGCGATTATGAATATTTATTCAATCCTTTGAAGCTTTTCTATTCATCCCTACCTGATTCTGAAAAATTCACTATTGTAGGTGTTGACAGGTCATTTCATCGCGGCTTTCCCGATGTAGTATTTGCACTTAAAATGCTTATCCCAGAAAACAAAGAACCAAATGAACAAATAAAGAGTGTAATAACTGAAATAGTTTCATATAATGATATTCTTTCTGACTTTAGCGGTTATGAGTCTAGTAAGATATTGAATAATTTTTTTCTGTGTTATGTTGAAAACAAAAACTCATTTAAGGATTACTTCTGTGAAAATTTTGCTGTATTAGAAAAAGTATTGGCACAATACAATTTATCGAAAAGTATTCCAGATGTTAATTACGAAAATTGTGATTCGTTGTCTTATTGCAAAAGAGAACAGTTCATTTACAAAAACCTTAAAGATGAAATATTTCAAAGAAAAGGGATTGATTTCATAGGCATGTTTGGGTTGGCACATGTTTTTCTTGATAAAAAAAAGCGATTCGACACTTTTCAAATGAAGCAAGAAGGTAATTATGAGTACTATTCATTCATAGCTAGATTAAATAAAGAATGCGATTCGCCAGTTAAAGGATCGGTTTGCGCTGTTCAAATACATGAGAGCAATATATTATTCAGAAAGTCATTGAAAACAATCGTTGGCAAGAGTGTTTTCAGACAAATGATGAGACAAACAAAAAGCAACAACACTTATTTGTTCGATTTTTCAGAAGACAGTGCCAATGCCGAAATTGCTAAAAAGAAATTTCAGTATTTGATTTTGGTTCGATAATAAACACATGTTTTCATGAGCAAATATAGTATTCATTCCTTTCAAGACCTCAACAACACACAGAACTACAACAAATACAGCTTTGTGCTGAATAATCCTTTGAAGTATACAGATCCGAGCGGATATCGGAGCCAGGGGGTATATCATGTGGACTTTCCTGATTTTGTGGGGGCAGGGAAATGTTTGTGGGAGTCGCGGGAAAGAGTTTGGGCAGCTACATGAATCCCCAAGCGTAAACTGGGATAATTTGTTCAACAAAGCAAAAAAATAAAATGAAATCATTCAATGTTTTATTTGTGGTTTTGCTGATAGGGGCTGCTATTCCGTATCTTTTCGTTGGATTGGCAATGCTCACTTGGGGCGATTTACTATTTATGTATCAGCCCGATGATTTAATTGGCGAGAATCCTTACTTGATAATTAGGGCATACTCCGGTATTTCAATATTATTAATTCCAGTGTTTGCCATCGCGCAAGCGATAAGAATGATCAGAAGAAAAATCGAACTATTCAGTTGGGAATTGATTTCAATCCTTTTATTGGGAGGAGAATTTGTATTGTACATTTCAATACGATGCAAGCTGTTATTGTGGTATGTAGACTAATAAATTGTGTTTGAATTTGCTTAAGAAGTTAAATTCAAAAGGCGATTTTGCATGCGATGATTTATTTAACCACTAAAACCGAACTTAGTCATGAAAAAGTTGTTCTTTGTCCTTAATTACCTTGCAATTTTTACGTCTTTCATTTTTTATAGTCTTTTGGTAAGAGTATCGCTGGCGTATGGCTGTCATTATGCATCCATGTTTTCTGATCCTAAAAACATGGGTTTTGGGTTGCATTATACTTTAGCAATGCCTTATGCATTGGTTCTTAATACATTCTTCTTATTACCGTTTTGTTTCATCTTGCTGTTTATTCTTGTTTTAAGAAAGGAGTTACACAGAGACACGATAATATTATGCCTGCTAAATATTATTTGTTTCTATATTATCGTACTCAGCAAAATTGGTCCAATAACCTGGTTAGCTGATTGATTTTATGAACAATTCCATAGAACAATTTGAAAATGGTTTACAACGCACAAACAGCTATGTGCTGAACAATCCATTAAAGTTTACCGATCCGAGCGGATATCGGAGTCAGGGGGTATATCATGTGGACATTCCTGATTTTGTGGGGGCAGGGAAATGTTTGTGGGAGTCACGGCAGGCATTATTGGCAGTTGGGGTGGTTCTGAGTTTGGAGGTGGTGTAGCAAGGTGGACTTTTTAATTTAATGATCATTTTCAGTGGAACGTTTCTGGAATATTATTCACTATTTTGTGTTTCGGGGTTTTTGTAAATGTCATATGTTTACAATGCGCATTAACCCGTTATTGCTTTTAAATAAAACAAATCTGATCAAACGCAGGTTTGAAAAAATGGGCATAAGTAACCCAATTGAGGAATTCAACAAATTGATGATGCATCCAAAATATGGCATTTGCTCAAATTTTTCCTTTGGGACCATGTTCGGGCTTTTAATGCTAATATTCAGTGGGATATCAAGTATTGTTATCATTGCATTTCAGATGGAGTTTTCTGTTAAAGTGCTGCCATTTATTGTGTTAGGAATAGCCGCATTGACAATTAATCACTTTTTGTTATTCAGGCAAGATAAGTACTTGAAGTACTTCAAAAAATTTCAACAGTTTAGTAAGAAGGAACGATGCCATTGGAAGTGGATTACCATCATTGTTGTACTTGCCATCGTGGTATTTAGCGTTGGCAGTTTAGTTTTAATGCTTAAGGTAATACAGCAACAAAAGTAGCTGTATTTGGGTGCGAGCAACTAAATGAACTTTTAATGTATATTTGAGTGGTTTTTTTCGGCACAACGAGTTCAGTTACTGCCGGCACTTTTGCTTCATTTAATGCACAAACCTGGCAAACATATGTTTGGTAATAAAAAGTTTAAGATATGGAAGAATTTGCATGTGATGGCGGTGATAGCGATCATTGTGCTGATGAATGTGGTGGTTCTTTATTCCACCTGGGATGACAAGGAAAAGGAAGAAGCACGCTATGCCCCGTTTCATAAGAAATGGGTGAAGCTTGATGACAGTATTTGTGGTGTTGTGACCAGTTTTTTATTGATCGGGATGTTGTGCTCTGCACAATTGATGATACACTAAAGCGCAAGCTTGGTGGCTATAATCTTGATTATATGCCGGAACATCTTTCGGAAATTATTGCCTGCGGCGATTCGCTGATTAAAAAAAAGAACGATGAGTTTTTGTATTTGATTCATCAGGGCAAAAGATATCAATTTCATTTCGAACACAACATGGCAAACGGCAAAGTGCTTGAACCGCATTATCAAAACGAATATGCTCGAGAGGCTGCACGACAGGCAAGAGAAAACTAAAGATAAATCACATGAATACATTTCAGATGATTCAAGCTGCGTTGACAGGAGCAGGTGGTGTGCTGGTGCTGCTGTATTTTATTTTCAGAATTCGCATGATCCGGCGTTTGTTGGGGTCAGCGCACTCGCTCAGCGATTATTATATTGGTTTTTCTGACAAAGGCCTGATTGACCGGATGCGCAAACGGGCTGAGGGCGAGCCCGAAACGGAAGCCCACATTCGGCGTTTTATCCTTGCACGCCGAGTATTTATACTAGGCGTTATGGTCATTGTTTTTACCATATACGCTTTGTATTTGATTGCGGATGCGAAATAGGGCATGTGGTCCGGGTGCAAATGGCCCTGAGCATTTTTTCATGCATTTATGATCAATTGCACGGTTTTTTTACTGACCCGAGGGGGCATGGCAGAGCGGGGGAGCTTGAGTCCGGTCATTTGCTGATGTCGGGAAAAGCATTACCTTTGCTGTTTGTAAAAAGCCGTTCATGAAGATTAACATTGTAAACCGCAGCAACAATCCGCTTCCGGCCTACGAGACGGAGTTTTCGGCTGGCCTCGATCTGCGGGCATATCTCAACGAAGATTTGGTGCTGAAACCCATGGAACGGAAGTTGGTTCCGACGGGTTTGTATTTGTCGATTCCTAAGGGGTTTGAGGCTCAGGTGCGTCCCCGAAGCGGGCTTGCCATCAAAAGCGGCATCACGGTTTTGAACACACCAGGCACCGTCGACAGCGATTATCGTGGCGAGGTGAAGGTTATTTTGATCAATTTCTCCGATACGGAGTTTGTGATCCGCAATGGTGACCGTATTGCACAGATGGTGATTGCTGCACATGAGCGTGCCGAATGGGAGCAGGTCGAAGAACTCGACAATACCGTTCGGGGTAGTGGAGGATTTGGTCACACCGGCCTGTAATTAAAACATTCCGCGTTATGAAGATGATTATTCCAATGGCAGGTATGGGAAAACGAATGAGACCTCATACGCTCACCATCCCAAAGCCTTTGATTAATATTGCCGGCAAACCCATTGTACAGCGCCTTGTTGAAGACCTGAGCGGGCTGATTCCTGATAAAGTGGATGAAATTGCTTTTGTCATTGGCGATTTTGGCCGCGAAGCCGAAGAACAGTTGCTGGCCATTGCCGCAAGTGTGGGTGCCAAAGGCAGCATTTTTTACCAGAATCAGCCATTGGGCACCGCGCATGCCATTCATTGTGCTGCATCGCTGCTGAGTGGTCAGGTCATTGTGGCTTTTGCCGATACCTTGTTTCGCACAACAGAACCCATGGATATTACCCGCGAGGGCATCATCTGGGTGCATCGGGTAGCCAACCCTTCGGCATTTGGAGTGGTGTTGCTCGACGACAAGGGGCATGTGTGCCGTTTTGTCGAAAAACCACAGAAGCCTGTTTCCGATATGGCCATTGTGGGTGTTTATTATTTCCGAGAAGCCGAAAAGCTTTTATCTGAAATAGAGCATTTGCTCAGTCATAAACTTATGGTCAACGGGGAATACCAACTCACCGATGCCCTGGAAAATATGATGCAAAAAGGAGCCGGCTTTTCGGTTTACAATGTCGAAGAATGGCTCGATTGCGGAAACAAAGACGCCACGGTGCACACCAACAAAAGAATTTTGGACTTCTCAAATGGACACACCATTATTTCGGGCGATTTAACGCAGCAGAACTCCATCATCATCAGGCCCTGTTATATCGGCAAGAACGTAAAGCTGGTCAACAGCATTGTGGGACCCCATGTGTCGGTGGGCGAGGGCACGGTGATTACCAATTGCATCTTATCCAATTCCATCATTCAGTCGCACACCAAGCTCACCAATGCCAATATCGACAACAGCATGGTGGGAAATTATGTTGAATACAGCGAAAGATACAAGGAACTCAATATTGGCGATTTTACCGTGATTGCTCAATGAGAAAACTGCTGCTCCTATATATGCTGCTTGCCTTTGTGCTTGTTTCGTGCAATTCATATCGAAAAGCACTTCGGAAGCACCAACAGCTGAGCGACCGTCAGAAGCTTGAAATCAGCAGCATTTTTGTCGAAGCCACCCGGTACAGGATTCTGGGCGACGGAAACCAGGCCGGAGCACTTTATCAGCGGGTGATTGATGAGGATCCGCTTCACGATGCAGCTTTGTTTGAACTGGGCAAGCTTAAGCTGGTTTCGGGTGAATACGAAACTGCTGCAGGACTCATGAAGCTGGCCATGAAGGTTGATCCTGACAACGAATGGTATGTGCTTGGCTATGCCACAGTTTTGGAACAGTCGGGACAGTATCAGGATGCCGCAGAGCAGTATCTTTATCTTCAGAAACGATTTCCTGATCGTGCCGAGTTGTATGGCAGCGAAGCTCAATGCTACATGAAACAAAACCAGTTTCAGAAAGCCATAGACGTGTACGATCGCTTGGAACAACAGTCGGGCATCAACGAGGAGACCTCGGTGCAGAAATATTACATTTACATGAATTGGGGAAAGACCGACAAAGCGATGTCTGAAATTCAGAAGCTGGCGCGATTGTTCCCCGATAACACCCAATACCAGATGGCACTGGCCGAGTATTACATGCAAACCGGTAAAGCCGCGCTGGCCTATCAGGCCATTACCGCCGTGCTGGCAGCCGACCCCGGAAATGCGCTTGCCCGCGCCTATTTGGCCGATTACTATCACATGTCGGGCAACAACACCCTTGCCGTCCGTGAGATCGGGCTCATTATTTCGGGTCCGAATACTTCGGTCGATGAGAAAATCAGCATTTTCATGAATATTCTTCAGGCGGGGAGCATCTACGGCGATACCACTTCGGTGTATCCTATGCTCGATACGCTTATTGCCCTGCATGCCGATGACGCCAAAAGCTGGGCCATGTATGCCGATTTTCTGAATCAGGATGATCGCATTCAGGAGGCAGTTGGAATGTGGAAAAGATCGATCGGGCTCGACAGCAGCCGTTTTGTGATCTGGGATCTGGTCTTGGGCAGCTTGTACGACGATCGGCAGTACGATTCCCTTGCCCTGTATGCAAGCCGGGCAGTTGAATTGTTTCCCGAGCAGGGCAGCGTTTGGTTCTTTGCCGGGGCAGCTGCTTATGAAGCAAAGCAGTATGTGCAGGCCGAAGAATATCTTGCCACGTCCGGAAATGCTGACACAAACGCGTTATCTTTTGGCTGAAACATATCTTAGAACAGGCGATCCCGACAAATCAGATGCCCTGTTTGGAAAACTGATCAGCGAAAATCCGGGCAATGTGGTGGCAAAAAACCGCTTCGCCTACTCTTTGGCTTTGCGAAACCACGATCTCGATCAGGCGATTGCTTTGTCGGGTGAGGTTTTTGATGCCAACAGCGATAAAACCGATTTTTTACATACACGCGGGCTGATCCTTTTCAGACAGGGAAAATTTGCCGAAGCCCTCGAGATGTATTCCAAAGCAGTAAAAGCTGGTGGCGACAGAGATGGGGCATTGCTTGAGCATTATGGCGATGCTTTGTATTTCAACGGCCGGACGGCAGAAGCCTTGGCCAACTGGAAGCTTGCACGCGACATGGGTGGGGCAGGTTCATTCATTGACAAAAAAATTTCGGAACAGAAATATGTGGAATAAGAGAATTATTATCGCCGCTTTGATTTTGATGTTTTCGTTTCAGGCTTGCAATCTGCTAAAACGGAAAACCAAGAAGGAAATTAAAAACACGGTGAAGCAGGAACAGGGGGTCGAGTCTATCTTCTCGAAAATGAAAGATAATCAGTTCGATTTCAGAACCCTATCGATGAAGTTTCAGGCTTCGGTTGAAACCGAAAAGGAAAGCACGGTGAATTTCAACGGAAACATGCGCATTATCAAGGACAGAAATATTTGGCTTTCCTTGTCGGCTGTCCTTGGCATCGAAGCGTTCAGGGTGATCATCACTCCCGACAGCGTGAAAATGATCAACCGGCTGAATAAAACCTATTTTGCCGGAGACTATCAGCTTATCAACGACTTGCTTAAAACCCCTTTCGACTTTGATATGATTCAGGCCATTGTAACCGGGAATGATTTTTCATATTACGAAAACAACATTTTCAAAGTGGGAGAAGACGAGCTTTCCTATAAAATATCTACTCCTGGTCGCAAAAAGCTGAAAAATTATGTCGCCAATCAGGTCGATATGGACAAAGTTCTTGTGCAGGATATGTGGATCAACCCGGAAAACTACAAAATTGTCAGGCAGCAAATCAAGGAAATCTCTAAGCAAAACAGCAAACTGGTGGTTGATTATTCTTCGTTTCAAACGCTGGGAGAGCAACTTTTTGCTCATGAAATGGTGATTTCGGTCGAAGCTGAAAAGAAAAACAATATCAGGGTCAGTTTTGAAAAGGTAACCTTCGACGAAGAGGTTACTGTACCTTTTACCATTCCGGAATCGTATAAACCGATGGAGCAAAAAACCGAATAGCATGGAAAGTCCTTCTTCCCCTTGGTTTCGCAATTTATTTACAGGCATGCTCATCGCCATGATCCCATTCATGCTTGCAGCACAGGGAAATAAAAAGAGCCAGTTGCAGAAGCAAAAAGCCGGACTTGAAAAGGACATTGCAAACACAGCGAACCTTATTGCTGAAACTCAAAAGAATAGCAAGAAAACATCACAACAGCTCAAACTGATTGAAAGTCAGGTGCATAATTACGAAGAGCTCGTCGATAAAACCGGCAGCGAAATGGGCCTGCTCGATGAGGAGATTACAGTGAAACGCCGTGAATCGGCTGAACTGACCAAAGACCTTGAGCAGCTAAAATCGCAGTATGCCAGAATGGTCTATTTTGCCTATCTCACCCGGCGCCCACTTTCACGGCTGGTGTATTTGTTCAGTGCCCGCAGCTTTGCTCAGGCTTGGCGTCGCATGCGTTATTTCCGCGAATATGCTGCCATCAGAAAAAATCAGGCAGATCGGATTATT
>CAZLHV010000028.1:13193-23957 GCA_964559205.1 uncultured Bacteroidaceae bacterium
CTGACATTGAAAGTCTTGTGGCTGAGCTCGAAAGCCTGCGAAACGATAAGCGGTCACTCATGAGCGAACAGGAGCTTCAGATAGCTGAACTCGACCGGCAGAAAAAAGAAAAAGACAAGCTGATTAAGGATCTGAAAAAGCAGGAAAGTAAGCTGCGTGCCGATATGAAGAAACAACAGCAGGAAGCCGCAGCCATTCAGAAGAAAATTCAAAAGATTATTGAAGCCGAAATTGAAGCCAGCCGCAAAAAAAATATTGGATCGGCCAATAACGGAAAAACTACTTCGCAGGGAAACAGCAAGCCTGCTAATTCCTATCAGATGACTCCTGAAGAATCGCGCATATCGA
Source organism: uncultured Bacteroidaceae bacterium (assembly GCA_964559205.1). Classification (GTDB taxonomy): domain Bacteria; phylum Bacteroidota; class Bacteroidia; order Bacteroidales; family DTU049; genus GWF2-43-63. Next base: position 13,542 of record CAZLHV010000028.1, read on the forward strand.
CCACTTTTGCCGGAAACAAGGGCAGTTTACCCTGGCCGGTACCGCAGGGAAGCATCACTGGCCGCTTTGGTGAACATCCACACCCCGTATTACCCGATATCAAGATTCGGAACAATGGCATCGATATCACATGCCCTGCTGGCACCAGTGCACGCGCCGTGTTCGAGGGTACCGTGAGTGCGGTTATCAGCGCACCCAATGGCACCAGGCTTGTAATGATCAGACATGGAGAGTATTTATCGGTGTATTCCAACATCGCATCGACATCGCTCAAAAGCGGATCGCAGGTTTCAGCGAAACAAACCATCGGACAGGTGTCGGCCGGTGACGATGGCTCTATTGTGCTTCATTTCGAAGTATGGAAGGAAAAAGAACCTCAAAACCCTGAAAACTGGTTGTCGCGCTAATGAATATTGAGTCATTCCGTGAATATTGCATTGCCAAACCCTTTGTGACCGAAGAGTTTCCTTTCGATGCTTCTACGCTGGTTTTCAAGGTGGCCGGAAAAATGTTTGCACTGGTCGACCTCGATTCGGATTTTGTTCCGGCCCTGAAATGCGACCCGGAAGAATCGATCCGGCTGCAGGAAAGACATGCCTGTATCACTGGAGCATACCACATGAATAAGAAGCATTGGATCAATGTTCATCAGGCTTTGTCGTTCGATGAAAAACTGCTCAGAAAACTCATTGACGACAGCTACCTTCTTGTGGTGTCATCCCTGCCGCTTAAGGTCAGAAAAGAATTGCAGATGCTGTAAAATGTTTCGGGTTGTTCGGCATGTAACCAGTGGCCTGCATGGTCGATTGATTCAAGTCGACAGGCAGGAAAAAATTGCCTCATCACTTTTTCGTGTTCCGTTTCAATGAAAGCCGAAGTTGCACCTTTAATAAATAAGACAGGACCATGATATTGCATGTGCAGGGGAACATCGAATCCGAAAATGCCTGCGATCTGATCACTGATGGCACTCAGGTTTAGTTTCCAGGTAAAGCGGTCGTCGCGAAGCCTGACCACATTTTTCAGGATCAGCCCCTGAATTCCTTGATCGGCACTGACTTCAGCAACTCTGCTTTCCAGCTCCTGCCGCGATTTGATGTACTCGAAATCGATGGCGTGCATGGCATCGATGAGTGCGGCATGACGCACCGGAGCATATGCTACAGGACTGATGTCGGCAACAATGAGGCGCTCTACCATGTGTGGATGAAGCAGTGCCATTTGCATTGCGAGCTTGCCACCCATACTGTGACCTATAATGCTCCATCGTGCAGGCTGAAGATCTTCGTAAAGTTCAAGAAGATCCTCGAGCATAGCCTCATAAGTGAAAACGTCGGTGTGAAGGCTCATCCCGTGATTTCGCAAGTCGGGAACAATCACCCTGAATTGGCTGGATAGTCGCTTGGCATGGGTGACCCAGTTATCGCTCATCCCAAACAAACCATGTAGAATCAGCAGGGTGTTCTCCCCTTCGCCGTATTCCCTGAAGAAAAGTTTCATGACATCAATTGTCTGCGGTACATCTGAATCGTATTTTCGAGCCCGAAATACAGGGCGTCACTGATCAGGGCGTGTCCGATAGATACCTCAAGCAACCCCGGAACCTTGAGCGCAAAGTAATTCAGATTCTCTAGACTCAGATCATGACCGGCATTGAGACCAAGACCCGCTTCGGAAGCAGCTTCAGCTGCCTTAATAAAAGGAGCTACCGCCCCTGAAGGATCATGCGGGTATCCCAAAGCATATGGTTCGGTGAACAATTCCACCCGATCGGCACCCGTGTCGGCTGTTCTTAAAATGTTGTCACGATCTGCATTCACAAAAACCGATGTCCTGATCCCTGAAGCGCGGAGACGGGCAATAATGTCCCTGAGAAATGCAGTATGATGACGCACATCCCAGCCCACATTTGACGTCTTTACTTCCGGGCTGTCGGGAACCAGGGTCACCTGCTGAGGGATGACCGAAAGCACCAGCTTCATGAAATTTTCGTCGGGATATCCCTCTACGTTGAATTCGGTAGTGACAAGTTTTTTTAATAAATACACATCATTGTATCTGATGTGCCGCTCATCGGGGCGAGGATGAACGGTGATCCCCTGAGCCCCAAAACGCTCACAGTCAACCGCTGCCTTTTGTACGTCGGGTACATTCCCGCCCCTGGCATTCCGAAGGGTGGCAATTTTATTGATGTTCACACTCAGACGAATCATGGTAAACTTTTTGCAAAAATAGCAACAGATTTCATGAAAATTATATTTTTGTCGCAGACAATTCATTCATGAGCATATTTGCAGGTGATATCAGCATGTCCGAAATCCCGAGTGTTCGCACAAGCACTCTGGCTTCTGATGCCCTTACGTTGATGGAAGAATTCAAGGTGTCGCATCTGGCAGTGGTAAACAACGAAGCATTGCTGGGCCTTGTTTCTGAAGACGATTTGCTGACGCTTTCCGATTATTCGAATCCGATCGGCTCGCTGAGATTGACCTTGCAGGGTGCTTCCGTAACCGATCAGGCACACATTTTCGATATTCTTAGGGTGATTGATCAGCACCGGCTCACCCAGGTGCCCGTGGTTGATGCGAAAAATAATTTTATCGGCTGTTTGCTCTCATCCGATATCCTTCATGTGATTTCTGACTTATTATCGGTGAGTAACCCGGGGGGCATCATTATTCTTGAAATGAATGTGGCCGATTATTCACTCACTCAGGTGGCATCCATAATCGAGTCAAACGATGCCTTAATCATTTCTTCCTTTATTCAGACTATCCCTAATTCCACCCGAATGCAGTTGATTCTCAAGGTTAACAATCCCGATATTGGAAAAATTCTGCAAACTTTCAACCGCTTCGACTATCAGGTCATCGCTTCGTTTGGCGAGGATATGCTCGATGATGTACTGCGCGACCGCTACGATTTATTAATGCGGTTTCTCAATATGTAATCTTTTGAAAATACTTTTTTCATTTTTCCTGCTGTGTTTTACAGGGCTACTTCAGGCCCAAAACGAGGTTTATGTGGTACAAGCCATTCATGTCGATGGCAAGTATCTGACCAAAGACGACATTATCCTGCGAGAAATTCCTTTTTCAGCCGGCGACACTGTTTTTTGCCGGGATACGGCAGCACTGGCCGAAAATGCTGAGCAAAACCTGGTAAACACCTCTCTTTTTCATCGTGCTGAAGTGCTTTTTACCGACAGCGGCCTTGTGTGGGTTCGGGTCACCGAACGATGGTACATCTGGCCGGTGCCTTTCTTTTCTGTCGAAGAGCGAAATTTCAATGTGTGGCTCCGTGATCCCGATCTGGAAAAAGCAACCTATGGCCTTTATGTGTATCACGAAAACTTCAGGGGCCGAAAGGAATACTTGAAGCTGCTTTGCAAAACTGGGTACAACGAGCTGTATGGGTTTTCTTATTCAAAACCTTATATCGATAAACGGAAAAACACAGGAATATCGGCTGCCGCAGGATTTGAGGGCTCTCATGCCTTGTCTGTAACCGTGATTGAACAAGAACCAAAAACCATTAAACTGATTGATCGGTATGCTTTTTCGGGCTTATTTGGCTCATTGTCCCTTACTCGAAGGCAAGGCATACACTTGTTTCATAAACTGAGCATTTTATTTGAGTCGACCAGCTTTGCCGACACGCTCATTCAGGCCTATCCCGATTATGCGCCTGGAACTGATTGGACGAGGTTGTCGTTGAACTATCAGTTCAGAGCCGACTTCCGCGATTTCAAGCCTTATCCCCTCAAAGGTTGGTATGCCGACCTCGAATTTAGCCTGGGTAATTTTTTATCATTGAGTGATCTGAACGAGAAGAAGTATTATTTGAAAAGCACTTCACGCAAATACCTGCGCATCAGGGGACCATTCTATGCTGCAACCGGATTTACAGGGCTGCTTACACTTTCATCGCCCGAAAAAATGGTTTCTTCCCCGGCTCTTGGCTATGGAAGCGATTTTGTCAGAGGATATCAGTATCAGGTGATTCCAGTCGATCATTTTCTGATTCATCGTTCGAACCTGAAATTCAGTTTATTGAAGCAGCGTATTGTCAGACTTCCTCTCATCCGTTCCGAAAAATTCCGAAGCGTCCCTGTGGCTTTTTTTGTGAATGCTTTTTTCGATCAGGGCTGGTCTGCTGCCGGAAAATTCGCCATTCTGAATCCCATGTCGGGCGATTATCTGGCCGGATATGGTGTCGGACTGGATTTTGTAACTTATTACGATAAAGTATTCCGGCTCGAATTCACTGTGAATCGTTTAATGCAAAAAGGATTATTTTTGCATTTCACCGCACCGGTTTAAAGGATATTGATATGAAAATCTGTGTTTTCTCCCGTGCCTATTCCCCCGATTATCGTCCTGTGATTCAGAATATTCTTGACGTGGTGTCGAAATCGTGCGGACAGGTCATTTTCAGCGAAAGCCTGAAATCAGAAGTATCGGCATCCTTCAACTTGCCTCGGAGCGCCGGCTTTTTCGCCAACCATGAGTCCATCAGCGGCCGTGCCGATCTGGTAGTGAGCCTGGGTGGCGATGGCACCCTGCTCGAAACGGTTAATCTGGTTCGCGATTCCGGAATCCCGGTCATGGGGGTCAATTTCGGAAGGCTCGGATTCTTGTCGAATACGCCAAAAGAGGACATTCGTTTTGCTCTCGAAGCATTTCTGCAAGGTGATTATAGCCTGTCGCGCAGAACTGTACTTGAAATTGACCAATGCAGCGATTATTTCGGCAAAACGGTTTATGCCCTGAATGATATTGCATTGCATAAGAACGATAGCGGATCGATGATTTCGGTGCATACCTATATCAACGATGAATTCATGAATTCGTATTGGTCCGATGGAATCATTGTGTCAACCCCAACAGGATCAACAGCTTATTCACTAAGTTGCGGAGGCCCGGTGCTCGTCCCTGCAGCATGCAACCTCATTCTCACTCCCATTGCCCCCCACAACCTTTCGGTTCGCCCGGTGGTGATTTCCGATCACGAAGTCGTGACATTAATCCCCGAAGGCCGTTCCGATACGTTTGTCCTTTCTCTCGACTCAAATCAGGCCATTATTCAGAAGGGAACCAAAGTGGTCATCCGAAAGGCTGGGTTTACCATCAACTTTGTACGACAGTCGGGCGATACTTTTTTCAAAATTCTTCGTGAAAAACTTATGTGGGGGGAAGATAAACGTAACATGTGAGTTTTTTTTTCGTTTCAGAGGAAGAAAATTGAAGTTGTTTCGATTTTTTCTTATCTTTGTGGCTTAATTGGGAAAATTGTATTATTATGAGAATCACATTGCCCATAATTATTGCTTTTCTGTTTATCGCAGTTGATACTGCCGATGCGCAGTTTCACTGGCGTCAGAATCGAAAGGAATATGTATTTGGTTTCGGTGCATCAAATTTCCTTGGCGACCTTGGCGGAGCCAATCAGATTGGCACCAACGGATTTAAGGATCTTGACTGGCCTGCAACCCGGCCGTTAGGAAGCTTCGGTTACCGTTATCGTACTGGCAAGCAGCACTGCGTCAAAGGCATGTTGCACATTGCTTATCTGAACGGAAGCGACGCAAACACCGAAGAGTTCATCCGTAGAAACCGAAACCTGAATTTCCGTACTCCTATTGTTGAGCTCAACGGTCAGTTTGAATATATGCTCACCCGTCAGCGTGAAGGAGCCAGATACCGGCTTCGTGGTGTACAGGGCTGGCGTAATATCAACATCGAGTCCTATCTTTTTGTGGGTGTTGGCCTCTTTTGGTTCAATCCGCAAGGACAATACATGGATGGCTCTTGGGTGAACCTCAAACCTCTAAGTACCGAAGGTCAGGGCCTTGTCGAAACACGTAAACCATATCATCGTCTGCAGCCGGTTATTCCTATGGGCATTGGTTTTAAATATGCCATCAGCAGGGAATGGTCCATTGGACTTGAGTATGGCCTTCGCAAGACCTTCACCGATTATATCGACGACGTAAGCACCACCTATTTCGACAATGCAGAGATCAGAGACGAAAAAGGCGATATTGCTGCTTATATGGCCGATCCTTCTCTTGGATTGGAGCCAACCCAAACCCTTGCCGGCGAGCAGCGTGGCGATCCTACCGACCGTGATTCTTACATGTTTGCCGAGCTCACATTCTACTATAAAATACCGCGTGGCGGCTTTGCAATTCCTAAATTCTGATCTTGACTGCTATCGTTTCACCGTTTTTTAATAATTTTGCACCTACCCATTCAATGATCGAATGGGTAGCTTGTTTATATACTATTTGCCCGACATTGTCGTTATTCCACCAGAAATGAAAAGACTTGCATTTGTAATATCAGTTCTGGCCTTAAGTTCAGGAGGATTTGCCCAGCAACATGAACTGGGCGTCATGGCGGGTGCAACCTACTATGTAGGTGATTTAAACCCATATACCCATTTTGCCCAGTCAAAACCAGCCGGTGGCCTGTTGTACCGCTATAATATCAATCCACGAATGGCCATTCGCGTACATGCCCTTTTTGGCTCTTTGCAGGGTGCCGATAGCGTGGTGCGTTACAACGAAAACAGAAATCTGCATTTTCGTTCCCCATTGATGGAGTTTGGCTCTCAGTTCGAATTGTCCTACCAAAAGTTTACCATTGGTTCCGACAAGCATTGGTATACTCCTTATCTGTTTGGAGGCATTTCGTTTTACAAATTCAAACCTCAGGGTTTCTGGAATGGCGATTGGTACAACCTTCAGACCCTCGGCACTGAGGGTCAGGGCACAACAGCATATCCCTCGCGTGAACCCTATTCGCTTGCAGGAATCAGCATCCCGTTTGGACTTGGAATAAAATTTAGTATTGGAAATGCCATCGTTCTTGGCGCCGAATGGGGCCTTCGAAAAACCTTTACCGACTACATCGATGATGTTTCAACTACCTATGCCGATCCTGCTGTTCTGTCCTCTCAGAATACTCCCGCTGCTGCTGCCTTGGCAGACCCTTCTGTCGATGCCGCCGAACGAACAGGTTACCAACGCGGTAATCCGTCAACCGACGACTGGTACTCGTTTGCAGGATTAACTCTTACCTTCAAGTTTAAAGACAAGTCCGACCATTGTCCCGGTGCCGTGCGTCGGCGCGACAGCTATATCAAGGACTATTTCCGAATGCTAAAAAGTCAACCACCAGCTTCTTTCTGAATGAACTCATCCCATAACGTTTCCCATTTATCTGATATCCCTGCACATGTTGCTGTGATTATGGACGGCAACGGACGCTGGGCAAAAGCCAGAGGTCTCGACCGAACAGAAGGACACCGCCAGGGCGCTGAAACTGTTAAAACAATTGTCAAAGCTGCAGCCAAAGCCGGTGTGAAATACCTGACCCTCTATGCTTTTTCTACCGAAAACTGGAACAGACCTGCTCAGGAAGTCGAAGCCATCATGAATCTGCTGGTGTTTATGCTTGACCGCGAAACCAAAGAGCTGCATGACAATCATGTGCGCCTTTCGGCAATTGGCGACTTAAGCCGTCTTGACACAAAAGCTCAGGATACGCTGAAGAATTCAATGCAGTTTACTGCCGAAAATAAAGGACTTCACCTCATTATTGCCCTTAATTACGGATCACGTAACGAAATTCTCAATGCGGTAAAATCATTGGGCAGGCAAATGATCAATCAAAATCTTCATCCAGATGCCATCGATGAGAAGTTGTTCTCCGATCATCTGTACACCGCTGGAATACCTGATCCTGACTTGTTGATCCGAACATCAGGTGAGCAGCGGATTTCGAATTTCTTGCTTTGGCAACTCGCCTATGCCGAACTCTATTTTACTCCGGTTACGTGGCCCGATTTCTCTGAAGAAGAGTTTTTAAAAGCACTTCATTCTTATGCAAATCGCGAACGTCGCTTTGGACTAACAGGCGAACAAATTCCTCAAAAAAACGATAATACGATCTGATCATGTTTCGATATTTCACACTACTCATTTTCTCATTATTCCTGACTAACGTGCTTCATGCACAGAATGATAAGGAAAAAATTATTGGCGTTGATTACCGCAATCCCCGCTCGTTTGAAATTGCCGGAATCACTGTGAGCGGTGATTTTTCCGCCAGTCCCGATAACGTGATTGCTGTTTCAGGACTTAGAATCGGTCAAACCATAAAAATTCCTGGTGACGAAATCAGCAGTGCTGTTGAGAAAATTTACAGCAATGGCTTGTTTGAAGAAGTGGCAGTCAATGTAACTGCTGTACAGGGAAACTTTGTTTATCTCGACATCTACCTCAAAGACCGGCCGCGCCTCTCACGTTTTGCCATTGTCGGAGTGAACCGCAGCGAAGCCGACAACATTCGTGAGAAAATCAAACTTGTTCGCGGTGATGTGGTATCACAGCACACTTTGCTCAACACCAAACGCATTATCCGAAACCACTTTATCGATAAGGGTTATTACAGTGCAACTGTCGATGTGGTACAGAGAATCGACACCCTGGCAAGCAATTCAGTGATTCTCGAATTTAATATCAACCGGGGGAAAAAGGTAAAAATCGGAAAAATTCTGGTGGATGGCAATGAGTTTGTTGAGGATAAAACCGTGAAGCGGTCAATGAAGGAAACAAAAGAGAAGAAATTGTACCGTATTTTTAAGGCATCGAAATATATTCCTGGTGAGTTTGAAAAGGACAAAGCTGCTGTTCTGGAGCGCTACAAGGAAATGGGCTACCGCGATGCAGCCATCCTTTCCGATTCTGTTTGGTTCAGCAGCCCCAAGCATCTCGAACTGAAACTCAATTTAGAAGAAGGCCGGAAATACTATTTCGGTGATATTTCGTGGGTAGGCAATAAGAAATATACCGATAAGCAGCTCAACGAAATTCTTCGCGTTCAGCGCGGCGATGTGTATAACCAGAAACTTCTTGAAAGCAACCTTTTTATGAACCTCAATGGCCGTGATGTTTCTTCGCTTTACATGGACGACGGCTACTTGTTTTTTTCCGTGACACCGATCGAAAAGAGTGTGGTTGGTGACACCATCAATCTCGAGCTTCAGATTTACGAAGGCAAGCAGGCAACCATTAATAAGGTTACCGTGGTTGGGAATACACGAACCAATGATCATGTGATCCTGCGCGAAATCCGGACAAAGCCTGGTCAACTGTTCAACCGTTCCGATATCATCCGAACACAGCGCGAGTTGGCTCAGTTGCGTTATTTTAACAACGAAAAGCTTGGGGTCAACCCTAAACCAAACCCTGCTGATGGCACGGTTGACATTGAGTATGTAGTCGAGGAGACTTCAACCGACCAGCTCGAGTTGTCGGGTGGTTGGGGCCTTGGACGTTTAGTGGGTACCCTGGGGGTTTCATTCAATAATTTTTCGCTGCGAAATATTTTCAACGGTGAAAGCTACCGGCCGCTGCCAACCGGCGATGGTCAGAAACTTAGTATCAGGGCTCAATCAAACGGTTTGTATTATCAGTCCTACAATTTATCGTTCACCGAACCCTGGCTTGGAGGAAAGAAACCAAATGCATTTAGCGTGGCATTATACAGATCGGTTCAAACCAATGGCATCGCAAAACGTCTCGATGGCACATATAATGAATATGGAACATTGCTTGAACGCGAGGAAATACAAATCACCGGTGTCTCTGTTGGCCTTGGAAAACGTCTGAAATGGCCCGATGATTTCTTTTCGGTTTACTACAATCTGTCTTATCAGCACTACAGTCTTGACGATTATTTTTCATCCTATTCATTTACTTCTGGCAATTCCAACAATTTCAACATTGGGATTAATCTGAGCCGGAATTCAGTATTTGATCCAACTTTTCCGAAATCTGGTTCCGAAATCTCATTGTCTGTCACCGCCACACCTCCATATTCTTTACTCAATGGCAAGGATTATTCAACGCTCACCGATCAGCAGAAATACAGCTGGTTAGAGTATCACAAGTGGAAATTCAACATCACATCATACAACAAACTGGCAGGGAATTTGGTATTCATGGCGCGAACCAAATTTGGGTTCCTGGGTATGTATGACCCAAGTGTTGGTTTATCGCCCTTTGAAAGATTTTATTTGGGAGGAGACGGACTTTCAGGCTTTGCACTTGATGGCCGTGAAATTATCGGAATGCGTGGATATGGCAACTCTGTGTTGACCCCTCGAGATGGGTCAGGTGCGATGGTTGGCGGAACAATTTACAGTAAATACACCCTCGAGCTACGCTACCCGCTTTCAACCAATCCAATGGCAACCATTTACCTGTTGAGTTTTCTCGAAGGCGGAAATACCTGGCTCAAATTCAGTGAATTTGATCCCTTCAGCGTACGTCGCTCTGCTGGTCTTGGTGTTAGAATATTTCTGCCTATGTTTGGCCTGCTTGGCCTTGATTACGGCATTGGTTTC
>CAZLHV010000029.1:0-4467 GCA_964559205.1 uncultured Bacteroidaceae bacterium
AGCCGCTCCTGCAAAGAAAGCTGCTGTGAAAAAAGCCGCTCCTGCAAAGAAAGCTCCGGTTGCAAAAACCAAATAGTTAGGATCGAATTGAACGAAAACCCTGCCTCAGAGCAGGGTTTTTTTTTCTTAACAGGTGAATTATTTCAACCCCATAAAAAGACCATCCCCGACAGGAATAATAGCGTGGTGCTGCCATTCAAGCTGTTGCGCAAGTGTCAGAAAATTCTTTACACCATCGGTCTCTCTGTTGGATTGGTTTGTTACACTGAAAGATTTCCCTCCCCAGAATACGTTGTCGGCGAGTAATAATCCTCCTGTTGCAAGTCTTTCATAGCATTCCTTCAGGTAGATTGGATACGATGCCTTGTCGGCGTCGATATACATTAGATTGAATGGTCCGCAAATACGTGTGTCATTCGATAACAGCATTTCGCAGGCATCAGAAAATATCACATGCACCTGCTCACTCAACCCGGCATCCTGAAGGTTTCTGGCAATACGGCTTTCGAGTTCCGTATTGATTTCTATCGATATCATCATTCCTCCAGGTGCAAGTCCTTGTGCAAGGCAAATCGCCGAATAGGCTGTGAATGTTCCTATTTCAAGAATAGAATCAGGTTGAATTGTTTTCGAAAGCATTGTTAGAATATGTCCCTGTAGCTCATTGGTCAGCATCTGAGGGTAAAGCACATTTACCCAGGTGTCCCTGTAAACCTGCTGTAGGGAAATATCTGTCTTTTTACTAAACTTAAGACAGAAAGCTTCCATGTCTGATTGGAGATGACTCATTCTTTTTCGATCAGGATTTTACTGTATTTTTCTGTATGGAGAAGCGAATTGGCCAATTGATTAATGTCTTGCAGGCGGACAGCGCTGACTTGTTTCAGAATTTGTTGAGGTTCTTCGACAGTGTGATGATATTGAAAATGCTTTGCCTGATGCAGTGCGAGGTTGAGAGTGTGTTCAAAGAACATTTTGTACTGACTTATCGTCATGCGAATAAGCGTATCGAATTCGCCTTTGCTGATTCCATTTTTACGATATTCACTAAGAATTTTTTCGATGATCGACATCGATTGTTCAACTTTTCTTTGATCGCAGGTGAAATAAGTATAAAACAATCCTGCATTTCTGTAACTTTGAACTGCAGTCTCTACAGAATAGGTCAGTCCTTTTTTTTCACGCAGCTCGAGATTAAGCTTTGAGCTCATTGCGTTTCCTCCGAGGAATGATGCGAGTAAAAAAGCAGGAAGCTGAAGTGCTGAGTCGAAGCCAGGGGCAGCACATCCAAGAATCACATGTGATTGACTCACATCGTCTTTCAGGCGCTTGATTTTTGGCCCATTTACCTGAAACAGGTTGTCAGGGACGTTTGGTGTTCGCTTATTTACACGTTTTCGAAAATATCGATTTACTGTGCTTGCAATTTCGTCTGTTTTTTTTCTGCTGGCTATCAGCAGGTGGAAATCACCAAACGATTTTTTGTAAAACTGACCAATTGATTCCCCAGACATTCTGTTGACTGAAGCCACAGATCCTAAAATAGGGTGACTGAGAGAGGAGTTTCTGAACATCAGTTTTTCAAACTCATCGTAAATAAACTCGGCTGGAGTATCTCTATACGAACGAATCTCGTCGGCAATCACCTGCTTCTCCTTTTTAAGTTCCGGCTCACTGAATTCAGAATTGTATACAATATCGGCGATGACTTCGACCATTTGTGGAAGAAATTCTTCGGCGAAAGAAACATGCAACACGGTGTTTTCCTTTGTTGTATATGCATTGATATCAGCTCCCAGATGCTCAATACCGCAAATGAGGTTTAGATAATTCCTTTTTTTTGTGCCTTTGAACAACATGTGTTCAGTCATGTGGGCAGCCCCGTGCAGCAGATCGGGATCGGAAGATGAGCCGGAATTGAAATGCACCACCAGATGCGATATGCTCTGTTTGGATTTAATGCATATGAGCGGAAAGCCCAGATTTGTTGTCATGATTTCTGTCATGTCTGAAAATGCAGCTTGATTCAGGAATTTTATTAATTTTACGTGCAAATGTAATGTATTGTGGAATCATTGAGTTCATATCTTCATTTCGTTCTGATCATTCAGCCGGTTCTGTTTGCTGTTCAGCTGTTTACGTATCGGGGAATGTTCAGCAGGCCTCATCGGGTTTTGGGATACTACATGGCATTGATCACGCTCTATTTTTTTGTAAATGCCAACTTTCTTACCGGACCTCTTGGAATTGAAGGTTTTACGCATGTATTAATTGTACCCTTGTTCATTTCACTAAATCCCTTCTATTATTTATATGTAAAAACACTGACGAGCGAGAATTTCAGGATGACAGCCAGACAATGGCTTCATTTTCTTCCGGCGCTTACCATGCTGCTGTTTGCTATCATCGGTACCATTTGGAATATGGCGCCGGAACTTACAAAGGAACAGACCGAGGCGGGCATTCAATCATTTCCTGATCTGATTTGGTATTACACGGGATTGTCATCGATTTATATTGCCATTTCGGTTTACTATCTTCAGTTTATTGTTTACACCATTTTGATGGTGATTATGCTCATACGCCATAAGCGCAAGTTAGCCCATTATTTCAGCTATACCGAAAACATCTCGCTCAATTGGCTCTGGGTTTTCATGGTGATTTATGCAGTGTTTTCGCTTTTTGATGCCATTGTTTATTTTACTCCTATTTTCAACTCCACAAAGGAGATTTACTTCATGATTATGATTCTATTTATTAATTTTCTTGGATATTTTGGAATCAAACAAACCGACATTTATTTGGTGAAGCTTCGAAAAGCCACATTGCCCATTGCGAATGAAGAACCAATCATGATTGAATCCGTGAAGGACGAATCGGTTGATTTGTCTGTTGAAAATGACATGAATCATGAAGAGAAATATTCAGGGTCGAGCCTTTCCGACGAGCAGAAGAATCAGTTGCTCCAGAATCTACTTGAGTTAATGAAGAACCCTGAGTTGTTCAGTGATCCGGATTTAACCATCAGCGACGTTGCTTCGCAGTTGAACACCAATTACAAATACATCAGTCAGGTAATCAATGAAAAGCTAAGTCGAAACTTTTATAATTTCGTCAACGAATATCGGGTAAATGCAGCACTTGAAATGATGAGGAAGCCCGAGTACCAGAAATTATCACTGGAAGGCATTGCCGGCATGGTAGGGTTCAGAAGCCGATCTGCTTTTAACAATGCATTTAAAAAAGTGACCGGCTTTCCTCCAAGCCATTTTTTGAAAGAGCAAATTCACTGATAGAAAAACATCTATTTTGTTTTAACACGTTTTCGGGGCAATGTTCTTTGTGCGCGAAGGCCAGAGGCTGGAGTCGATTCTTCGAAAGAGGATGTTTCCAACACTTTCTTCCAGAGTACAAAATCTGTTTTCGAAAGACTGCCCGAAAGAAAACGTTGATCAAGACGCTGAAGTAAAATCTCGCTGCTTGTTTCCTTAACAATGATCTCTTCCACATGATTTTTTTTCATCCTTTTACGTTTTTTAATTCAGACAAGTGTGAATACGAAAAAGTAACGAGCAGGATGTGTTTTTTTTGCAAAAGAACTCTTGTAACCATTGGGATATTTATAAGCATCTGTAAATCATTTTTTTATTTTCATTTCTTTGTGCTGTGATAACTGCTTGTTATGTGTGCTATTCCGGAAAAAGGAAGAAAATGTACTCTCTGCTGACCTGATTCATGAATAGATACAATAAATGCTTGATTAAGATTCAAGCAATTGTTAATTTTACATCATCGAATAACCATTTATGCGCACATTGATTGTTGTTGTTGGGTTTTTGATTGCTCTTGCTGATGCCGGCCATTCAAACAATTTGATAGTCAGCAATGTAACAAGAACCGGGGTGAACCGCGACGTGATTTCCGCCTCAGTGAGCTGGGAGAACAGCTGGAATGTTGCCGGAATCCCCCGCAACCACGATGCCGTTTGGCTGGTGGTAAAATTCAGGGAATGCGGAGCTGGAGGAAGCTGGCATCATGCCAGACTTAGCACGGTGATGGCTCAGCACAGTTTCTCGCCTGGAATTACCTGGGCAACACCCGTTAGTCTGAACGACCGTCTTGGAGTGCCGGGCAATCACAACACGGGAATCATGATACGAAGGAGCACTTTTGGCATTGGTGATGTGACAGGCGAAAGTGTTCAACTGCAGGTGGTCGGTAGCACCGATGGAACCATGATGGCCGATTCGGCCGAGTATGATATTAAAGTCATTGGAATAGAAATGGTATATATTCCCGAGGAGAGTTTTTATGTGGGTGATGGTCATGCCAATACATACTACTATTTATTTTCCAGCGGAACAAATCCGTGTCTGCCATTTCGTTTTACATCTGAAGCTCAGGTAACACTTGCCACGGGTCAAAGCGGATATAACTTGACTTTTAAAATTGGATTTCCTAAAGTCT
>CAZLHV010000029.1:4477-22501 GCA_964559205.1 uncultured Bacteroidaceae bacterium
TGGTGCATTCTATTCCATGAAGTATGAAATCACCCAGGGACAGTATTGCGATTTTCTAAACTGTATTTCAGCCGCAAATGCCCTGAACAGGGCTTATATCTACAATGGCTACATGTACAACATCCAGCTTTCCGGGGGAGTATATTCGTCGGTTTATCCAAACAGAGCCATGACGAATATGTCTTATACCGATTTGTTGTCATATCTGGATTGGGCAGCATTAAGGCCAATGACTGAAACGGAATTTGAGAAAATTTGCCGCGGTCCTCTTGATTTTGTTCCAGGGGAATTGGCTTGGGGAGGTACAGGATTTATTCAGGCCAGAAATGTTACTGGAGCCCTTAGTGGCACGGAAATATGTTCTGATAGTGCTGCCAATCTTCATTATTACGGTTCAGATTATTATTGTCACGGTGGAGCTTTTGGAGCTAGCAACTATGGCCCGCTTGAAGCAGGAATTTTTGCCCGCGATACCACCCTTTCGCGCACAGGCACCGGAGCCACATATTACGGAGTGATGGAGATGAGCGGAAATGTGCAGGAATCTTGCGTTCAGGTAAATGCCAATAATTCGAATCCATCGACGCCTTCAACCTATATCGGAATTTGGGGCGATGGAGTTTTAACGGCAGCGGGAGAGTATAATGCCTCCTTGTGGGGAGGCGGTGAGCCTTTTGTGATAAAAGGTGGATCCTGGTCACACGATGAATATAGAGCAAGAGTAAGCGACAGGTATTATATCAACAACGGTGCTGCAAGCTACACAGGAAGAGATGTGTACCGTGGCGGACGGGGATGTCGATAAACTACGAAAAAATCAAATCCATGATAAGAAAGAAAACTGCAGGATTATTTTTAATGGTGTTTTTGTCGGTGATTGCATCGGCAAACAATGTGCAGGTGAGCAATGTGACCAGAACCGGTGCTGGACGTGATTTAATTCAGTTTCAGCTTTCGTGGGAAAACAGCTGGAATTTTACAGCCATTCCCAAAAATCATGATGCGGTTTGGGTTTTTGTCAAATATCGGGAGTGCGGGATGGGAGGACAATGGCATCACGCATTGCTGAGTACCAGCATGGCCGATCATACCTTTGGCCCCGACGTAACTTATGCGCGTTCTATTTCGGCGAACGATCGATTTGGCACCCCTGGAAATCATAATACCGGTGTACTTGTCAAAAGAGCGTCCGTAGGTCATGGCGATATCTCGCCTCAATCCCTGACTTTAAAGGTAGTCGGAGCTTCCGATGGCATTGTCTTGGATCCCGCTGCTGAATACGATATTAAGGTTTTTGCAATCGAAATGGTTCAGATCACTTCCGGGAGGTTTTATGCAGGTGATGGAGTGAGCAGCGCCGTGTTGTTTCAGCATGGCACTGGTTATGGGACAGTATATGGCTATATCCCCTACATTTTCACTGCTGAAAATTCGGCCGACATGCTCGATTACGGTTACTATAATTACCCGGTAACCCTTAATAGCACTTTCCCTAAGGGATATGATGAGTTTTATTTGATGAAGTACGAACTAACCCAAGGTCAATACTGTGATTTTTTGAACACCATTGATCCGGGGGCCGCATTGAACCGTGCCTATATTTACAATTCATATCAGTATCAGATTTATCTGAGTGGCACGTATCAGACTCCTCATACAAATCGTGCGATGATTTATTTATCCTACAACGATTTGCTTTCCTATCTCGACTGGGCTGCTTTGCGGCCAATGTCGGAACTGGAATATGAAAAGGCTAGTCGTGGTCCGAAAGATTTTGTTCCCGGTGAATATGCATGGGGAAATACTACTTTTATTGAAGCCCGAAATGTGACCACCACCGGAACGGGGACAGAGCTTTGTTCAGATAGCGCAGCAAACCTTCATTGTTACGGAGCTGACTATTATTGTCATGGTGGCGTTTTTGGCGCCAATGGCTATGGTGTGCTCGAAGTGGGCATATTTGCACGCGACAACACCCTCAGCCGGGAAGCAACCGGAGGTTCGTATTATGGTGTAATGGAACTTAGCGGTAATGCAAAGGAATTATGCGTTCAGATTAACACCAACAACGGTAACCCTGCAACGACATCAGCTTACACAGGCATTTGGGGTGACGGGCAGCTAAACGGTACAGGCATGTACAACACGACCGGCTGGCCAGCTGCCGGAACATATTTTATTCCACGTGGAGGTTTCTATCATGATAATCAGGACCGATGCAGGGTCAGTGACCGAAATAACCGCAATGTAACCGATTATACTTCGCGTGGCTACGATTATGGCGGACGTGGGGTAAGATGATTTTTTTCTGATCATGCGGCAATTGCACAAACATATTTTCTGGCTCAGCGGACTGTTGATTCTGTCCATGCAGAACAGCTATGCGCAACCTGTAAATGATGCCTGTGCCAATGCCTCGGTGATCAGCATTCCTTTGAGTGGATATGGATTAGGAATATATAACAGCGACACCATCGATCTGACCAGCTCAACACTGCAAATTGGCGAGGTGTTTCACAACGTGCAGGTTTCGGCAGGTACCGATAAAAAAACAGTTTGGTTCAGATTTCATTTGCCAACAGCTCGTTCCATCGATCTTGAATTAACGCAGCCCGGAAACGGCTTGCCCGAAGATGCAGCTGGCTTTACGGTATTCTATACCGGATCGTGTCTGCCAGCGCTGACCCATATTCCCGGAGCAAAACTTACTCCGCTTAATAAATTCGGTTCAAGTTATAATCCCTGTTTGCTTCCGGGCGATTACCTAGTTCAAGTAAGTGCAAAAGCCAATGCCAACGACAGTATTTTTCTCAAGCTTACGGTTGATGAGCCCATGGTGCTGAATGCATACGACCGTCCTGCTGCAGCACAAAACATGGGCACACTGGCAGGCGGTTGGCATACCTATTCTTTTGACGTGGGCTGTCAGACCATTGAAAATGCCGCGGAAACTTGTCCGAATCTGGGTGCCAATTATCAGGAATATACACAAAGCACCTGGCATGTTTTCACCACTGATCAGTTTGTCGATATGGTTCGCTGGCAATTGCGCGAGCCGGGCAGCATGTACACCGGAAATCTGAATGTCGGATTCAATCTTTATCAGGGCGATGCACGTGTTACCCCAATTGGTTCGCTTACCCTCATCGATGGGTGTGGTGTGCTTCATCCTGTCGGGCAGTATAACTACGCCGGATTAACCTGGTTGTGTTTATTGCAGCCTAATACAACCTATTCGCTACAGGTTTTTTACCATAAAGATTATTCCAATACCGTTGAGTTTATCTGGTATGAACGTGGCAGCGGAAATACGCATTCGCCTGACCCTTCTGCCATTGATCCTTTCACTCAGCTTGGGGTGCTTCCTTCGTCGGCGGCAGGCACCTGGACCTATGGTCATGATACTTTGTCATGCGATGCCTTTATTGCCGACCATCCTTGCGGCACGGTGAATCCCGCTTCAGGAACAGTGAGTTTTGGCGGATACAACTACAACAGCAGCACATGGTACACCTTCACCATTGCTGCAGCAGCCAATGTGAGGTTTGTCACCAGCGGAAACCTGGGCAAGCAGCTTTTTGCGGGTAATGTTGGCAGCAACTGCAATCTTACACCTTTATGGCAGTTCGCCAATTCAGATATCACATATCCGTGTTTACCTGCCGGCACTTATTCGTTTCAAATGCTCGGGAAATTAGATACTGCCGGCAATATCACTAGCACATTTTATAATAACCTTGGCATTGCAGCCGATCTGAGCATTCAGGTTACTGAGGTAAATATTGTGAATCATTATCAGCTCACCTCTTCCGGAAGAATTGATTCAGTGAATAACTGGAATCCATTACCCAATGGTGTTCAGGTTTTTGGTGATACTGCCTACTTTGGCTGTCCAAATACCGTTTTACCTGCAGGAACCATTTGTTCAAACGGAGGTCTTGCCAGCCGAAAAGCCATTTACCGCGAGATCGTGATCGACACGGTGGGCATTTTAACCATTGGCGGCGGGAATTATTATTTCCTGTATAAGTTTTTTGCCGGAAATGCATCAGCATTGGCAACCGCGCAAGGCGCATATTCATATCCGCAAACCATCACGGGCATGACCGAAATGACCGGATGCACCGATTTGTATTGGACGAATCCCCGTATTTGTGTAGTCCCGGGTGTTTATACGCTGGTTTCGTATGGCGACTCCACCGATGTGGGCCGCTACGATCGTCCATGGTTCAGATTTGATAAAATATATACACAGTTTTACAATCCGGCTGCACCCAATAACATGGGTGATGTGACTGCGGGAATTCAGTCTGGCACAGTGAGCGGTACACTTGATTATTTTTCCTGCATTGATAATCCGTTAACCATTGACGGAAGGACACCATGCAGTGGATATACCAAACAGATATACCGGCAGTTTTACATCAGTCAGCCTCTGATTGTAAACATTTCAACATCGTCGGGCACTTTTCGTTTGTTCGAAGGCCGCATTTCGGACGGTGCCGCCACGTTAAGCTATGATATTGACGGATATGGCGATCTGGGTTGCCGCGGAAGTTTCTACAGCGATGTTTGCCGCCCTTTGCAACCAGGATGGTACACAGTGGTTACCTATGGTTATGGAGGCATTTACGCTGGACCAACCTACACCGGAGGACATATCGGGCAGTCGAACAACATCAGCATTTGGACAACAGCGCCGCTGAATCCTCCTTTATACAACAGACCGAACAAAGCATATTATGCCGGTATCACCGATTTTGGACCGAATGCAGGAACCAATACCTATCCGAATCGCAGCAGAACATACAATTTTGGAACCGATCGTTACAATTGTATTCCTGACACGCCATTTACGGCACATCCTGTGGTAGCTTGTCCGAGCAATTATAACCGGGTAAGTTATTTTGTATTCGACATTACCAAGGAATCATTTGTCAGCATCACAGGCATTCCTTCATCCATGATTTCGCGGGTATATCCTTTCGATGTTCGGACTGACAGTGTGCTGATGATGAGTGTGAATCCGGTACAACCCTGCATCGTGCGGACCGATATTTCGCATTACGAGCGTTCATGGTGGACATGGACCGGAAAGATTGAGTTGTGCAGGCTGCAGCCGGGCAGTTATACGCTGGTGGTTTTTGCCAACAACAGTCACATCAATACCACCATGCGACCTTCTTTGTATGTAGATACTGTAACCTATTCGCGTTTCGATCATGCGCTGGCAGCGTATGATTTTGATTCTATTCCTGATGATTCCACTTATTACTACGGACGCCTCGGTGATGTGAATCCGCTTGATGCAGCCCGACGACCTTCCGACGATTTTATCTCCTGTACCACCGGCGCCAACGTGTCTGATCCGGGCTTGAGCGACCCTCAGAATCTGTGTTGGAATGGGTTGTTTCCATATACGGGTCCCAATACGTCGGTGTTGTATCCTGTTACAGTGGATGAAAGTGTGTATGACACGCTGGGAACAACCAACCGGCCTGTTCGCCGAAATCTTTGGTACACCTTTGTTGTGGATGGTCCGGGCAGAGTGTATGTTACGCTGACCAACCGCACACCGGGTAAGACAGGCACAGTATTGCCGTTTACCATTTACCGCAGTAACGTGAATGGAGCATTGCCCTTTTCATCGCTGGCCGGCAGCGGTGAACTTGATAGTACCATCGCTTCGGGCTTGACGTATGTATTAAATAATTCAACATTTGACTGGTATGGCTGCGCTGGAAACCTTGCAACCATCAGTTTCCCGATCAGTCCTTGCGATCCGGCCATCAAACAGCGGTATTATGTGGTGGTGGATGAACATGCAGGCGTAATGGTGAATAATCAACTCGATCTTGGCGTGCGGTTCGATCCCGTTCCGGTTACTCCATTGCGGTATGACCATTACAGTCAGGCCAATGTCATAAATGGCCTGCATCAGATCAATCCGCCCTATACGCCAGTATCACTGACGGCAGGTACCTATTCAGGCGACTCGGCCAGTTTTGCCTGTGCCACAAAAGATACTCCTGATCAGAACACCTGTGGCACGCGAACTCTTTGGTACAAGTTTACTTCGGCCATTTCAGGCCGACTGCGCATCAATTACACCATCGACGGAGTAACAACCACGCATAATGCCAATGAAATGATGCTCTTCCGCGAGATTATTCCGGGCGACAGTACTTCGGCCGGCTTGCAGTTGGTTTCGCGCAGCAATGTAACCGCTGCAGGTCAGACATGGGGCGAATCGTGTCTGAATCCCGGCACCTATTATATTATGCTGACAGGGTGCAGTTATACCATTGAGATGGTGAAGCCTACCATCTGGCTGATTGATGAGTTTGGTGACCTTTGCACCAATCCTGTACCCATCAGCCTGACTGGACCTGGAACGGCATCTAATTCAGTATTGATTAATTGTCACTCGATTGGCGAAGCATATGGCGAAGATGGTTCAGCCATGGGCTGTCTTTTTGGCCCGACCGGATATAAATCAACCTGGTTCAAAGTTAATCTAAACATGAGTCTGAATGTTGATTTATCGTTCCAGCTAGCTGAGAGTACAACGGCGTTGCCTTCGCAAATTCGCTACAGGATTTTATATGGCACATGCAATTCGATGACTGCCGGTCCATGTAACAGTGATGCTTTGACAGAATTTACACTGAACTGCATGGCTACCGACAGCAACGATTATTATGTTCAGGTGGTTTCTCCAGCCAACGCTACCGGAACGCTTACGTTGACTGTACAGGCCGATTCAGCTCCCAATCAGAGTTGCGAGCCATTTAATCCGGTGGCCCCTGTGGCAAATTTCACAATCAACAATGGCTGTGCAGGCGATTCGATTTGTTTTGTGAATCAGTCAACACAGGGCGACAGCATTTCGTATCACTGGGATTTTGGCGAATTGTTGCTGAGCAACGACACTTCGAATCTTGAGAACCCCTGCTGGTTATATCCGGTACCACCTACAGCCGATACAGTGATGTATCAGGTAATGCTGATAGTGACAAACACCATCAATGGCCTGCAGGATACCATTGTGATTGGCGTGCCGGTTTATCCGGTGCCATCGGCCTTTATCACGCGCGATCCTCCTCAAAACGGATATTATGTATCTGCAGGTGGTGCAGTGAATTTCTACAGCAATCCGGGAAATATCATCAGCGTCCCACCGGCTATCTGGAACTGGGATTTATCGAATGGCACTTTTTCGAACGATACAAATCCTTCGGGCGTGGTGTACGGACCATTGGATCTGGGGCTGAACATTGTTGAGCTTGAATTGATCAACGGAGCCTGTACAACCGTGGTTAGCGATACCTTTTTCGTGAAATATGAAGATATTTACAAGGGTGGGTTTTATGACGGGGCTGATACATCGTTTATTGCAGCCATGTGTTTGCCTGATTCTGTGTGGAATGGAGGTTATTATGATGGCTCGGCTATCGTTGAATCAGCTTCTGCCTGTCCACCTGATTCAGCCTGGATTGGTGGATTTTTCGACGGTGAATCGGTGGCCTTCAAGCCAGGCGATTGTTTGCCAGATTCAGCATGGAGTGGTGGATATTTTGACGGAGGAGCCATAGCGTTTTTATCAGGCATGTGCGATCCTGATTCCGCCTGGTTGGGAGGTTTTTTCGATGGTTCATCCATGGATTTGCTTGCAGGTATGTGTGATCCGGATTCGGTTTGGAATGGAGGATTTTTTGATGGCTCATCAGTGAGCCAGTTTAATGCAGATTGTTCTTCTGAAATGATATTTGCTGGAGGCATAAACGATGGGGCATCGCAGTACCTTGAATCGACATGCAATCCACTTCCAGTTGAGTTGCTGGCGTTGAAGGCATTCTGGATGAATGAGGATGGTGTGGTGCAATGGGTTACTGCCAGCGAGACCAATAACATGGGATTTTTTGTTCAGAAAATGAATTCAGGCGGTGTATTTCTTGATGTGGGATACATCAGCGGCTCGGGAAACACGAACATAGCACACACATACTCATGGATTGATGAAGATCTGATGTATGAGCCTGGAGAGGGCTATTATTACCGTCTGAAGCAGGTTGATTTTGACGGAACAATGTCCTACACGGATGCTGTTTATCTTGAAAAGAATCTACAATTTAGCGAGAATCAAAATGAAATTAGGGTGGTGAAACTGTACCCTAATCCAGCTATTGCATGTGGACAAATCAGCATCCTTTTTAGCAGTGCAGTAAGCGCAAATGCCCGAATGAAGCTGACCGATGTAAGCGGCAAGCTGCTTTATGAAACCACAATTGAAATTCAGCCTGGCTTGTTGCTTGAATCCTTTCCTGATTTACAAATCGCTCCAGGCGGTTATAACATGATTTTGGAGATTTCGGATCAATCTCTCTCATTGCCATTTATTATCACCAAATAAAACACAATACAATGAAAAAACTGTTGACACTTTCGACTTTTTTGTTTCTCAGCATCATGCTGAGTAAAGCTCAAACCCCAACGCCTCTTGTTTCAGCGGATTTTCCGCAGCCCGGAGACAGTTCAGACGTAAAGGAGTATTCGATTCCACAAACCCAAACGTATCCAGACTCTACTTCAGCCAACGACAGTCTGAGTATTGACAGGACTTTACAGAAGGCATTACAAGCCATGAATGACACCTATATGGACGACATTCAGTTTGGAGGCAATCAGACCGATACCATTCCTTTAATAATTTATGCACAATTGCCTGGGGCAAATGCATTCCATCGAGTTTACGGAGTACCTAATTCATTTTTACCCGGGGGCTCAAGTTTCCCGACTGCAACCACGTATACTTACATGGAAACTGCCGATGGCCCTGCGTATGTGTATTATCAGAACGAAGCCGGGGGTTTTTATGAGTTAGGATCATATTTGATGCCAACCGGTAATCCGGCCATTACCATGATTAACAATCCGAAAAAGCCCATTGCTGCTTTTCCTGTCGACTACAATACCCCATCCAATGTGTCGGGTTACTCAGGTTCAGCAGCAGGTGGGGGAATCACAACCTCAACCAGTATGGACATTGAAGTGGATGCCTACGGCACACTTGTTCTGGTAAGCGGATCGATTTCAAACCCTGTTTTCACCACGTATAATAATTATCTTCGCACAGCCCAGACCAGCTATGATGTGATGGATTTGGGTTCGGGTATGGAGTTTAATATTGAGAGTAAGTTTTACAACTACTACATTCCCGGACATTTTGATCCAATAGTCGTATACTCAGTAGCGAAAATCCGCAGTAATCTCGATCCCATGTTCTGGTCAATGGCAGGGCAGTGGGAAGACGAGATGGAAGTTCAGTGGAACAAAGCGTTTGTGCCCACTGCTGTTCCTGAAACAGGCTGGGAACTTAATCTTTTCCCAAATCCTTCTGACGGTATGTTTAGTCTGAGCATGCCTGCTTTTGCTAGCGATGAAGTGAAAGCCGAGGTGTTTGATTTCAGCGGTAAGCTTATCCGCACCGAAGTGTTCTCAAATGGCATGATTCAACTCGATCTGACCGATCAGGCTGAAGGTATGTACACCCTTCGCCTTAGCGCAAATGGCAGTGTTATGACCAGCAAAATGGTGATTACTCGATAGGTTAGTCATTATGCAGAAAAGGGGGATAAGCACAATGCTCGTCCCCTTTTTATTTTATAAGCACTGACATTATCACAGACGCAGCCACGGCTGCATTGAGCGATTCGGGCTTGTTGGCTGGATTGGCCGGAAATATTGAAATGCGTTGGCTGATGACAGGCTGCAGTTCGCTTATTCCATGGGCTTCGCTCCCAATGACCAATGCAGCGGGTAGTGAAAGTTGAATATCACGGACGTTGTGGCCATCCATGAATGCCCCATAGAAGCATGTGTCAGGACTGAAATATTGCCGGATTTGGTCGACACTCATCTCGTAAACATCTACGGCGGCCAGACTTCCCATGGTGCTTTGTACAACTTTTGGATGGAATATGTCCACACACTTGGGAGTGGATACGATGGTCTCTATACCAAACCAGTGTGCCGACCGGATGATGGTGCCCATGTTTCCGGGATCATTGATCCCATCGAGAATTAAAGTGATTGGTTTTTGAGAGAATGGTTTTTTCTGTGGAATTGAAAAAATGGCGCAGGCAGTATTGGGTTGTTTTAGAAAGGAGAGACGCCCTAATTCTTTCTCAGTGATATGTTGGGTAACTCCTGTTGCATGTGAAAAAGTGTTGACATTGGTTGAATAGATACAAACAGGCTGAAAGCCGAAACGGATTAAATCAAGAATCACTTTTGGTGTTTCAGCAGCAAAAGTGCCTTGCGAAAAGCGGTATTCTTTATCGCGAAGGGCGCGAAATTGTTTTATCTGATTAGGGGAAAGCATAGGCAAAGATAGCGAAATCAGGCTGAGTGAAAGTTTCTTTTGATGCTATAAAGAAACGCCTATGCCAGCAGAAACGAGACTGAATGAAGGCTTCTCCCCTGTAAGAAACTTAAAGCCATATACCACGCCGTTACCGATGGCTGTCTCAACGGGATCATTTGACAAGAAGGCAAGAATGGATGATCCGGTGAAACCAACATGAAAGAACAATCCACCCGATGGCTTCTGATAGCGGTAATGCATGCTGAATGTGCTGGTAGGAACCGCGTATATTTTCGATTTGCTTTCACTGTCAGAATAATAGCTTCCGTAATACCCGGCCCATCCAAAGCCCATTTCGAACAGGTTGCTTTTTTTACCGAAGATGAATGTACACTCGAAGGTTCCACTAGCCAAAGTGATGTCGTGCTTTTTTGGAAATGCAATATAGAAACCTCCAATTTTTGTCCCAATGTTGAGAAAGCCGTTTTTTGTCCAGATTCGCTCGTAATTTAATGAGCCGGGGATGGTTGGTCCGAAGACATTGAGATATATATTATTGCTGGCTGATCGTATGCCTTTTTGTCGTGTGCTTTCAGAATCTGACTGAGCATTGAGGATGATGGGGAAGGCCAAAGCCAGCAATATTAAACAAAAGAAATGTTTCATTGTGTTTATAATTGAATGACAAAAATAGGGGATAGCAATGATATAGCTCGTTAATTCAATGAAAAATGATTGATTGGACAAAAAAAAAGCCGACTGTGAAACAGTCGGCTAAGTACAATAACAATGTTTATTCTTCGGCGATAACGTCGAGAGTAATTTCAGCCTTCACATCTTTGTAGAGGTTAACGCGGGCTTTATAAGAACCGGTTTCTTTGATTGCATCGTTCGAAATGTCAATTTTCTTGCGATCGACTTCAAAATTGTGTTGGTCTTTGAGTGCTTCGGCAACTTGGATGCTGTTCACACTGCCATAAATTTTACCAGTTGCAGCTGCTTTGGTTTTAATCACCAATTTAACGTCTTTCAGTTTTTCAGCAAGAGTCTCGGCTTCTTTACGAATTTTGTCCTCTTTGAAAGCGCGTTGTTTAAGATTTTCAGCAAGCATTTTGCGGGCAGAAGGAGTAGCTTCGGTTGCAAGGCCTCTTGGAATGAGGAAATTGCGACCATATCCAGGACGGACTTTCACGATGTCATCCTTGTAGCCGAGATTTTTAACGTCTTGTATGAGAATTACTTCCATTTTACTTCCTCCTGATTATTTTAATAGGTCAGTTACAAAAGGCAGCAGAGCAAGATGGCGGGCGCGTTTGATTGCCCGTGAAATCTTTTTCTGAAACTTGGTAGATGTTCCGGTGATACGGCGAGGAAGAATCTTACCTTGATCGTTGACGAATTTGATGAGGAATTCTGCGTCTTTATAATCAATGTATCTGATTCGTGCCTTTTTGAACCGGCAGTATTTCTTCTTTTTTGTTTCGATATTGATCGGAGTCAAATAGCGAATGTCATTTCCTTGTTGTGCCATTTTTCAAGAATTGAGGTTAAACTTCGGTTTCAGTTTTGGGTGTTTCTTTGGCTTTTTCTGCTTTCATTTTTCTGCGTTTTTCGACAAATTCGATTCCGTATTTGTCAAGTGACACAGTAAGAAAGCGGATGACGCGCTCGTCGCGTTTGAAATTTACTTCCAATTCAGAAACCACACTTCCTTGTGCTTCAAATTCTACCAGGTGATAAAACCCTGTGGTTTTTTTCTGAATAGGATAAGCCAGTTTGCGAAGGCCCCAATCCTCTTCATGCTTGATTTCGGCTCCTCGGTCCGTGAGGAGTTTTTTGAATTTCTGTACCGTTTCCTTTGCCTGTTCATCAGACAAAACGGGAGTCATAATGAAAACGGTTTCATAACGTCGTACCATCTTGTTTGTTTTTAAGTTGTTAGTCCTGTTTGTTCAAAACGGGCTGCAAAGGTAAGAAAATTTCTTAGAAGAGGCATATGTTCATGAAATAATTCAAAAATGGCATGTTTTCCTGTTTTGAGCTTGTTCTCTGCTGAACTTCGATTGAGGTGGGGTTTAATTCATTTGGAAAACTCTAATGAAAGTACTTTATGTGAATAAATTTACACTAAAAAAACATGACACAAATCACCCATTCCTACATCCATCCCCCTTTTTCCGTATTTTTGCATTGAATAACTTACCTATTTAGCTCATTATGCATATCCTTCCTGATCATAAAACCATTGTTGATCTGTACCGAACCGGATTCATTAGCCGACAAGCTTCAATCACCGGCCGAAAGGAGGTCCTCTCGGGAAAAGCCAAATTCGGAATCTTTGGTGATGGGAAAGAGTTGCCTCAATTGGTGCTATCGCTTTTTTTCCAAAATGGCGACTGGCGGTCGGGTTACTATCGTGACCAAACTCTTATGTTAGCTCTTGGAATCCTGTCGCCTGAAGAAATATTTTCGCAATTATATGGAACCCCGGATGAATCCGTCAACAAGAACAATGGCGGCCGGCTAATGAATAACCATTTCGCCACGCATAGTTTAAACAATGAAGGTGACTGGAACAACCTCACCGAAATGAAAAACTCCAGTGCCGATATCAGCCCAACTGCCGGGCAAATGCCTCGTCTGCTTGGGCTTGCGCTCGCCTCGAAATGGTTCAAGCATCATGATACTCAGCGTGCATTCCCATATTTTAGTCTCAATGGGTCAGAGGTGGCATTTGGCACCATTGGAGATGCCTCAACCAGCGAAGGTCATTTCTGGGAAACTCTCAATGCGGCTGCTGTACTACAGGTCCCTCTTGCCATGATTGTCTATGATGATGGGTATGGGATTTCTGTGACCACGGACAAACAAACTGTTAAATCATCTATCAGTGAGGCTCTGGAAGGTTTCAGACGAACTTCCGATAAACCCGGCTTCGAAATTTATAAAGCCAACGCATGGGATTTTGATGCACTTTATGAAATGTTTAGACAGGGAATACATCTTTGTCGTAACGAGCACACCCCTGTGCTGTTTCACATCACTGAAGTGACTCAGCCTCTTGGTCACAGTACATCTGGCTCTCATGAAAGATACAAGTCCGGCGAAAGATTGATGTGGGAAAAGCAATTCGATTGCCTGGTTCAATTCAGGAGTTACCTGCTGGACAAAAATATTGCCCCGGAATCTGAAATTCAATCTATCGAAGTTGATGCTTTGAACCTTGTGAAGGATGCCCGAAAATCAGCTTGGAAAAAACATAATGAGCCTCTTGTTCATCTGCGCAACGACTTACTCAGGCTTTCCGATATCACATCCTGCAATTGTCGAAAATCGGGAGAAATTGCGGCGATGATGAATGAACTTTCGCGAATAGCAGAACCAGACCGAAAGGATGTGATTTCTACTGCTAAAAGAGTGCTGAGGTATTTTTGCAACACCTGCTCGCCCGAAAAATCGTTAAAGAAAAGTGTCGGTCATTGGCTTGCTCAACAGGAAGTCATCGGTCATTCTCTTTATAGTTCACATTTATATAGCGAAACACCTCATGCTGCGATAAAAGTGACTGAAATTAAGCCTGAATATGGGAGTGAGAAGGTAATGGTTCCTGGCCGTGAAATCCTTAGAGATAATTTCGATGCTTTGCTCGAAGCAAATCCGCTCATGGTGGCTTTTGGAGAAGATGTTGGTTTTATCGGAGGTGTGAATCAATCCTGGGAAGGTTTACAGCAGAAATTTGGAGAACACAGAGTTTGGGACACTGGAATTCGTGAGGCAACCATCATTGGACAAGCCATTGGGCTTGCCTTGCGAGGCTTCAGACCGGTAGCGGAAATGCAGTATTTCGATTACTTGCTATATGGCTTGCAAACCTTGGCCGATGATCTTGCCAATTTGCGCTGGAGAACCCTGGGTCGACAAAAGGCTCCGGTGATTGTTTCTACCCGTGGACACAGGCTTGAAGGAGTTTGGCATAGCGGAAGCGCCTTAAGTATGGTCATCAATTCTGTTAGAGGGATTTACGTGATTGTTCCACGAAACATGACACAGGCAGCCGGTTTTTACAACACTTTAATGCAAGGCGATGATCCGGGAATTATTATCGAACCTCTCAATGCATATCGGATTCGTGAACCAAAACCAATCAACCTTGGTCGCTTTACGGTCCCTCTAGGAAAGCCAGATATTCTTGCTGAAGGAACCGATGTGACGCTGGTAACATACGGATCTTGTGTCAGAATTGCTCAGGAAGCCACCACACAACTGGAACGATTTGGAATATCAGTCGAGTTGATCGACGTCCAAACCCTCATTCCTTTCGATACACATGGGGTGATTGTTTCTTCGCTTCGGAAAACCAATAAAGTGGTGTTTTTTGACGAAGATGTGCCGGGTGGTGCGACGTCATATATGATGCAGCAGGTCATCGAACAATCGGGTGGTTGGGATTTTCTGGATGCCAAACCAGTTACAGTGACAGCCCGTGAACACCGCCCTGCCTACGGGACCGATGGCGACTATTATTCAAACCCCAACGCAGAAGATGTTTTCGATGCCATCTACGACATGATGCACCGATACAACCCGCAGAAATATATTAGTTTGTATTGATATTTCGTTGCCGTTTGCTTATCTTTTTATTTCATAGATTCGTTTTTGTGTATATTAGTGCCATGAAAAATCTATTTTACATCCTCATCGCTTCGGCCTTGTTGCTTTCGTGTAAAAAGGACGAAAAAACAATTCAGCTTAGCGGCACTGTGATGGACCCTTATCTGGGCGCACCGGTTGCCGGTGTTAATGTCAATCTTCAGGCAAATGGGGTGGTCGATGGTGTCTATAATGCATCCTACGTTACTTTGGCGACAACGACCACTGATGCTGCCGGGCATTTTTCATTTGTTGTTGACGAAAGTTCCTATGATTCTTTTCGGTTCAACTTTCTTAAAGCAGGCTATAATACCTCTCAGGTTGTAGTGAATACCGGAAGCATTAGTCCCGAATCACCCTATTCTGGCAGTTTCAACATTAGTTCAAAAGCTTGGGTCACGCTCCAGATTAAAAATACATCCCCGTACGATGCCGATGACATTCTGAATTTCACTTTTCAAAACAATCCAGTAACGTGCAGCGATTGCTGCCCACCTGTTCCAGTCGAATTTACAGGAATTAATGTTGACACTGTTTATACATGTCAGTCAGTTGGCTCGTTCGATTTGGTTCTCT
Organism: uncultured Bacteroidaceae bacterium; assembly: GCA_964559205.1. Lineage (GTDB taxonomy): Bacteria > Bacteroidota > Bacteroidia > Bacteroidales > DTU049 > GWF2-43-63. Next base: position 20,070 of record CAZLHV010000029.1, read on the forward strand.
TCAAAACAGTGATTAAAAACAACTCAACATTCTCAGTCGCTGATACACTCAGAACAATTCCTATGGATACGCTGATTTACCTGCTTGAATATTGATTGTTAATATGAATATAGATCATAACTGATTCCCATCTGGAAATTCCATTTATTTTCCGGGTTCAGATAGTATTCTGAAAAAACCAGCCTCACTGGGGCATACATTCTCAGAAAATGCATATCGGCCATGAGGTGAAGCCCTAATGAAGACAAATTTTGTCTGTTTTTTGTTGATCCAATGTCATAACTCACCATGCCATTTAATCGTTTCAGATAAAACAATGAGCCCAGATGAATTTCAGGGTAAAGCAGGGGAGTGGCATATTCAACTGAAGTAAAGTATTCGATCGGATTCCTGAGAAGGTGATAGCTTCTGGGTGCCGACATCATTGTGGTGAATGGCAGTGCCATGGTGTCGCGCCTCTCGTATCCACCTCTAATTCGAAAACCATCATGTCGGAAAACTCCCGGGAGCCAGAATCCGCCAGTACTCGCAAAAAGTGTCCCTTTTTCATTTTCAAATGATTGCCAAAGTGCCGACATGCCCAAAAATGTCCCCAGTTTTGGAAACATGTTTCTGCTATTGGTTCTTTTTGATGCTGAAAGCGACAGGAAGGCTCCGTGTCGTTTATACTCAATCATCGAGTCGACCTGGTCAATCGCGCATAATGGTCGACTCTCAATGCGGGGGGTGATGCGAAATGACCAGGCATCCTTTGTGTAAAACAGCGGCAGTGATGCTGAGAATATCAGACTGTGATACTCTCGGTAAATTGTCCCATTTTCGAAGGGCAGATAGTTGGTGTACCCCAAAGTAAAGATGGGGAAGAAACCTTCGTAATTGAATTGGATTCCTGATTCAATGGTAGCAGTCGAAAGATTGTAACCACTAAACACCGATGCAGTTAATGTACTAAGCATGTTTTGAGAATCAAACTGAATGCCCGGATGAATGCTTTGCCCGGATGGGTCGATGGAAAATGGCCCCCATGAATGAATATGCAAGAGATGTTTCCCTCTCTTGTAATGCTGCGCTGTTGCCATTGGCTGTGTCTGAAAATCAATGGAGTCACATTTCTCCAACGTTTGTTGAGTGAGCGTATCGGCAAGAATGTACATGAATTTCCATCGGTCATATGCAGCAACCGGCTGTACATCCGTTTGACGCAACTGATAACCCTGACTGGTCATTTCGCTGAAATAAAGTACATTGGCTACGCGATACGGGTATGCTGCTCCAAATCGTGTGTTGGTGAGGCATTCAGGATCGCCCCCTGTCAGTTTTATACGATAAATCTCTTCATTTCCTTTCAGGTTTGCATTAAAATACAATGCTTCTTCTGTCAATATTAGATTGCTGATGTTCTTGTCGGGCGAGCTGTATAGAATATCCGAAGATCTGGTGCCGGCGTCGAAGCAAATAATCTGCCTTTCGTTTGGCGTTTGCATGATCATAAACAATTGCGTCCCATGATCATTTACTGCGATTGAAACAGGTTGCTGATGATAAGGGAATGACGCCCATCCCATCCATTGGCCATTCAGCAGGCTTTCGACTCGGACATGAAACGTTCCATCGGGTTCGTATGAACAAACGGCCAGCATTTGACCATTTGGACTAACAGCTGGTAGAAGATCTTTTCCCGATGATGCAAGTATGTCCACTTTGCCATTCGTAACATCGAGGCGACAAAGGCGGGTATAGTCAATCATTTCGCGGCGCGGATGTGGTCTGTATTCGCAATAGTAAATAAACCTTCCGTCAAAAGCAAAACTTTCATCGTGAATAAGCCCCGGATAGTGCAGAACTTTTTCATGCTTACCATCAATGATCACAAAGCAGGCTTCGCCATGAAGGGGTTTCTTCCAGGCAATGAGATGTTTTAGTCCATCGAAACCAACTGTTCTGTACGATGCATACTCGTTGCCGGTCGAAAGCAAACAATAATCAGGGAATGTTTTAGTATTCAGGTCAGAAACCACTGAATCTTTCAGCCATTGCATGGTATATTTATGAAACTTCCTCAATGAGATGCCTTCATCGTTGCATTTTTTGAAAGTTCTTGGAAACATGCCAAAATTGTCTTTCATAAATGTCTCAGAATACACCTGAGGCCAGAAATCAGCACCATATTTATCTTGTGCCGACGCAATCATCCAATAACCATACAGGTACTGATCAGGTATAAATTTTCTGTATGATCCCAATAAAAAGTGGTCGTAGTCTGGAATCCTTTTCATCCTGTACAAATCAGCCAGCAAAGGTGTAGAAAATGACGGTGAACGGCCACGGCCGGTTTTCAGAAAAACTGTTTCCGATGCCGTGGCATCGCCTTCAATAAACCATGACGGAACCACAAGACCCATGAAGCCAGCAGCAAGGTATTCGCCAAAGAC